>NZ_RZTT01000022.1 GCF_003996995.1 Mesorhizobium sp. M7A.T.Ca.US.000.02.2.1 | reverse complement strand
TCCAGACTTCCTGCCCAAGCTCGCTGCCGCTTCGCCGCTATCGCTTGTCCTGCCGGCCGCCTATCTCAAGCAGTTCCACAAGAAATATCAGGATTCATTCCGGCTCGCCGGCCTGATGAAGGAGAACCGGACCCAGAAATGGACGCTCCTGCATATCCGCATGTCGCGGCAGTATCGCCCGGAGAACCCGGAACTGCCGACGCTCGACCCCTGGCAGAACCGGACCAAGCCGCCGGCCGAGCAATTCATCTTCGAGCGCAACCCGTTCTTTCATCGAATAGACGAGAACGGCCGGCAACTGCCCTATGTTGACCGGATCATCATGAATGTCAGCTCATCGGCGATCATCTCCGCCAAGACCGGTGCGGGCGAGAGCGACCTGCAATGCATGGGAATTGACTTCAGCGACTACTCCTTCCTGAAAGACGCGGAGAAGCGCTATCCGGTGAAGATGCACCTGTGGAAACGTACACAGGGTTCTCGGCTGGCGCTGCTGCCGAATCTGAATTGCGCCGACCAGGTGTGGCGTGGCCTTCTGCGTGACGTGCGCGTGCGCCGCGCACTTTCGCTCGCCGTGGACAGGCGCGAGATCAATATGGCTGTGTTCTACGGATTGGCGCAGGAAAGCGCCGATACCGTATTGTCCGAGAGCCCGCTCTACCGGCCGGAATTCGCTAAAGCTTGGGTTGCCCATGATCCCGAGCAGGCCAATGCACTGCTCGACGAGGTCGGGCTTCTGGCACGTGACGATGACGGCCTGCGGATACTTCCCGATGGACGCTCTGCCCAGATAATCGTGGAAACCGCCGGCGAAAGCACACTGGAAACCGACGCGCTTGAACTCATCACCGATCACTGGCGAAAGATCGGCATCGCCCTGTTCATCCGGACTTCGCAGCGCGACATCTTCCGCAGCCGCGCGCTTGGCGGCCAGATCATGATGTCGATGTGGTCGGGCATCGACAATGGCGTGCCGACCGCCGACATGAACCCGAGCCAGCTGGCCCCCACCATCGACGATCAACTGCAATGGCCGCTCTGGGGTGCTCACTACTTGTCTCACGGCAAGATGGGCGAGGCGCCCGATCTTCCTGAAGTGATCGAGTTGATGGCTTTGCTCAAGCGCTGGAACGCATCGACCGAAGCGACAGAGCGCGCCGAAATCTGGAATTCGATGCTGTCGATCTACACCGATCAGGTGTTTTCGATCGGGACCGTGAACGGAACGCATCAGCCGATTCTGGTGTCCTCACGGCTGCGCAATCTGCCTGACAAGGCGCTCTTCGGCTACGATCCGACCGCCTATTTCGGTGTCTACATGCCGGATACATTCTGGCTTGGAGAGTCCTGAGCGTGCTTCGATATATTGTCTGGCGCATTACTGTGATGGTTCCAACGCTGCTGGTGATATCAGCGCTGGTGTTCACGATCATCGAACTTCCCCCCGGCGACTATTTCGACAGCTATGTCGCCGAGCTTCGGGCACAGGGCGAAGGGGTGGATTCCGATCGCATCGAGATGATGCGCAAGGAATATGGTTTCGACAAGCCGCCGATCATTCGCTACTTCTATTGGGTCGGCGGGATGCTGCACGGCGATTTCGGCTATTCCTTCGAGTATGAGTTGCCGGTTCGCGACGTCGTCGGGGACCGAATGTGGCTGACTGTGCTGGTTTCCTTCGTCACGATCATCTTCACTTGGCTCATCGCCTTTCCGATCGGCATGTACTCCGCGACGCATCAATACAGTTGGGGCGATTACGGCCTGACCTTTTTCGGCCTCCTAGGCCTTGCCATTCCGAACTTCATGCTGGCGCTGATCCTGATGTACTTCGCCAACATCTGGTTCGGCACGTCCCTCGGCCATCTCATGGACCCGCAATATCTCAGCGAGCCGATGAGCTGGGCCAAGGCGAAGTCGATACTCGCCCATCTCTGGATCCCGGTCTTAATCATCGGCACCGGCGGCACGGCAAGCATGATCCGGCGGCTGCGCGCCAATCTGCTCGATGAGCTACACAAGCAATATGTGGTGACCGCACGCGCCAAAGGTCTTCATCCGTTCAGGGCGCTGGTCAAATATCCGCTGCGCATGGCGCTCAATTTCTTCATTTCCGACATCGGCTCCATCCTGCCGGCCATCATCTCCGGCGCCGAAATCACCGCGATCGTGCTGTCTTTGGAAACGACCGGGCCGATGCTGATCAAGGCCTTGCAAAGCCAGGACATGTATCTGGCGGGGTCGTTCCTGATGTTCCTGGCCTTCCTGACAGTCATCGGTGTCCTGATTTCCGACCTGGCGCTGGCGGTGCTTGATCCACGAATTCGTTTGCAGGGCGGCAGCACCAAATGAAGACGGATTCGCCGCTCCCCGCTCCGGGTGCTCCACTAGAACACTACGTTTCCAGCGCGCCCTTTGACCTGCAGTCGGTCGAGGCGATGACGGCGGAGCAGTCGAAGGTCTTTCAGGCGTCGCAGTTGCGGTTGATGTGGTGGAAATTCCGCATGCACCGGCTTGCCCTTGTATCCGGCATATTCCTGATAGTGCTTTATTTCGGGATATTGATCTGCGAGTTTCTGGCGCCATACAATCTGCACACGCGCAACATGGACTATATCTATTCGCCGCCGCAGCAGGTGCACCTGTTCCACAACGGCGAGTTCGTCGGGCCGTTCGTCTATGGCCGCCAGATGACGCTGGACATGGACACGCTCAAGCGGAACTACATCGACGACCAGGGCGATGTTCAGCGGCTCCGTTTCTTCTGCAAGGGCGACAGTTACCGGTTCTGGGGCCTGATCGAAGGTGACAGGCATTTTGTCTGCGCTGCCGAAAACGGCCAGCTCTTTCTGGCCGGCACCGACAGGCTGGGGCGCGACGTGCTCTCGCGCATGATCTATGGCGCACGCATTTCACTGACAATCGGCCTCGTCGGCATCAGTTTCAGCTTCCTGCTCGGCATCGTCATCGGCGGACTGGCCGGTTATCACGGCGGTATCTTCGACCTGATCGTTCAACGGATAATCGAAGTTCTGCAATCGATTCCCAGCATTCCGCTATGGCTGGCCCTGGCGGCGATCATGCCGATAACCTGGAGTCCGATCCTGATCTATTTCGGCATCACCGTGATCCTCGGAGTGCTCGACTGGACCGGACTGGCGCGGGCCGTGCGTTCAAAGCTTCTGGCCTTGCGCGAGGAGGATTACGTTCTGGCCGCGCAGTTGATGGGCGCCGGGAGCAGCCGCATCATCGGCCGGCATCTCATTCCCGGCTTCATGTCGCATCTGATCGCGACGGCGACGCTCTCCATTCCTGGCATGATCCTGGGCGAAACGGCGCTGAGCTTCCTCGGGCTCGGCCTGAGAGCGCCGATAACCAGCTGGGGTATCCTGCTCACCGAGGCGCGCAGCGTCAGCGTGATCGCATTCTATCCATGGCTGCTTTTGCCGATGCTTCCCGTCATTCTCGTCATCATGGCGTTTAACTTCCTCGGTGACGGCTTGCGGGACGCCGCAGATCCCTACAAGTGAGGTTGTTATTTTGCCGCGCGCCGTGCCGCCTATTCCACCCGGTATGATCCTTGCCGGCTGCCTGTACGGTTGTTGCAGTGTTCATGGTCCGCCTCTATATGTGCCGACACGTGATCGAGTTTGGCACTGCGCCTTCGGGATTCACCCGTGAACAGTTCTTGTCGGCGGCATTGACGATCTCTTGCTGGTTCAGGACACACAAAAGCATATGAGTCGCCTCGAGAATTTCATCAGCAGGATGACCGCACAGCGCGACATTCTCGACCAAGTCTGCGTCGAGGTGGCGAAGATGGAGGGGCTTGTATTCGAGCTCGGCCTCGGCAACGGTCGGACGTTCCACCATCTGCGCGAGCGCCTGCCCGGGCGCCGGATCGTGGTGTTCGATCGCGAAGTCGGCGCACATGCCAGCTCAATTCCCAAAGCCGAAAACCTCGTGCTCGGCGAAATACGCGAGACGGCCCGCAAGTTCATTGGCATCGAAGCCGCCCTTGTTCATGCCGACATCGGCACCGGCTATGACGATCGGGATGCAGTGACTGCTACCTGGCTTCCCGATCTGATTGCGAGCCTGCTTCGGGTCGGCGGCTTCGCGGTCAGTGGCACGCCGCTCGATCACCCGCTGCTGCAACGGCTCCCGGCGCCGACTTCAGAACCCGCCGATCGTTATTTCCTCTGCAAGCGCGTGTGAGCGGCCGAGAGCGCCTCATCTTTTCACGCAAACGCTGCTCCACCGCAATTCCAAGGGAAAGTGCTACGCGTTTTTCCCGAAAAACCGTTTACACTTTCCCTGGGATTGCTCTGGACGGCCCAATTGCTCAGGGGATTGTATACACCGCGATCTCCCGCTCGATGCCGCGCAGCGAGACTTCGTGAGGCACGGGCGTCAGAGCGTTCCTGCGCAACAGATCGGCGGTGAGATTGTCGTCGACCACCGCGCGGGTTGCGAAGATAGCCTGTGCGTTGGCCAGGTTCTGGACCCGTGAAGCAATGTTGACCGTCTGGCCGAAATAGTCCTGTCGCTCGTTCATGGACACGGCGATGCAGGGGCCGGCATGGACACCGATCTTGAGCAGCAGATCCTCGCGCCCGCTTCTGTCATTGAGCGCACGCATGGCATCACGCATCCTGAGGGCCGCAGCCATCGCGCGATCAGGCGTCGCGAATGTCGCCATCACCGCATCACCGATGGTCTTCACCACCGCGCCTGCCTCCGCCGCGACGATCTCGTGCAGAACCTGGAAATGCACGCGCACGAGATCGAAGGCTGAAAGGTCGCCCACCCGCTCGTAAAGCGCGGTCGATCCGCGCAGGTCGGTGAACAGGAAGGTGAGGCTGGTGATCTTCAGGCGCTGGTTGATGTCGAGCGTATCCGTACGATAGAGGTCGCGGAACGTCTGGTTGGTGAGCAGGCGCTTGGCGGTCAGAAAAGGCCGGCGTTTGCCCAGGAGATTATGCAATGCCTCGCCGGCGATGAAGACTGCCGGCAGCACGCGGGTGTCGGTCCTGTTTTCCAGCGAAATACGCAGCGGACCAGGTTGCATTTCCAGTGTCTGGTTCTGGACATGGTCGCGGTCGAAAGCCAACGACAGGCTTCGCCGCTCTTTTGTTGGTTCGCCCTTCGCGTCGATGAACTGCGCTGAATGGGTGACCGGCTCGAAGACGATGATGAATTCGGACGGAAGCTGTATGGGCAGAACGGCCTTTTCACCCGGCGCCAGCTCGATATCCTCCAGCGAGAACGCTTCTATGTTTTTCGCCAAACCCTCTTCCGGCAGATCGACGCCGGATCCCCAGTAAATCTGGCGAAAATATTCCACCAACGGCAGTTCGTGTGGATTGTGGGCGGCAATCCTGCGCACGCGAGGGCTGACGGTGAATGTCACCTCAACCATCTCATCGAGGGTCGGCGAATAGCCTTCGGAGCATAGCGCGCAGGTGTATTCGTCCTTCTGCAGGGTTTTCAGCGTAGCGTTGGTGTCGAGCACGCCGCCACAGCCGGGGCACAGAACATTCCATGAAATGTCGAAGATGCCTACCCGCGCCGCATGGAGGAAGGCGCTGATGGCGCGTTCCTCGTCGAGGCCATGCTTGCTGGCGAAAGCCGGCACATTGATGCGGCAAAGTTCATGATCCTTGCCTTCCGCGATGGTCCGCCGGATCGCGTCGATTGCCTGGGGATCGACATCGGTCGATTGCCGCAAAAGCGAGAACAGATCCTGAATTTCGGTCATCGTGCAGGCTCCGGAAAATGCACCCCCGAGGTGGTTGACCGGAACCGGTCTTCGTTCCGAGCGCTCCATCTTACTTCGAAACGGATCGTACGGCCATTCGAATGGAAAAGCCCGCCGACGTGTCAATTCCGTCGGGATTTTCACCGATCGCAAGCGGTACTATGGTGGGTCCATGGGGTATTCATCTTTGGGACTTTCTCCCGCGCCGACACCCGACAACCCGCCATTTCCCGCGGCCTTGCGGCTTTTCTCGGCGGGGGTCATCATCGTCCTGATTGTCGGCGCCGGCCTTTTTTTCGCGCCTGCGCTGGTCAGGCCGCGCTGGCCTTGGGCCGTCACGCCGTTCAACGCCCGCTTCCTCGGCGGCTTCTACACCGCCGAAATGGCCGTGATGGCGGCGCTGCTGGTCTGGAATCGCTGGTCGCCAGGCAGGCTAGTGCTTGTCATGGCCTTCATCTTCACCGTCATCGTTTCGGCGGCTTCGTTCATCAATCTCGGCTATTTCAACTTCGAGCGGAAAGCGCCCTGGCTCTGGTTCTTGGTCTATCTTGCTTCGGTCGCGGTATCCGGGCTGTTCCTGTTACGGGCCGGGGGCCGTCCTTCCGCAAAGGGCGTGACCTTAAACTCTGCATGGCGCGGCTATATGTCGATGGAAATGGCGATCCTTGGGCTTTATGGCGTCGGTCTGTTGCTGTTTCCCCTGACATTCGGCGGCTTTTGGCCGTGGCCGATCGACGCCTTCCACGCTCAGGTCTACAGCGCCATCTTCCTCGCCGGAGCGGGCGGCACATATCTCGTCTGGAAAAGCGCGCCGCGCGAAGAGCTGCTGGTGCTCGGTCTGGCGCAGTTTCTGGTCGGCTTGTTTGCCATCCTTGGCCTTGTCATCACCGAGGCCGTAATGCACCGGATCGACTGGACGGCGACGGGAACATTGTGCTGGCTCGCCCTTTTCGGCTGGATCGGAATCAGCGGCATCTTCAAACTCTACGCCGTCTCCCGGTACTTCAGCGCGCAATCGGCATCATAGGATGATGAGATGGCTGGATTTTCAGATGATGTCCGGTGCATCGTGCCGGGCCTATTGCCTTTGCCGGGAAAGCCATGACCAGCACGACCTCGCCATTCCCAAAGAAAATCCAGCCGCAACTCCGGGCCATTCGGCCAAGCGATGCGGAGGCGCTTTGCGCCATCTTCAACATGCCGGGCTTCCGCTGGGGCACGCTCAGGATGCCATTCGAGATGGTGGAGCAGGTAGAACGGCGTATCACCAAGTCCGGCCAGGAAACCACCTGGATCGTTGCCGAGCTGGACGGCAAGGTCGTCGGCCATGGCAGCCTTGTCGTGCAGGGTTCGCCGCGCCGTTCGCACATCGGCGAGATCAATATCGGCCTTGACGATGGCTTTGTCGGCAAGGGTATCGGCTCTGCCATACTTGGCGCGCTGCTTGACGTGGCCGACAACTGGCGCGCCCTGAAGCGAGTCGAATTGACCGTCTATGCCGACAATGAACCGGCCATCCGCCTCTACACAAGCCACGGCTTCGAGGTCGAAGGCCGGCATGTGAAGGCCGGCTTTACCGAAGGACGGTATCACGACCTTCTGAGCATGGCCCGGCTGCGGTTCTGATGACCAGGGACTTTGATCCGACCCTTAAGGCTCCGGTGGATATTCTGGCAGTGCTGTCACTGCTCTGCCCGGAAGTCGTGCGTGACATCGAGCAGAACTGGAATGCACCGGTTTCCGAATACGCCCGCCATCTGTGGCGGCCGGTGGCAAGGCCTGCTTCGGGTCCGGCGATCGCTGCCCGCTCGATCCTGCTCGATATACTGCACCAGCGCCTTAGTTTGATCATGCAGCCTGAAGAGGTCGTCAAGGCCCTCGAAGAATTCGACCACAGACCGGTGATCCAGTCCGGCCTACACTGCCTGCTGCTGATGGACCGGATCACCTTCGATGCCCTCCTGTTTGCCTGGCTCGCCGCGGTCGAAAACGGGCTGTCGGCCTTCGTCGGCTTCATGGGAACGACGATGACCATGGAGACAATTGGCCGGGAGGGGCCGGGATGGCTCGATGTCGGCGACGACAAGGTCAACTTGTTTGGCATGGGGCGCCACAAACTATGCCGCAAAAGCGCCTGCGCGGCCGGCCCGGTCACCCTCAACAAGCGGGCGCTCAAAGCGGTGGGCGACGAAACGGATGCCAGCCGCTGGCTGGGCACACTGCTCGCCAGCCAGGACAAGGTGTTTGGAACCGCCGCAGATGCACTGACAGAACTCAACGAGGATCTGGTCGCCGATTGGGATCGTTCCGGCATGGCTCGGCCGGTGTTCATCGATGACCGGCTCGCGGCTTCCGTCGTGGCGCGGCATCTGGACCATGACGGCAGCCTTCTTTCCAAGCTGCTCCTTGAGCCCGCAAGGCGTCAGCGTCTCGAACGTACCCTGCAAGAGACCGAATCGGGCCCATTTGGCAGATTCCTGCCCAATGCCACGGCCTATTTCTGGGGCATTCGCGAGGAGCGCGTGCGCAAGCTCGTCCTCGAGAACGGGCACCTGATCGAGCCTGAAAGGCCGAATGGTCTTTCCATCCCGTTCGAGCGGGCGCATCTCAAGCAGGCGCTGCTGGACGGCGTGCTGCTGCCGAACTTGTTCCTGACGTTCCTCGTTCTTGCCATATTGCCTCGCGTGCGGGTCGTGGGCGGCCTGAGGCAGATCGGTTATATAGCGCTTTTCCACTCGATCCTGCTGGCCGCGCTGGATGAAACCGCGCCGGAAGAGCGCGGTCTGGCTGCCGAGTTGCAGGTTCGGGAAAATGCCTGGGGCACCCGGGTCATCGATGAAAAAATGTCGGTCCGCGAACAGGTCGCCGGCCTGCCGGCAGGGAGGCTGTTTCCTGACCTGCTCGGGCACTACCGTTCGCACACCTTTGCCGAGACGACCGACGACCTGAAACTGGTTCGTGAAAACGCCCGATGGCGCAAGATCGGCCGAGCCTTTGGCGTCTGATCCGACCGCATGCCCTCATTTGTCATTGCACTATTCCGGCCTTGCGGAGCCCGTCGATCATGAGTTCGAAATCGGCATGGTTCTTGTAAGGCAAGACTTTGCGACGGTATTCCAGCGAATAGTCAGGATTGACGCGAGCAGTTCCTGCCATGCCGCCCACGCGTGCCGAGATCGCTGACCGAGAGGTCGAGACTCGCCTTGACCTGGCGATGGCGTCCTCGGACAGGCAGATGGCGCCGAGCGCCGCGGCGCCGTCCAGACGCGAGGCGAATCTTCGTCCGCGCCGGCGACCGGCTGTATCCAACAACATCTGGAGCCAGGATTGCGACTAGTCTGCGATTCTCGCTCAAGGTCCGTCTCCTCATCTCCATGATAGCAGGAAGATGGAGGGCTAAGAGAGAACTTCGCAACGACGGCCAAGCAGCCGTCCGAATCGGCAACGCTCCGCCACCGGACCCACGGATGCCCATTTGCTGCCGCTTGCCGGTTGACGGCTATCGGTTCATCATTGTGAATACCCTGGCCGTGAAGGGCGTGGCGAGATCACGAGTCATGGCCCCAAGAGCCGGATGATTGCAGGCCGAATCGACCTGAAATCTGAATCCATCTCTAGGTCAAAGAGACAGAGCAGGATGTGGTCCGAAAACCGCTTCACACTTTTCGGCATCATGCTCGGGTGAGGTTTCCATGGACTGCTCGGGCTGCGGTTTCGAGATTGAGGGCGGTTACGCCTTCTGTCCGAAGTGTGGCAGGCGCCAGCCTGTGCCATGCGCCAGCTGCGGCTACCCCTGCGCACCTGATTTCGAGTTCTGTCCGAAATGTGGGGCAAGCCTTGGTGCGTCCGCAAAAGCCGCCGAACGGTCTGTTCCGAAACCAAGCGGGACCATCGTGCCGCCTTCTCGAATCCTGTCGCTGCCTACGAACATCGAAAGCTATGGGCTGCATCCCGTCTCTGACGCCGATCGCCGGACGGTAACGGTCCTGTTCGCCGACCTTTGCGGCTTCACGGCACTCAGCGAACAGCTCGACCCCGAGGTGATGCAAGCTCTGCAGAACGCGCTGTTCAAGGAATTGACGGCGGCCGTGCGAAACTTTGGCGGTTTCGTCGACAAATTCATCGGCGATGCGCTGCTCGCTTTGTTCGGTGCGCCCGTGGCGCATGAAGACGACCCGGAACGTGCGCTTTGCGCCGCTCTCGACATGATCGCCCGGACGGCGCGGCTCGGTGAAGGCACCCCCCACTCCGGCTCGCCTCTGTTACTCCACATCGGCATAAACACCGGTCCGGTTGTTACTGGCGGATTGGGCATCGGCACCGCCAAATCCTATTCGGTGACCGGCGACACCGTGAATACGGCGCAGCGCCTGCAATCGCTGGCCGCACCGGGTGAGGTGCTGGTAGGCGAACTCACTCACAGGCTGACCCGGCATGCCTTTTCTTACGAGTCGCTGGGCGATGTCGTGCTTCGCGGCAAGGCCGGCAGCGTGCTCGTCCATCGACTGGATGCACCGCTTGCGGCCCCGCGTGCAGCACGTGGGCTCGAGGCGCTCGGCCTCAGCGCGCCGATGATTGGTCGCGGTGCGGAGCTTCATAGAATGTTGGCGAGCCTTGACCAAGCGTGCGGCGGCTCAGCCCAACTTGTTCGCCTCGTCGGAGAGGCCGGTATCGGGAAATCGCGGCTGGTGAAGGAGTTCGTCGCCCGCGTCGGCGACGAGGATCGTTTTCGCAACGTCGCCGTGCGGCAGGCCGCGTGCTCACCGCTGGGCGAACAATCATTTGGCGCCTTGGACGCAGTTGTGCGCAGCGCTGCGGGGATGATGCAGAACGAAAATGGGGATGAAATAAGGGGGAAGCTCGCAGCCTTGCTTACCGATCTCGGCCTGCAGGGCGAAGAGGCGAAGCGACTGATGCCTTTGCTTTACCATGTGCTTGGCCTTGGCGACCCCGATGCCACCTTGCAGCATGTCGAACCCGAGCAGCTGCGGCGGCAAATTCTTTACGCAGTCCGCACAATCATCGAGCGGCGGCTTGCGTTGTCGCCGCTGTTGATTGTCGTGGAAGACCTGCACTGGGCCGACGCCGCGTCACTTGAGGCACTGCGTTTCGTGATGGACAGGTTGGAACGCACACGGTTGATGTTGCTGGTCACCCATCGTCCAGCGCCGGACAATGACCAACTCGATTCAAATCGGGTCAGTCACACGGCGCTCAGGCTTTCGCCGCTCAACAATGATGACGGACGCAGTCTGCTGGCGGCGCTTTTTGGCGAGAGCTGGGTAAACTCCGCAGGAGGGCTTCTCGGCCAGATCCTCGATCGCTCGGGCGGCAACCCGCTTTTTTTAGAGGAGATCGTTCGCGGCCTTATCGATCGCGGTGTATTGATGCGCGAGGGCCAGCGATGGCGGACTGTGGCAGGCGAAGTCGCAACCGGCATTCCCGCCACGATCCAGGCAATGTTGCTTGCTCGGGTCGACCGGTTGCCCCAAGAGGTGCGCCGGTTGGCCCAGGAAGCCGCGGTAATTGGCCCGCGCTTCGATGCCACCCTTCTGAAAACCGTTACATCCGACCCCGGCCGGCTAGAAGCCGGCTGCGAACTGCTTTGCGATGCGGAAATCATCGAGGAAGTTGCCGGATCTGGCTCGGGCTCGTCGCAAAGCTACCGCTTTACGCAAACATTGCTGCAGGACGTGATCTACCAGAATCTGCTCCTGCAACGCCGGACCGACATCCACGGACGGGTCGGTGCTGCCTTGGAGCAACTGTGCGGCGACAAGCCGGAACGGCTCGAGGATTTGGCCGTGCTCGGTCATCATTTCGCACAGAGCGCCGAGCGGGAGAGGGGCGCGCATTACCTGCAGGCGGCGGGTGATCGCGCTCGCATGATATACGCCAACGATGACGCCCTTCGTTTCTATGAGCGAGCACTGACCGCATTGGGTGCGATCGGGCAAACACCGCTCAAACTGGCAATTGCAGAGCGCATTGCCGATCTGAGCGGCCCGGCAGGCCGCCGCCAGGTCGCGCACCACCACTACGAGGCGGTGTTGCTGGCATACCGCCAGTCGGCAGATCGTGTCGCTTCGGCGCGAGTTTTGCGTAAGGTCGGTCGGCTGCTCTGGGACGTCGGCAAGCGGGACAACGCAGAATCCCGCTATGCTGAAGCGGCAGCGCTCCTCGATGGAGCGGATGCCCCGATCGAGCAGGCGCATCTCTGGCAAGAACGTGGCCGACAGGCGTTCCGGAGCGGAGATCACTCCCTCGCGGCAAAATGGGCGGACGCGGCGCTGGATTGCGTACGCACTTTGACGACGGAGCATGTTTCCGACGTGGGACGCGATGCCACTCTTGTGACCGCCGAGGCACTTAATACCAAGGCTGTTGCGCTGGCTCGCCTCGGACGAAACCGTGAAGCCGTTGGCCAGGTCGAGCGCAGCATTGAATTGGCCGAAGCCGCAGGTCTGCTGGGTGCGGCCTGCCGCGGCTACACCAATCTCGGCGTGCTCTACACGACTATCGATCCGGCAAAGGCGATGGAGGTCTGTCGGCGCGGTCTGGACGTGGCGCGCCATATTGGTGATCTGGGTTTCCAGGCCCGCCTCCTCGCCAATCTGGCGGTCGCTTGTTGTACTTTCACGGATCGCTGTCCAACGGAGGGCGTGCCTGCCGCCGAGAAGGCTATCGAGATCGACCGGGCGCTCGACCAGCGCGAGCACCTGCCGGTGCCGTTGATCGTGCTTGGGCAGATCCACCAGTGCAATGGCCGTCCTGAACTGGCGGTTGGCCTGTTCCACGAAGCACTGGACGTCGCCCGCGAAATGGGCGAGCCCCAACTGCTCTTTCCGTGCTATGATGGTCTCGCAACGCTTAATCTGGACCTCGACAATCTGGCCGAGGCCGAACGCTACTTTTCCCTGGCGCAGGGTATATGCGCCCAGCACGGGCTCGACCCGGAAGCGCTTGTGGTGCTGCCTTTTCTCGACTAGCCGGGGTTAGGGGTTGGAAATGTCCGCGCCTAGTGACTTGGTACCGCTTCAACCGGGCGACCGTGCGCCGAACCTGGTGCTTGACGCCATTACCCAGGAAGGCAAGATCGCCCTCGATGACTTTCGCGGGCAAAAACCAGTGCTGGTCGGCCTGTTTCGAGGTCTGCATTGTGCCTTCTGCCGGCGCCACATCGCCGCCCAGGCGCGGCTTGATCCGGAGCTGCGCGAAAGGGGCGTGGAGAGCCTGACGGTGGTCAACACGCCGATCGAACGAGCGCGTCTCTATTTCCGCTACCACCCGATGCCGAACCTGCTTGCGGCCTCCGACCCTGAACGCGCTTCACATCGTGCTTTTGGACTACCCAATCTCGAATTCACCCAAAACGAGACGAACTGGCCGTACAAGGTCTCGATGGCAGCAGCGAAGGATATGCGGGTCGACATACCAGGCGAGTTGCCCGGTCCCATGGATCCTTTTGCAGCGAGCGAAATCCTCGATAGGAAGGACCCTTACGAAGTGACCGAAGCCGACGAACAGATGATCGCAACAGGACACGGACAATTGGTCGGTCAATTCCTGCTGGACAGGCAGGGAATTGTCCGCTGGAGTTTCACGGAGGTTCCGGAGGGGGGGCGATACATGTTTGGGGCGCCCAACCCGAAGGAACTGATGTCAGCTGTGTCGCAAGTCGCCCAACGAGGTCCCGTTTGATCAAATCTTCACGTTAATAATTTGCGGCTTGAGATGCAGTGCGCTCCAGCGTCGGCAAGCGACAATCAGGCTGGGAGCCGCCACATTCGTACACGACCTGCGCCACGCAATTCCGTTTCCTCAAGTGGATCGCAAGCAAATTTTGGTCCCAGCAGTTGGCGCGTTGCATCGGAAATACGGATTTCACTGGGCTCCGCGGACGTTTGAATACGCGAGGCGAGATTAACGGTCTCGCCCCACAAGTCATAGGCGAACCGTCTTTTGCCTATGACGCCAGCGACGATCGGTCCCGAGTGAATTCCAATTCTCAGTCTTATCGGTTCTCCTGCGAAGCTCTCGCGTTTGACCGCCTTGCGCAGTTCAACTGCGTAGTGCGCGAGGGCTTGTGCATGATCGGATCGCGCGGTGGGCAGGCCCGCGACCACCATCACACAATCGCCGATTGTCTTGATCTTTTCGCAGCCGTGTCGTTCCGCGAGTCGATCCGCCGCCTTGAAGAAGTAATTCAAGATAGCGAGCGTCGTCACCGCTCCGACGCTGCGCGCTCTTTCCGTAAAACCGACGATGTCGGCAAAAAGCACACTCACCTCTGCGTGGTTGTCTGCAATTTTCTTGTGCGCTTTCAACCGCTCCGCGATCGATGCCGGAAGAATGTTGAGGAGCAGGGCTTCGGCGCGCTGGTATTCACGCGACAATCCCTCCTGACTCTTCCTCAACGCCTCATTGGCCGAATGTAACTTCTCGTTGAGTTGGCGCTCCCTCTCTTGCAGAAGAGTCATTTCATAAGCCTTCTGTTGAAGCCGCTGCTTGTTGTCGCGTTCGGCAGTGGCATCAAGAAAGAGCAGCCACACGCAGTCATCATCAGCAAAAAGATGAAGGTCCGCGACACGCCCGCTGGGCAGTTCGACCATAGGCATATGAAATGGAAGCTCCGGGCAAGGCAGCAAACCTTCCATGAATTCAAGCTGATCGGCAACAGGCTTACCGATGCGAAGGGATGAGAGCCCGTAATGTTGAACGTTACCGCCCTTCGCCGCTGTCCGCAGCTGGGCGTCAATTTTCACATACGCAATAGCACGCTCGTTGTAGAAGAAATCGTAAATCCAGTTTCCGATCTCTCTTGGCAATCTTTGCATGGTCTATTTGGTGACCATCGAAGCGAGTTTAAGAAACGCATCATCGACATGCTCACCCGAGAGCGCACTTGTCAGATAGACCTGCCATCCACGTTGCCTCAGTTCGTCGATTTCTCTATCCGGTATTACCCACCGATCGGCCAGATCTGATTTGTTGAAAAGCAATACGAACGGCATAGCACCGAATTCAGCCTCGACCCGCTCGCGCAGCGTGAGCGCGGCGGTAAGGGTAGCGGCGCGGGTTCCATCGACGACAAGCACGAGGCCTGTCGCACCTCGCACATGGCTGACGCGGAATGAGCCGATATCATCTTCGCCGGCCAAATCCCATAAAATCAGATCCACTGTTTTGTCCGGGAGTGCGACACTCTTTTTGTCGATCTTCACTCCCACCGTGGTCAAGTAGGTTTCTGAAAAGATGCTTTTCACAAACCTGCGGACCAGGCTCGTCTTTCCGACAGAGAACCCGCCCAGCATACAGATCTTTTTTTGCAACATCTTGGGCTCCGCCCTAGTCCAGGTTTACCGTAACCGAAACCCGGCGATTGGTGGAGCTACCAGCCTGACTATTTTCAGGCACCGCCGGTTCAAAGGTACCCGCACCCCGAACCAGCAGCAGTTCCGGAGCGACGCCGCGCTTTTTGAGAAGCGCACGAACTGTCTCGGCACGGGCGGCGCTGATCGACGCGTTGGCCGTCTCACGGCCCGTGGTGTCCGAATGGCCGGTCAACATGAACCGCGCAGTTACGCCTGACTTGCGGGCACTTTGGGCGAATTCCTTTATTTGATCCGCCAATCTGTCGAGAACCGGCGTCTGCTCTGGTCCCGGCACAACTTTGCCGGAAGAGAAGAAAATATCGGTCGTCTGGATGGCCTCTCTCAAATGATTGAGCTCTGCAAGGTCCAGTTCACGCAGCTGCGAGACATCCAGAACCACTCCGTCCGCCGAAAGTTGTTCAGCGGCGGCCTGCGCCCGGTTGATCCAGGCGGCAGGAGCCTCGCCCACGACAACGATGCGACCCTGGATGATCGAAAGTCGGACCGATTTCGGCGGCGTCAGCGACGCCGTCAGCCGCTTCACCACAAACTTCGGATCAAGGCTCTGGTAGAATTGCCACTGTGAATGAACGCGGGCAGGATCGACCTCCGTTCCGGACAGCAGAGCTTGCGGGTCGGCGGCAAGCGGGTCTCGCAGGCCGGAAATATAGAAATGTCCACCCCTGGCCGATTGTTGGGCGACGACAATTCCCGGTTGGGCCTCAAGTCGCGACACATAATACTGCCAGTGCTCCGCCGCGCGTGCTTCGGGGCTCACATCACGAACCTTGGAGATGTCGAATTCCGGTCCGCCTGCCGAAAGCTGTCGGGCCGCTGCGCGCGCCCGATCTATCCAGGTGTCGGGAGCCTCGCCCTCGGCAATGATGCGATCATTGACGATCGAAAGTCGTACTGTATCTGGCGGATACAGCGACGCCGTCAGCCGTTTCAACACGAACTCCGGCTCAAGGCTCTGATAGAATTGCCATTGTGAATGAACCCGGGCGGGATCGACCTGCGTTCCAGACAACAGCGACTGAGGGTCGTCGGCAAGCGGGTCTCTCAGGCCGGCAATATAGAATTGGCCGTCGCGTATCTTTTGTTGTGCAACGATGATGCCCGGCTGGGCCTCCAGTCGCGACACATAGGCCTGCCAGCGCTTCGCCTCGAGTACTTCGGGGCTTACGTCACGAACCTTGGAGATGTCGAATTCCGGTCCGCCTGCCGAAAGCTGTCGGGCCGCTGCACGCGCCCGATCTATCCAGGTGTCGGGGGCCTCACCCTCGGCAACGATGCGCTCATTGTCGATTGATAGTCGTACTGAATCCGGCGGAGCCAGCGACGCCTTCAGCCGCTTCAGCACGAACTCCGGTTCAAGGCTCTGATAGAATTGCCACTGCGAATGAACCTGGGCGGGATCGACCTCAGTTCCAGACAACAGGGACTGCGGGTCGGCGGCAAGCGGGTCTCTCAGGCCGGCAATATAGAATTGGCCGTCGCGCGCCTGTTGTTCGGCAACGATGATGCCCGGCTGGGCCTCCAGTCGCGACACGTAGGCCTGCCAGCGCGACACATAAGCTTGCCAGCGCTGCGCTGATTGCCAGGAAAGAAAGTACCAACCGCCTGCCAGGCTCAAAAGCAGCAGGGCAACCACCGCCACCAGCCACGGAAATCCCTCGTTTGATTCCTCCTGCTTGAGCTCGACGCAGGTCTGCAACTGCGCCTCTACGCTGGCCAACTGCGAACCGTCGCCGTCAAACTGCTCTAAAGCCTGTGAGGATTCCTCATGGATGCGAAGCAATACATCGCGAACTATTTCATGCAATCCCTCTGGCGGATTTCCCCGGATCACCGAAACCAGGGTCGCAAACGGTCCAACTTCTGACCAGAGACGAAGGTCGCCAAAACGAATTGTGTCCAGGCCGCTCTGCTCTTTCTCGTTAAACGAGTCCTTCACAAAATCCTGAATTGCACTAAGCATCGAAGAGATGAGTTGAGGATCTTCGCTCGTTGCATTATCGGCGGTTACATGCGCTATCAAAAGACCGGAATTACGGTGAATGAGAAAGGCATGCTCTATACGATAAACAAGAGAGTGCTTAAGAACAACTTCCGAAAAGCTTGCTCCTGTCCTCCAAGATTCAAATCTCCACTTGAGCCCATGCCAGGTAAATATATGTCTTAGAGTTTCGTTCAGCGACTGAAAGGTCTGGTCGATCTTTTCCCCGATCGACTTGCGAATTGCCGGCAGAAACACCGGGTATAATATATCCGTCAGTGTGCGCGGGCTCTTCTGGATTGACCGTTGCACAGCCCTTTCGACAGCTGGCGCAAGCGCCTCGCCGAGCTGCGCATGAGGCGCTCGCGCGGCCGCACTGGGAAGAATGTCGCCCACTGCTGCCGCAAGCTGCTCGGGTTCGTCCAGCAGATGCGTAACTCGTGAAAGCTCCGAAATTTCGCGGCTGACCAGCAACTGGCGCAGCGTTTCCATGCGAGGATCGGCGGTTGGGACTCCGTCGAAACGCGCACGATAGTCCGGATCAACGTTCCGGGCAATTTCGACCAAAAGACGAGCCAGAGCCTCGCGATCAATTTCTGTATCGTTCGAGGCTGTTCTTTGTGGAAGACTGATTGGGTCGACGGTTGACGTCAAGGTCCCATCAACTCACTTTCCAGCTACGATCCGAGTTGCCCTTGCTGCCGACGGGATCCTGATTCAGACATTTCGCAACCTCTACAAACAGGCCAGCCAAAAGATTTCGGTCGGTCTTAACGTTGCTGAGATCGGCAAACATTTTCTCAATCAGCATCTGAACGCCTTCATTCTTCTGCTTGATTTCCTCACGCAGCAAATGATCGTTTCGATTTATCCGGTCCGAAACGTCCCGCTCAAGCGCGCTCAATTGATCCGACAACGCACGCACCTGCTTTTCAAGTGCCTGGTTTTGCTCGCGAAGATTCCGGTCAATCTCCTTGTCGGCATCGGCTCGTGAGTCTTTTTCGTTCCGCAATTGCGCCGCGAGCGAATCGATCTGCTTCTTTGCATTTGACTCGTACATCTCAAGATTGCGCTTGGCTTCGGATTCGACATCCTTGAAGCGTTGCAACACCCGTTCTTCAAGCTTGGAAAAACGGCGGTCATAGTCCTGCATCTGGTTGCCGAACAGCAGATCGCGTATCTTGTCGACACCTACGGCGTCGCCGGCGCCTCCGTTTTCGCGAACCTGGGCCGCCATGAAGTTCAGCCCGCTTCCGTCTGCATTACCAATCAAATTTGCGTCCGCCTTGTTTGCGGAGGAAACGGCACTCGAAGTACTCGAAGATTCCTTGGCCATCCTTATACCCCTCTATTTGAACACCTGCCACAGTGCAGAGACCCATAAACAGATGAAGATGCCAGCAAAATCCGCGGCCCGCAAGCCGGAATCTTCTTGGCGCAAGCCAATTTGGGTGCTCTTTTTACACCTCTTGCACTGGCAGAAAAAGCACCAGTACCGCTAGGTGTTGCTCTCACCCCTCTCTGTGATAGCAACCATAGCCATTTAACCTAATTGGCTATCGGGCGAAATCTACTATGAAGCCGAGTGATACAATGGCATTATGTATATCTATTTAGGCAGATTTAAGTAACAAGTTTTTATTAGAAATTGCTAAAATAGCTATTCCAGCGGGCAGCATATTGCCTCTCGCTCCGCTATATACTGCCACCATCAGCTTCCGGCGCGAGCTCAACAGTAGAAGGAGCATCTTCTTTTCACACGAGGAATCGCTGATCGAGAATGCAGCCCGGAATCGCGGTGTTTCGGTCGATAAGAGAGAGCAATAGGCCCCAATAGCTGGCAGTCATTCAACCAAAACTTCAGTGGGCTTGCATTGTTGCGTCGTCGATTGCAAAGGACGCCAGTTTGCCATAGCCAAGTGCCAGGGACCGCAGCTTGTGGTCATGGTGCCGATTTCAGGGATCGACATGAGTATGCGGCATGCTTGGTTTTGACGTGCATCTGCGACAGCCGGCGCCCGATCTCGGCGGCACGGATGAAATGCTGCGCCAGGCTTCTAACGTCGCTAGCAGGACAGGAGCAAGCTCGCCCTGCAGCCAAATGGAGGCGCGACGGCTCGGAAGAGGTCACGGGAGACTGTTTGGACGCAGCATCCTCGATGACCGTTTCCTTTGGCGGGAAATCGCCGGCTATGTCTTGGGACTCTTGTACCTTCGAACCAGGCGTGGGTAAGACGGCATGGCGCATAATCCATTGGTTTCAATCGTGGTTCCTGCGCACAACGCAGAGGTAACGCTGGCGCGCGCACTCGATTGCCTCCTCGATCAGGAAATCGTGGATTGGGAGACGATCATCGTCGACGACGCCTCCACGGACCGCACCCCCGCGATCATTGCCGGTTATGTGGAGCAAGATGCCCGATTTCGGACGTTGAGTTCTTGCGCGCATGGCCCCGCCGGCGCGCGCAATAGCGGGATTTCGGCGGCGCGCGGCCACTGGCTCATGTTTCTGGATGCACACGATTGGGTAGACGCCAGCTTCCTCGCGAAAATGCTAGCCGCACTGGAGGCCGCGCCCGATTCAGTGGCCGCCTATTGCGGCTCTCAGTGCGTGATGCCCGATGGCGAACTTATTCCGTTGAGCATCTCGTCAGAGGTTGCGGTCCAGCCCTTTGAAACATTTGCCCGCCGGTGTGCCATCGCCACTCACGCGCTGCTGGTCGACCGGGAGACAATCGTCGAGTTAGGCGGTTTCGATGTGTCGCTGCGCACATGCGACGACTGGGATCTGTGGCAGCGCCTCGCCCGTCTCGGCAGAAATTGGGTAATGGTCGACGAGTCGCTCGCCTTTTACCGGGCTAGCTCCAACTCGCTCACCCGCAATTCATCTCAGATGCTGGCCGACGCGGAAATCGTGATCGCCCGTGGCTTCTCTGCCGACTCCAGAGTCAAACACCCGGTGACTATCCACGCCAACGGAGCGAACTCGGCGGATGGCCGCACCGCTTCCGAAGCACTCGCGTGGTTCGCATTTTGGAACGCCGCGTCGGATTGCGGCGGCGGCTCGGGCTCGATCAACCCGCAGTCCCTGCGCGCGCTTCCGGCCGGACGCAAGTGGGCGAGTGAGATCGCCAAGGTAGCCGTCAACGCCCTTGCGGTGGGAAGCCTGTCTGTGCCGGCGCAACTGGCTGCCAGGTGGGGAAGGTTCGGCGGCGCCATCACCGAGTTGATTACCGAACTCGGCAAGGTCTGGGCCAATCCCGCGGCGGCTCGCCGCATCCAGTATCAGATTGAGCAAATGCTTCTCGACGCCGACGATCTTAGCGCGCCGCGCAGGCTGGCGCGAACACTTGGAATCCGCGTCGACGCTCGAAATCCGACCTCGACCGAACTGCCGGAAGGAATCGACCAAATCTATGCCTACCTGATGATGGATGGCCACATCGAGGCCGTCGTACAATTCGGCGTGCTCGGGACAGTGACAAGGGATCATTGGATTGAACTGATCCGGTATTTCGCACCGCAAAAGGAGGCTGGCGCCAACACTCCGAACACGGTTCCAGCCGGGGCATTGTCAGGCACAGCCGAACGCGGGCCTGATCCGGACAGCCACTTCGGCAAACTCGCGCGATTGGCTGCGCAAGCGCGGGAATTGGTCCGGTCGAGCGCCGAACCAGCGGAGCCTCCCGCGGCGCCGCGCCGCGCACGGCACAGGCACGACAAGGATCGCACGTCGTTCTGGAATGGCTATTTCGCGACCGAGGATCCCTGGAACTACGGTTCGTCCTATGAGCAGGAAAAATATGAGCGGCAGCTCGAGATTCTGCCTGCGGGTCCCATCGGACGGGCGCTTGAGCTGGCCTGCGCGGAGGGCCACTTCACGCGGCAGCTGGCGCCGCGAGTGGGCCATCTGACCGCAACCGACATCTCCGCCATAGCCGTCGGACGGGCCCGCGCGCGATGCAGCGATCAGCCGAATATTGAATTCGGCGTACTGGATTTCTCCGCCGACACGCTGCCGGGTGAGGTGGATCTGATCTTCTGTTCGGAAGTGCTCTACTATCTGGATGATCTCGCCGAGTTGCGGCGCGTTGCCAAAAAATTCGCAGAGGCGTTGGCGCCTGGCGGCAGTTTCATCAGCGCCCACGCATTCGTGCTGCGTGACAATGTTGAAAGGACGGGCTTCGACTGGAACACATTCGGGGCACAAGCGATCTCAGAGGCGCTCGCAGCGACCGAAGGTCTCGTCCTCGAGCAGTCGATCCAGACCGAGCTCTATCGCATAGACCGATTCCGCCGCCTGTCACCGGACGATGTGGTGACGGAACCGAGGATTGATCATGCGCCGATCCGCGCGCCTATCGGACTCGGGGTCGCCCGAAATATCGTCTGGGGCGGGGCGCGGGCCTTGCGCCGCGACGTCGCGCGCAGCGAGCGGCGGCCACGTATCCCTGTCCTCATGTACCACAGCGTCGCCGAAGAAGGTCCGGCCGCCCTCGCCCGTTTTCGGCTAACGCCCGCCGCATTCGCCAGCCAGATGGCATGGCTGCGCGCCAATGGCTTTCACGCGACCACGTCCGAGCAACTGGAACGGTCCATCGCCGACCGTCAGCCTTTCGCTGGCCGCCCAGTGCTCATCACCTTCGATGACGGCTTCCAGAATTTTGCCGACCATGCCTGGCCAACCTTGCGCGCGAACGACCTGACCGCGGAAGTGTTCCTGGTGACTGACCTGGTGGGTGAAAGCGCGCAGTGGGATTCCGAAAACGGTCCGCCGACGCAGCTTATGGATGCCAGGACGGTGCGGCGGCTCGCCGCCGAAGGTGCGTTCTTCGGAAGCCATCTCGCGACGCATCGCGCGATCGATGGTCTGTCGAGTTCTGACTTGGCCGCCGAACTGCTGCGCTCTCGTATGTTCATCGAACATTGGACCGGTCGGCCAACCTCGGCGTTCGCGGCACCCTTCTCTGTCACCGACCGACGGCTCGGCAGACTGGCCAAGGAGTCCGGCTATCGGATCGGCTTCGGCAGCAGACACGGGCCGGCGGACCTTAATTGCGATCCCATCGACCTTCCACGCATCGAGATTCGCGGGGATCGCTCGCTCGACGACTTTGTCGCCACCGTCGAGGCCATGCTCGATTAAACGGTGAATTTGTCACGGTCATCGGTCCCGCTCACGTGCGCAAGATCGACGAAACGCTCCGCACTCCCCAGACTGCCGCGATCGCTCGATGTCACCCCGAGATCGGAATGACCTGCCCCGGCGGCTGAGTAAACACTGCCAAAATACCCGGCGCATCAGCATATTCAAGCGTGGCATGCGTGGCACCTATCAGCCCTGCGCAGAAAGCATCTGCACCGCTACCGAATATGGCTTCCGCCATAATTCACGCGCAGCCCCTGGCATGAACGACGATGCGTGGGCCGGTCGCAGCCTTGATGGTATCGTCGGCAAACGCTCGGGTTACTTCATACGGAAGCGACGCCGCTTAAGCCGACCCAGTGCAGGCTAACTGTATTCGGTAGCCGCTTTTCCCGAGCAGATGGATTTCAGATTACGAGCAAATAAGTAAACGTCTCCGAAATAGTTCGGATACATTTCAGCAAGCTTTTCTTCCTTATCCACCTCGACCAAGACAGTCTTCACCTCACTGCCCCTTAGCTCGATTTTTTGCTCGATCTCTTTCAATTTTCGCGCGCCCGTTATAATTGACCTGAAATGATCGACAGTCAGTTTATTATCTTTCCCATATTGAAGCAAATAGTATCGCGTTTTTTCTGCTTGCCGTATAAAATTTTCTGGGAATCTGGTAGTATTCTTGATTTTTTTTAGTATGCCTATCGCATCTATACGCTTGTTAAGATCCCGCAATTCTCGAACCCGGTCATTGTGATCCGGAACACTTACATGAACGGGGCACTGCTCAACGCGCGCGAATTCCGCCGACATAAGCTGGAAAAGGCGAAGCCAATCTTGGTCGCCCTCTCCGTGCTTCAAATCCTGGCCCCGGAATAGCCCGACAGCCTCAACCGCAGTTGCCCATGAGTGCTGAAGCTTGGTACGAACTTGCAACTCGATGCGTCGTCCGTCGAAAGCCTCGGTGTCGGCATCTCGGGATCGGTATTTGAAAACAATATGGTGACTTCGATACCCGTCCGGCTTCGGCTCATCGATATAGTTAAACTCCCTAGAGTGGATCTCATGGGGGAACTTGTCTCGCATCGATGCGAGAAGCGAGCGAACACCTTTGATATCGGCCATGATCGCTCGGCAACCGCCGATGTCGTTCATGGTGTCCAAATTGGTGGTGGACTCTCGAAGCTTCCGACGAATGGATGCCATGCGCTTTGGCCGGGATGCCATGTCGCCCTCCAGTCGCAGGGCTCTTATGTGATGACGGACAGAGAACCGAACGCTGCGCATCGGCAGAAAGTGCGAGTCGCGCCAGCTATTGGCGATTGAAAAGATTTCGAGTGCGTCCACATACTGGCCGACAGTGATGTCTCGTCCGAACTGAATAGGTTTTGCCAGCCGGTCGCCTGCCTTGCGAACGGCTTTCATGCTGTAGGCAAGGCGCGGGTACTCAGTCATTGGAGCCAAGAAGTCATGGTAGCCCGCCTCATTCTGGACTGGCGGGACGATCGCAGGGGAATCAGATCCCAAGAGTCATATCCGTTTGGGTAAGCGAAGTACCATAGCGCGCGACATCGGATCTCCGCGAGCGAGATACCGTCTCGGCCGTATCTGCCTAGATCGCGCCCCTGGACATGACGCGGACGTACATGCCGCCACGCTCAGGCGGCTTTCCACTACAGCCATCGCCGCCGCCGACACCGAACCATCGCCACCGCACACGACCACAAGGTCGGCCATTTGGCGCAGGCGAACTATGTCACTGGCAATCTCCGGCAAGACCTCGACCGGGGCGGATTTCAGATCGTCCTTCGGCGCGCCGCTTTGATGCTCCGGAACGTCGCCGGCGTCCCGCTGGAGCCTGCGACAGAAGATGCGCTCAAGCCCATTGCCGGAGAGATTTTAATCGGCAGGGCCAGATCGGCCTGGCTCCTGTAAAATCTGGAGCCGGGTCGCGATTGGCCGGAACCAAACAGAACAGCCGTAATTATCAGCCGAAGGGACCGCAACCGCATAGGAAGCGGAACGATGGCTGAATTCTTGATCTCGAACTTGGCAGTTCAAGGTTGCGCGTCAAACGCGCCGAGAAATCGTTGAAGCGCGCAAAGGAAGAAACGGACAGGAAAAATGGCGTGGTGAATATCGCCCTGTGCTGCAGGATCCGGGCAGCTCAACAGCGCGTGACGGAGGCCCCGGGAGCGCCAGACCAATATCTATACGTGGGCGGCCTCCAAATCACCCCGAATGGACATGAAATGGCGAGGAGTTGCCGTCATGACAATACTGTTTGAGCCGCTGGACTCGGATTACCACAAGCGCAGCGTGCTTTATCACGCCACGCGGTTGTCGATGCTCCACGATCGAATGCTGCTGCGCTTCAACAAGGTTGACGAAGCGGCCGACAAGGTTGAAGCCGCAGCGGCCGTGCTGGTCGATGTCATCCACGGCTCTGCCGTCGATGCGTTCCAAGACGCGGTGTTCCGGAATTCGTCGGCAGATTTCCTTCAGATGGAAACAAGCCAGACCCTTGGGCTCTGAACTGCGAGGAATGACGCCGGTGTTTCGGCAGCTAGGGCCGCCTGCGCCCTGCGAGACGGTGGTGCAACCGTCCACCCGGAGCGGCCCCCGTTGTGGTTTGAGTGCGCCGTCGAAAACAGTCTCAAGTTCCCCACCGACGGCCTGACGGACGCGTCGGGTCCCCCCCCGCATTTACTCTTTGGTAACCCTCCTGAGCTTGGAGAGAAAACCTTTCGGCTCCTTTTGCCTTCCATCGTGTTAGGGCTTGGAACAAACCAACGGAGCTGTGAGTAAAATGGCCACCGTAACCAATGCCAAGGGTGTTCCGCTCCCCTATAGCGGGTCCTCCGCAAAGTGGTACTCGGCAACGAATTCGGGCCCGGCCCTCTATGGCAGCATCTATAACGATTCGCTGTATGGCGACGGCAGCGTCAGCGTCACGATGTATGGCGGCAAGGGCGACGATATTTACTACCTGTACTCCGCGAAAAACAAAGCGGTGGAGCTGCCCAACGAGGGCATCGATACGATCTCGACCTGGATGAGCTACAGGCTGCCGGCGAATTTTGAGAATCTGACGGTCACGGGCGATAAACAATATGCCTTCGGAAACGCTCTGAACAATATCATCGCCGGCGGTTCCGGCCAGCAGACGCTCGACGGCTTGAAAGGCGACGATGTTCTCAAGGGTGGCTCCGGCGCTGACATTTTTGTCGTCAAACCGGGCAATGGCAGCGACCTCATTCTCGACTTCGGCGCCGACGACACCGTGCGCGTCGGAGGCTACGGCTTCACCTCCTTCGACCAGGTGCACGCCAACATGGTGCAGTCGGGATCGAACGTCCGACTCACCCTGTCGCCAACCGAGTTTCTCGTCTTCGCCAACAAGACCATCGACCAGTTCAGCGCCAACCAGTTCGATCTCGCCCTGGACAAGTCGCATCTGACGCTCACCTTCTCGGACGAGTTCAATACGTTGAACCTGCACAGCGGTTCTAGCGGGACCTGGGATACGAACTTCTGGTGGGGTGCTCCGAACGGCAGCACGCTCACCACCAACAGCGAGCTTCAGTGGTATATCGACACCAGCTACGCCCCCACGAGTTCGGTCAACCCGTTCAGCGTCCAGGACGGTGTTCTCACCATTACGGCCGCCCGGGCTCCCGACGCGATCAAGCCCTACATAAACAACTATGATTACACGTCAGGTCTGTTGACGACCTACCATTCCTTCGCACAGACCTACGGTTATTTCGAAATTCGAGCCGACATGCCCGAAAAGCAGGGTGCATGGCCGGCCTTCTGGCTTCTTCCGGCGGATGGCTCCTGGCCGCCGGAACTAGACGCAGTGGAGATGGTCGGCCAGGATCCCAACAAGCTCACCCTGACCAGCCACTCGAACGCGACGGGGTCGCATACGAAAGTGACATCGACCGTATATGCAGCGGATACCGAAGGGTTCCACAAATATGGGGTGCTTTGGACCCCGAGCGAGCTGGTCTGGTATTTCGACGATGTCGAAGTTGCCCGCGCACCAACGCCTGCCGACATGCACAAGCCAATGTACATGCTGGTCAACCAGGCTGTCGGCGGCATGGCGGGAGCGCCCGCCGACGGGCTTGCCACCCCTTCTGAAATGCACGTCGACTATGTCCATGCCTACGCGCTGAATGATTGGTTCATCTAGGTGCCATGCCGGAAGATGGAGTGAAACCGACACCCTTCGCCAACCGGTCTTGGACGCGTTCATTGCCGCTTGCGCCCGCGCTGGACCCGAGGTGAAGGAAGATGTCTCACATCCATTCATCTGAGCCGCCGCGAACGACGCTCCCGGCGGTATTCGCTTCCTTTCGCCGGGCATTCGCCGGCATCGCCTTGATGAGCGGGGTCGTCAACGTCCTGGCGCTGACCGGCTCGTTCTTCATGCTGCAGGTCTACGATCGCGTCATTCCCGGCCGCAGCGTGCCGACGTTGGTCGGCCTTTGCGTGTTTGCGGGCACGCTGTTCGTCTTTCAGGGCGTCCTCGAACTGATCCGATCGCGGCTGCTGGTGCGTATCGGCATGGCGCTCGATGCGCGGCTCAGCGGGCAGGTCTACATCGCACTGATGCGTCTGCCGTTGCGCACGAAGCTCACCGGCGATGGCTTGCAATCATTGCGGGACCTCGATCAGGTCCGGTCGTTCCTGTCGAGCGCTGGGCCGACCGCGCTGTTCGACCTGCCTTGGATGCCGCTTTACCTCGCAATCTGTTTCCTGTTCCATTTCTGGATCGGCATGACCGCGCTGCTCGGCGCCGTCATTCTGTTTGGCCTGACCTTGCTTGCGGAGGTGCGCACCAGGCAGCCCGCGAAACGTGCCAACACGCAGGCCGCTGCGCGCAACACGCTGGCGGAGGCGACGCGCCGCAATGTCGAGGTGCTTCAGGCAATGGGTTTTGGCCCACGCATCGCCGAGCGCTGGTCAGGCATCAACGCCGACTATCTAAGCACCAATGCCAAGGCGAGCGATTTGGCGGGGACGCTCGGAACGACATCGAAAGTCGTGCGCATGATGCTTCAATCCGGCATCCTGGCGATCGGCGCCTGGCTCGTCATCCATCAGGAGGCGACGGGCGGCATCATGATCGCCAGTTCGATCATGATGAGCCGGGCGCTGGCGCCGATCGAACTCGCGATCGCGCATTGGAAGAGCTTCGTCAGCGCCCGACAGGCCTGGGCGCGCCTGACTCAGCTTCTGGGGCTGCTGCCCGAGGCAGCAACAAGTGTCTCGCTTCCGCCACCGTCGTTTCGCCTCTCGGTAGAGGGCATCAGTGTGGCGCCGCCGGGCGAGCGTCGCCTTGTCGTTCAGGATGCGGGCTTCGTGCTGCAGAAGGGCGCCGGCCTCGGCATCATCGGTCCGAGCGCTTCGGGAAAATCCTCGCTCGTCAGAGCGATCGCCGGTGTCTGGCTGCCAGTGCGCGGTACCGTCAGGCTCGACGGTGCGACGCTCGACCAGTGGTCGTCGGAAGAACTCGGCAAGCATGTCGGTTATCTGCCGCAGGATGTCGAGTTGTTCGATGGCACCATTGCCGAGAACATAGCTCGCTTCGAACCCCAGCCCCCCTCGGACAAGATACTGGCCGCCGCGCGCGCCGCCGGTGTTCATGATCTGGTGGTTCACCTGCCTGAAGGTTATGAAACGCGTATCGGCGAGGCCGGGTCGGCGCTTTCGGCGGGCCAGCGACAGAGGGTCGCCTTGGCGCGTGCTCTCTATGGCGATCCGTTTCTTGTCATACTCGACGAGCCGAATTCCAATCTCGATGCCGACGGCGAAGCCGCCTTGACGGCGGCGATCCAGGGCGTGCGCGACAGAGGCGGCATGGCCATCGTGGTGGCGCATCGCCCGAGTGCATTGCAAAGCCTTGACCAGATCCTTGTCATGACGAACGGCAGTATTCAGGCCTTTGGCCCGAAGAATGAGATCATGACCAAGGTGACCCGCCCCATCAGTGTTCCGTTAAAAGTTGTCTCAAGTCCTGAAGAGGCGGCGCTCTGATGGCGGAGAGAGCGACATCGGTGATCGACCGGACCATTCGACGTTATCTGCTCGGCGGCGTTGCGACCTCCATCCTTCTGGTCGGTGGAGCGGGCAGCCTTGCAGCGGTGACCGACCTCTCCGGCGCAGTCATTGCCTCGGGAAAGCTGGTTGTCGATTCCAGCGTCAAAAAGGTGCAGCATCCAACCGGCGGCGTGGTCGGCCAGATCTTCGTGCGCGAAGGCGATGCCGTGCAAGCGGGACAGGTTTTGATTCATCTCGATGAAACCGTCACCCGCGCCAATCTGGCCATTGTCACCAAGAGCGCGGATGAACTCGATGCCCGCCTGGCACGTCTCAAGGCCGAGCGCGACGGTGCGGACGCCATCGGTTTTCCGCCGTCGCTGATGTCTCGGCGGGACGATCCGGATGTCAGCGGCACAATGGCCGGAGAGCAGTCGCTCTTCGAGTTGCGCCGGCAGGCACGCGCTGGCCAGAAGGCGCAGTTGGCGGAACGTATCTCCCAGCTCGCCGAAGAAGTCTCCGGCCTGATCGAGCAAAAGGACGCCAAGAGCCAGGAAATCAAGCTGATCGGAACCGAGCTCGCGGGCATGCGCACACTATGGCAGCGCAAGCTGGTCTCGATCGATCGCATCACCGCTCTCGAGCGCGAGGCCGTGCGGCTGGAGGCTGAACATGGGCAGCTGACCGCCGCGATAGCGCAGTCGAAAGGCCACACGTCGGAAATCCGCCTGCAAATCATCCAGATCGATCAGGATCTGCGCAGCGAAGTCGCCACCGAGCTGCGTGAGGTCCAGGCAAAACTCTCGGAACTCGTCGAACGCAAGGTATCGGCCGAAGACCAGCTCAAGCGCATCGACATTCGCAGCCCGCAGGCCGGCGTCGTCCTCCAGCTTGCCGTACATACGATTGGGGGTGTCATCACTGCGGGCGAACCGGTCATGCTCATCGTGCCGGTCGCGGACCAACTGACCGTCGAAGCCCGTGTCGCCCCACAGGACATCGATCAACTGAAACAGGGGCAGGAGGCGACGCTGCGGCTTTCGGCCTTCAATCAGCGCACAACGCCTGAACTCAACGGAACCGTCAGCAAGATCTCCGCCGATCTCAGCACCGACGAGCGCACCGGCGCCGGTTATTACACCGTGCATATCGTTTTGCCGCGCACGGAACTTGCCAGACTCAAAAGACTGACCCTGGCGCCCGGCATGCCGGTCGAGGTGTTCTTCTCGACCAGCAGCCGCACGATGCTGTCCTATCTCGTCAAGCCCTTGGCCGATCAGATCCAGCGAGCATTCCGGGAGGAGTGAAACGCGCCCGGGCTGCAACGACCGGCCGCTCCCCGTCTCGAGCTCTTCATTGGGCCTGCCGCCTGCATGATGCTGCCGGCGGGCTCGGGTGTCACAACCGAAATCGATGACCGCGACAATCCCTTTTCGAACCGACGTGAGGAACATGCATCCGCAAGCGAAGTTCGGAATTTGCATGGTGTGAGAACACTCCCTCCCTCAAGTCCAAGCTCTGGTGCAGGGC
>NZ_RZTT01000229.1 GCF_003996995.1 Mesorhizobium sp. M7A.T.Ca.US.000.02.2.1 | reverse complement strand
ACCTCAGCTATGGTACAAATTCGCCCATGGTGCAGATTTGCGCCAGTGGCCAGCCGAACAGCATGCCTGCTTTGCCTTGAATCGGCTTGCTCGAGCGTCTAGTGGCTTCGGCAATGACATCACTTCCACCCCTTCGCGTCGCAGCACTCTACCGGTTTGCCCGGCTCGACGCTTTCGAAGAACTGCGCGCGCCGCTCGCCGCCTTCTGCTGCGGGCGCGGCATCAAGGGCACGCTGCTGCTGGCGCATGAAGGCATCAATGGCACCGTCGCCGGCAGCGAGACGGCAATTGCCGAACTGATCTTGTATCTCGAAGCCATCGAAGGGCTGGCGGGCCTCGAGGTCAAGTACAGCGCAGCCGCGGACATGCCGTTCCACCGCATGAAGGTGCGGCTGAAGCGCGAGATCGTCACCATGGGTGTCGATGACATCGATCCTTCGAAAAGTGCCGGCACCTATGTCGCGCCGGCCGACTGGAACGCGCTGATTTCGCAGCCCGACACTGTCATCATCGACACGCGCAACGCCTACGAGGTGTCGATCGGCACATTCAGGGGTGCGATCGACCCGGCCACCGCAAGCTTTCGCGAGTTCCCGGCCTGGGTGGAGGCGCATCGGGCGGAGCTCGAAGGCCGCAAGGTGGCGATGTTCTGCACCGGCGGTATTCGCTGCGAGAAGGCAACCGCCTATGTCAAATCGCTCGGCCTCGAGGATGTCTTCCATCTCAAGGGCGGCATCCTCAAATACCTCGAAGAGGTCCCCGCCGAACAGAGCCTCTGGCAAGGCGAGTGCTTCGTCTTCGACGAGCGCGTTTCGGTGTCGCACGGCCTCGCCGAGGGCGAAGCGGAACTGTGCCGCGCCTGCCGCCACCCGCTGACACCGGGCGACCTGACGTCGGCCAAATTCGCCGCCGGTATTTCCTGCCCGCATTGTTTCGATGCGCGTTCGGACGAGGACCGCCAGCGTTATGCCGAGCGCCAGCGCCAGGTCGAGCTTGCGCAGGCGCGGGGCAGGGGTCCGCATATCGGCTCCTGATCCGGGCATCGAGCTGCTGCAAAGCGGCCGCCTGTCATTGCAATGTCAAGTTTCGGGACCTACGTCTTCGACGTTCGAAACCTGCCCGTTCGGCCGGGCAAATCCTGGAGGCACTGAATGTTCGATCCCAAGAAGCTTCTCGACGATCTGCTCGGCTCGCAAATCCCCGGCGCCAGCGGCACCGTTCGCGACAAGGCGGGGCAGGCCGTGCAGATGGCCAAGGACAATCCGCTGGCCGCCGGCGCACTGGCCGCCGTGCTGCTTGGAACTGGCGCCGGTCGTAACGTGACGGGCGCCGCGGTGAAGCTTGGCGGACTGGCTGCCATCGGCGGCCTCGCCTACAAGGCCTACCAGAACTACAAGGCCGGCAACGCACCCGCCGAAGCACCGGCGGCCGGCGAACCGGAATTGCTGCCGCCGCCCAAGGACACCGCCTTCCACCCGTCGCAGGCGCCGCAAGGCGAGGACGAATTCACGCTGACCCTGATACGGGCGATGATCTCGGCGGCGAAGGCCGATGGCCATATCGACGATGAAGAGCGCCAGAAGATCGCCGGCAAGCTCAGCCTGGCCGGCATAGACTCCGATGCCGAAAAGTTCCTGATGGCGGAGCTGGCAAGCCCGCTCGACCTCGACACGCTGGTCGCCGGCGCCAAGACCGACGCGCAGAAGCTCGAACTCTACACGGCGTCGCGCCTGACCATCGATCCCGACACCCGCGCAGAGCGTGGCTATCTCGACCTGCTTGCAGGCAGGCTCGGCCTGCCGGACGCGCTGGTCGACCATGTCGAGGCAACGGTTTCGGCGGCCAAGGTGCCGGCCAAGGCAGGGACGTCACCCAATCCGCGCTGGTAGGCCAAAACGGCACAGGAGGCGCTTTCCGGGTTAACCTCTCGTTAACCCAGCAAGCGCATCATTCAACACAGTCGGATCGGCTTTTCCTCCTCCCAAGCCCGGTTCAGATCAGGGGCGGTCGCCAATGGCCGCCCTTTTTGTCGGCCCGATCGGATGGACACGCTTGCCATCGCCGCCGTCATTTGCGATGCCTTCCTTTTTCGAGCCAAACCCCGAAAATCAGTCGAGCAAGCGCAGCGCTGCCGGAGGACAACAGCCATGACCGAGCAAAGAACCGCCATCGTCACCGGGGCCGGCACGGGCATCGGCAAGAGCGTCGCCACGGCGCTGCTCAAGGCGGGCTGGAACACAGTGTTCTGCGGACGCCGCAAATCCGTGCTGGATGCAGCCGTGGCCGAGGCCGGGTCCACCGACGCCAAGGCCCTGGCGGTTGCCTGCGATATCAGCAAGGCAGGCGAGGTCGACGATCTGTTCGAGACCGTGGCGGCGGCCTTCGGCCGTGTCGACCTGCTCTTCAACAATGCCGGCATGGGCTACAAATCGACGCCGATCGACGAGATACCGGTCGAAGTGTGGAACGATATCGTCGGCGTCAACCTCACCGGTTCGTTCCTGTGTGCCCGTGCCGCCTTTAGCGCCATGCGCAAGCAGAAGCCGATGGGTGGCCGCATCATCAACAACGGTTCGGTGTCGGCCTATGCGCCACGCCCGGGCTCGGTGCCCTACACGGCGACCAAGCATGCCATCACAGGACTGACCAAGACGCTGGCGCTCGACGGCCGGCCCTATGACATCGCCTGCGGCCAGATCGACATCGGCAATGCCCTGACCGACATGGCGCAACCGATGACGGTCGGCGTGCCGCAGGCCAACGGCTCGATATCAGCCGAAGCGGTGATGGATGTTCAGCGCGTCGCCGACGCCGTCGTCCACATGGCCAGCCTGCCGCTCGACGCCAACGTGCTGTTCATGACCGTCATGGCGACCAAGATGCCGTTTGTCGGGCGTGGGTAGTTATTCTCCCGGTAGCTCTGCGCCGGGCAGATAGAGCGCGATAGGACGGATCTCGTAGACGGCGGTCGGATTGACGCGACGAAAGTCGCGCGCGATAGCGATGGCATCGTCCCGCGTCGGGCAGTCGACGACATAGAGGCCGAGAAGCTGTTCCTTGGTTTCGGCGAAGGGGCCGTCGACGATCAAGCCGCCGCGCAAGGTGCAGGCCGATTGTGTCGCGCCAAGCCGCGCCGACGGGCCAAGGCTGCCGTCGGCATAGAGCCCTTCATGGATCTTGAGCAAGTCAGCCATCAGCGCCGTATCTTCCTGCGGCGTCAGCGCCTTGATTGCGTCTTCCACATGATAGGCAAGGATTGCATAGAACATCCGATGTCACCCCCCTTCGATCCTGATCCGAGGACCGTAGCCGTTCTCGACATGCACGCCCAGTCTTGCCCGCGCGCCTCCGGACGGCTCATGACACCGTCATGCCACAGCCGCAAATTGTCCGGAAGAGGACAGCGGGCCGCTTTCAGGCTTACTTCGCCAGGAAGGCCCCGATCCGTTCCAGTGCCCGCAAGATGTTCTCCTCGGAATTGGCGTAGGAGAGCCTGATATAGCCTTCGCCGAGAATGCCGAAATCGGGGCCGCCGATCAGCGCCACGCCGGCCTCGTCGAGCAGCGCCGAAGCGAGCTTCTTGGCCTTCCAGCCGGTCTTCGAGACGTTGGGGAAAGCGTAGAACGCGCCCTTGGGCGTGATGCAGGACATGTTGGGCAGGGCATTCAGTCCCTCGACGACGATCTTCCGGCGGCGGTCGAAGGCGCGCATCATCGTGTCGACGTCGTCCTGCGGGCCGTCGATTGCCGCGATGCCGGCGAACTGGCTTGGCGCGTTGACGCAGGACCAGCAGTTGACAGCCAGCTTGCGCACCTTGTCGTAGAGATGGGCGCCCTTGTCGCCATTCGGCCAGATCGACCAGCCCATGCGCCAGCCGGTCATCGCCCAGGTCTTCGACCAGCCGTTGAGCACGATCAGCCGGTCACGGATCTCGGGAAAGCCGAGCAGCGAGCAATGCGTCTCGCCATCATAGGTCATGACGTCGTAGATCTCGTCGGAGAGGATGGCGACCTGCGGATGCGCCTCCAGCCCCTTGACCAGTTTCTCGATCTCGGCACGGGGCGTCACACCGCCGGTCGGATTGGCGGGCGAGTTGAGGATCAGCAGCCTGGTCTTCGAGGTGATCAGCGCCAATGTCTCCTCGGCCGAGAAGGCAAAGCCGTTTTCCTCGCGCATCGGCACGGGAATAGGGGCTGCACCGGTGAACTCGATCATCGAGCGATAGATGGGGAAGCCCGGATCGGGATAGAGGATTTCGGCGCCAGGTTCGCCGAACATCAGGATGGCGGCGAACATGGTTGGCTTGCCGCCGGGCAGGATCATCACCGTTTCGGGCGATACTTCGACACCGGTGGTGGCGAGCGTGCGGCGCACCACCGCCTCGCGCGTCGCCAGCAGGCCATTGGCCGGCGTGTAGCCGTGATGGCCGTCGCGCAGCGCCTTGATCGCCGCCTCGACGATGTGCTGCGGCGTCTTGAAGTCCGGCTGGCCGATGCCGAGATTGACGATGTCGCGGCCTTGTTGGGCAAGTGCTGTGGCCCTCGCGAGCACGGCAAAGGCGTTTTCCTCGCCAAGGCGGTCGAAGGCCGAAATCGTGTGGAGCATTTTTCCCGTCCGTGTGGTTCTTGCTGTTGGGTCGCGTTTTTGTGAGCTTCGGCTGGCAAAAGTCAAACGGATTGGAGCTTTCGGTGTCGGAAAATCTCAGGGATTGGCAACCGCGCCCGCGGCCCGAACGCAAGACCATCGACGGAAGCACTGTCCGGCTCGAACCGCTGAGTGCCGCAAAACATGGCGATGGCCTCTATGAAGCGTCCTCCGTGTCCGACATCGACGGCCGCTTCGCCTGGTTGCCCGATTATCCGCCGGAGACCCGCGCCGCCTTCCAGCCATGGCTGGACAAGGTCGAGGCCAGCGAGGATCCGCTGTTCTTCACCGTCATCGACAAGGCCAGCGGCAAGGTCGCCGGACGCCAGACGCTGATGCGCATCGATCCGGCGTACGGCGTCATCGAGATCGGCAACATCTATTGGGGGCCGCTCATCTCGCGCAAGCCGGGAGCAACCGAAGCGCAGTTCCTGTTCATGAAATACATCTTCGACGAGCTCGGCTACCGCCGCTACGAATGGAAGTGCAACAACCGCAACGAGCCATCGAAGCGGGCCGCCGAACGGTTCGGCTTCAAGTTCGAAGGCATTTTCCGCCAGCATCTGATCGTCAAGGGTGAAAACCGCGATACTGCGTGGTATTCGATCATCGACAAGGAGTGGCCGGCGCTGCGCAGTGCCTATGAGGCGTGGCTCGATCCGGCCAATTTCGATGGCGAGGGCCAGCAGAAGCGACGGCTCGAGGATTGTCGCGCGGAATTCGGCGCCTAGGAGTTCGCCATTGGCACATACCCACGATCACAGCGGGCACGATCACATTGGGCACGATCATGGGCCCGGCCATGTCCATGGCTCGACCGACAAGAAACGCGTTCTGATCGCAGCCTGCCTGACCGGCGGCTTCATGGTCGCCGAAGCGCTTGGCGGCATCTTCACCGGCTCGCTGGCGCTGCTGGCCGATGCCGGCCACATGCTCGCTGACTCGATCGCGCTCGGCCTTGCCTGGTATGCGTTTCATCTTGGCGGCCGTCCGGCGACCGTTCGCCTCACCTATGGCTTCGGCCGGGTCAAGACGCTGGTGGCCTATACCAACGGCATCGCCATCTTCGTCATCGCCCTGTGGATCGTCTACGAGGCCTGGGGGCGCCTGCAGGCGCCGGCACCGGTGCTTGGCGGGCCGATGCTGGTGGTGGCGATCCTCGGCCTGTTGGTGAACATCGGCGCGTTCTTCGTGCTGCATGGCGGCGACCGCGAAAGCCTGAACATGCGCGGCGCCATCCTGCATGTGCTTGGCGACCTGCTCGGCTCGGCGGCGGCCATCGCGGCGGCGCTGGTCATCCTGGCGACCGGCTGGACGCCGATCGACCCGATCCTGTCGGTCCTGGTCTCGCTGCTGATCCTCTACACGGCGTGGTCGCTGATGCGAGAAGCCGCCCATGTCCTGCTCGAGGGGGTGCCGCCAAGCCTCGACCGCGATCTGATCGCCAGGGATCTCGAGGCGACCGTCCGGGGGGTGCGCGAAGTGCACCATATGCATGTCTGGTCGCTTGATGGGACCAGCAACATGGCGACGCTGCATGCCTGTCTCGACGAGGGCGTCGATGCGCATCAGGCGGTGAGTGCCGTCAAGAAGCGGCTTGCCAGCGAGCACGGCATCAGCCATGCCACCGTGGAACCGGAATTCGGCCAGTGCGCCGACGATGGCGACGAGCACGACCACGGGCACGGGCATGAAGCGGCTGCATATCACGACCATCATCACTAGGACCGATCGATCGATGTCGATTGGTTCTGCCTCGGGAGTTGCAAAACCTTGAAAACCAGCTTGATGAACACCCGCTGCCCTGGTGCGGCGTGATGGATCGTGACACCAGGAATGCTCTTATCGCTGCCGTGTGGATCATGCTTCTGTTCGGTATCGGCGCCTACTATCTGCCGACCGTAATGCTGGCACTCGGCAGCCTTTCGACGGTGCTGGCCGGCGCCTTTGGCATCGTCTTCGTGCTGGCGTTCTTCTCGGTGTTCTGGCTGCGGGCCCGCAACCAGCGCAAAAACCAAGGTAAATAGGCAAGGGATTTTCGATATGCGCATTCTGATCACTGGCGCCGCGGGTATGGTCGGCCGCAAGCTCATCGCCCGGCTGGCCAAGGACGGCACGCTGCGCGGCCGCAAGATCACGGCGCTGGATTTACACGATATCGTGCCACCACAGGCCCCGAGCCTGGATGGCGTCAGCGTCACGCTGCACACTGGCGATCTCGCCGAAGCAGGGGCCACTGAGCGCCTGGTCGCATCGCGCCCCGACGTCGTGTTCCATCTTGCCGGCATCGTGTCGGGCGAGGCGGAAGCGAATTTCGATCTCGGCTACCGCGTCAATCTCGATGGCACGCGGGCCCTGTTCGATGCCATCCGGCTGGCGGGCTTTGCGCCGCGCGTCGTCTTCACCTCGTCGATCGCGGTGTTCGGCGCGCCGTTCCCGGATGTCATTCCCGACGACTTCCATCCGACGCCGCTGACCTCCTACGGCACCCAGAAGCAGATGAGCGAAGCGCTGCTGGCCGACTATACCAGGCGCGGCTTCTTCGACGGTATCGGCATCCGGCTGCCGACGATCTGCGTGCGGCCGGGCAAGCCGAACAAGGCGGCGTCCGGCTTCTTCTCCGGCATCATCCGCGAGCCGTTGAGCGGCCACGAAGCGATCCTGCCGGTGCCGCGCTCGGTCGTGCACACGCATGCCAGCCCGCGCTCGGCGGTGAACTTCCTGATCCATGCGGCAGGGATCGACGGCAGCGCAGTCGGGCCGCGCCGCAACCTGACGATGCCCGGCGTTGCCGTCACCGTCGGCGAGCAGATCGAGGCGCTGGAACGCATCGCTGGGCCGAAGGCGGTAAGCCTGATCCGCGAGGTTCCGGATGACACGATCTGGGCGATCGTCAAGGGCTGGCCGACGCGCTTCGAGGCAAAGCGGTCACGGGAGCTCGGCTTCAGCGCCGAAAAGAGTTTCGACGAGATCATCCGCGCTCACATCGAGGATGAGCTCGGCGGCAAAATCGCGGGTTAAACTCCGAACCTCGTGGCGCCGGCCTATCCGCCGCTCGCCAAACTCGCCGACAGCAGCAGCAGTCCGAACAGGAACACAAACGCCGCGCCGCCGATCTCGACGATCGAGTGGATGCGGTTGCCCATGCGGCCGTCGCCGGCGAAATACACCGCCCAGTTCTTGGCGGTCACCGCCAGTGTCGCCAGTGCCGAAACGGTGATGGCCGTGCCAAGCGACATCGCCAGCACCGACAGCAGGCCGCCGAGCCAGAGGCCGTTGAGCAAGGCGAAGCTCAGCACGATCAGCGCGCCGGAGCAGGGGCGGATGCCGACCGCCGCCACCGCCGTCCAGGCCGTGCGCCAGTCGAAGCGGTCGCCCGACAGCAGCGCCGGATCGGGTGCGTGCGAATGGCCGCAGGTATCGCAGACTTCGCCGGCCGCGTGATCGTGATGAGCGTGATCGTGTTCGGCATGATCGTGATGATCGTGCGAAGGGCCGTGCACATGGTCATGCGCGTGTAGCGCGTGCGAATGAGCATGCGCCGAATGGCTGGGAGCTGCATGGGAGTGACCGGCATGCGAATGCGCGCCGTGCGAATGGCCCCCATGAGAATGACCCCCATGAGAATGACCGGCGTGAGAATGGCCGGCATGAGCCGCCGACAGGCTGTAGGCCGGGCCCTTGCCGAACAGACGCAGGACGGCGGGGCCGAGTTTGCGCCACAGCAGCCAGGCGCCGAACAGGGTGACGAAGACAAAGCTCATGATCTCCATGAACCAGGCTGCGTCCGTCATCGAGATCGTGGTGCCGCGCAGGACGAAATAGGCGACCCCCATCACCGCGATCGCGGTCAGGCCCTGCAGCAGCGCCGAGACGAAGGACAAGAGGATGCCGCGCCGCAACGCCACCTCATTGGCCACCATGTAGGACGAGATCACCGCCTTGCCGTGGCCGGGGCCGGCAGCATGGAAAATACCGTAGGCGAAGGACAGGCCGACGAGTATCCAGATCTTGCTGCCGTCCTGGCGCATCGCCTTCATCGCCGTTGCCAGCGCGCGGTAGAATTCCTGCTGCCTGAGATTGATCCACATCAGGATATGGGCGAACGGGCCAGTGGTGGGCGCCATGCCGTCATTGACGCCGATGCCGAGCGAACTCTGGGCATGAGCGGCGTCGGCGAAATGCATCATGGCGACAGTGAGGGCCAACAGGCCGAATGCCAAACGCAGGGACGGTTTCGTCACCGGCTTCATCCTTCTGGCTGACAGGTCAGTTCGAGCTTGGTGGCGAAGATCTTGCTCATATCGGTGCCGGTCGGGTCATTGAAAAAGGCATCGGTGAGGGTCTTCTGGTTTTCCTTGATGGCCTCGTCCGGGTCCGGACGGACCACCTTGCTGGTGCAGTTCGAGGGCAGGCCTTCAACCGTGATGTTGGAGTCCTCGGTGAAGTCGATCGCCGTGTAGAATGTCGGATCGTAGACGCCGATATCGATCTTGCCGTGGAGCTTGATCGGCACCTTCGGTTCGGACTCGAAAAGGATGATCAGCTGATCGTTGTCGAAATTGGCCATCAGATGCGGCGGCGGCGTCATCGCCACGTCCTTGCCGTCGACGGTGACAAGCTGGAAGTAATTGAACTCGGCCAGCGAGGCATGAACGGTGTCGGCGACTTCCTTCAGCTCCTTGTCGTCGAGCTTCAGGTCGGAGTTCTTGTCGAACTCCATCATCACGGTCGAGGAAAACAGATCGTCGAAGCGCCAGAGATGACGCAGAGCCTTCACGCTTTGGTGATCCGGGGAGAGAATCACATCGAGGCGGGCCTCGGCGAAGACATGCGGATGCACGTAAGCCGGTCCAGTGGCGGCAAAGTTAGCCGCCAAGGCCGAAGCCAGCATGATTGCGTGCCGTTTCAGATTCATTCTCGGTCCATAGGCCTCGGAAGAGTTGCCGAGAGTTACCAGAAAGGGGGCGAAATTGGGACCACGAGACTATCGACGCCGGTCAGCCAGCCTCGCGCGTCCTGAACCACTGCACCAAAAAGTCGACGAAGACGCGGACTTTCGCCGGCAGATAGCGACGGTGCGGGTAAACGGCGAAGATGCCGCCGCCCGACAGGATACGGTCATCCATCACCGCCACCAGCCGGCCGCTCGCGAG
>NZ_RZTT01000228.1 GCF_003996995.1 Mesorhizobium sp. M7A.T.Ca.US.000.02.2.1 | reverse complement strand
GAGTGACTCTATGCGGAAGATGATTATTGCCCTGGTTGCGGTGGTTGCCGTCAGCGGCTGCACCTCGACCGAACAGGACGTGGTTGGCGGCGGCTTGATCGGCGCCGGTGTCGGCGGCTTGGTCGGCGGCGGCAAGGGCGCGCTGATCGGCGCGGCCGTTGGCGCCGGTTCCGGCCTGCTGGTGCGCAATCTGCGCAACGGCTATTGCCAATATCGCGATCATCGCGGCCGGATCTACACGGCTCGCTGCAACTAATTCGGCGATAATCGAAACGTCGATCCGGAGGCTGGTCCGCTGGCCTTCGGATTTTTCATGTCCGGACGCTTGATCCTTTTCGGGAGAAGGTCGCGCTCAATTGGCGAGTGGAATTTTGATTTCCACGTTCAGCCCATTGGCCTGGTAGTCGCGCTTGATCGTACCGCGTAATTCGCGCGTCACGTTGAGATCGATCAGCTTGGTGCCGAAGCCGGTTTCGGCGGGAGCTTCGAGTTTCTTCTGCCCGTTTTCGCGCCAGTTCAGGGCCAGTGTCCTGTCGCGCCCACGCCCTTCCAGAGACCAATCCACTTTCAGTGCCCCCACGGAATTGCCGGCTTCGCCGTATTTCAGCGCATTCGTCGCCAGTTCGTGGAAGGTCAGGCCGAGCGCTTGCGTCGTGGTTTCGTCAAGCAGCACCTGCGGCCCTGACAGCAGCCCCTCGGGCAACTCCTTGCCGAACACCTGGCCGAGTTCGATGCGCAAGAGATCGCCAAGATCGGCCTTCTGCCAACGAGAGCGCGTCAGCATGTCCTGGGACGCTGCCATCGCCTGCAGCCTGGCCGAGAAGGATGCGGAAAACTCGTTGACGTCGGTAGCCCGCGATGCCGTCTGGCGCGCGATCGCCAGCACCCTGGTGATCGAATTCTTGATGCGATGCTTCATCTCCTGCAGCATCAGGTCTTTTTCGATCAGGCTCTTTTCCGTGGTTTCGTGCAACCGCGACGCTGCCTCATAGGCCCGCTCCTGATATCGCGCCACCAGCGCGATGGCGCCCGCCAACAGCAGGCCGAATAGCCCCAGCATCACCGGAATGGCGCGCGACGACGGCTGCGAGAAGGCGCTTGTCGGCCGGAACAGGACAGTCCATGGCCGTCCGGCGACGATGATCTTTCGGGTGACCAGCAGCCTGTCCCCGAAAGTCGAAGCTGGCGGCGTCTCCGACCGGAACAGCAGATTGTCGCCGCTCACGGCACCATCGCCGTCATAGATTTCGGTGTTGACCGGCAGTAGCGGCGACCGGCTGAGCGCGGTCTGGAACAGATCGCGAGCCCGGAAGGCCGCATAGAGAAAACCTGATGTCGAGGATCTCGAAGCATTGATGACGTCGGGAGCGGTTTCGACATTGAGCCGCACGAAAACGAAGAAGCCGGTGAACGTCTGCGAGGCGCCCGTGTCCTGGCCCAGTTGCACCAACCCGCTGGCGTGCTGCTGGTCGTCGGACATCGCCTTTTCGATCGCCACACGCCGCATCGGTTCGCTGAACATGTCGTAGCCGATGGCGGCTTGGTTGGATGGATCCAGCGGTTCGAACAGCACGATAGGGGTACGCCAGGGTTGCGTGGTATCCGGGTAGATTGGATGACTGACGCCATAATCGTGCAGCATATCGCGTTCGACCGTCGCCTCGTCGCCCGTCTTTGCCAGCCTGAGGAAACCGATGCCGCGCAAGCCGGCGAAATTCTTGTCGACATCGAGCGCGTTGAAGAACGCCTTGAACTCATTGCGAGAAATATCGCCATTGCGGGCGTCGAACAGGGCCTGCGTCGAGCGCAGCAGCGACAGATGCAGGTCGATGCGGCTCTCGATCCGGTTGAGCGCGTCGTCGGCAGTCGCCTCGAACTTGATGCGCGCGGCTTCCTGTGTGGCGAAATAGGCGAAACCTGCCATCACCATGCTGATTAGTGCGACGGCGATAAAGGCGATGATCGGGAAAAGCTTCTTCAACGGATCGTGCGGTCCCTGAGCGATATCGGACCTTTATGGGCAAGTCGCCGTGCCAACACAATGCCAAGGCCAAGCCATCCTTACGGCTGGCATATCACGTGTCCGGCAACCGCGAGCTGGCTTGATCTCAGGCCGCGATCTTCAGCGCGCCCGGTCCTGGAATGGCGCCCGGCGGGCATTTGCCAAGAATGATCATCCCCAGCACCTCGTCCTGCGTGACATCGGTGGTGCGGGCGGTGCCAACGACCTGGCCGTTCTTCATGACGCAGACCCGGTCGGCAAGCTCGAACACATCGTGGATGTCGTGGCTGATCAGGAAGATGCCGATGCCATCGGACTTGAGCTGCTTGACCAGTTCGCCGACCTGCGCCGTTTCCTGCGGACCAAGCGCCGCCGTCGGCTCGTCCATGATCAGGATGCGGGCGTTGAACAGGATCGCACGCGCGATCGCCACCGATTGCCGCTGGCCACCCGACAGCTTGATCACCGGCTCCTTGAAGCGCTGGAAGCGGGGATTGAGCCGACCCATCACCTTGCGCGCCTCGGCCTCCATGGCAACGTCGTCGAGCGTGCCCCAGGCGGTCATCAACTCGCGGCCGAGGAACAGATTGGCGGCGGCGTCGACATTGTCGGCCAACGCCAGCGTCTGGTAGATCGTCTCGATGCCGTATTTCTTGGCGTCGCGTGGATTGGAGATCGATGCCTCCTCGCCGTTGACGAAGATCTGGCCCGAATCGCGCTTGTAGGCGCCGGACAGGATCTTGATCAATGTCGACTTGCCGGCGCCATTGTGGCCGAGCAGCGCCACGACCTCGCCGGGGAAAAGATCGATCGAGGCGTCGTCGACGGCGCGGATGCCGCCAAACGCGATCGAGATGTTCCTCATGTCGATCAGCGCGGTGGCTGCAGGAGCAGTCTTGTCATTCATGGCATGCCCTCCTAGACGCGCTTGCGATAGACGGTGTCGAGCCACACGGCGATGACCAGTACGGCGCCGACGACGATGCTCTGCAGCGGCGAGTCGACGCCGAGCAGCACCATGCCGGACTGCAGCGACTGCATCAGCAGGGCGCCGAGCATGGCGCCGATGATCGTTCCCGACCCGCCGGCCAGCGACGTGCCACCGATCACGGCGGCTGCAATGACGAGCAGTTCGTCGAGCGTTCCAAGCACGTTGGTGGCCGAATTCTGCCGGGCCGAGGAGATCGCCGCGGCAATCGTGGCCAGCACGCCCATGATCATGAACACCTTCATGGTGATCCATCGCGTGTTGATGCCGGCGAGATTAGCCGCCTCGGGATTGCCGCCGATGGCGAACACATAGCGGCCGAAACGGGTGCGGTTGGTGATGAAGGTCATGACCAGCCCGACGGCGACCGCCATCAGCACCGGTATGGCGATACCGTGGGCGATGAACAGGCCGCCTTCGGGAACGGTGATGTTGTTGGCGGCCGCATATCTGTTCACGATGCCGATCGGCCAGGGGTAGGAGTTGGCGAGCCAGACCGCACCCATGATGGCGCCGCAGGTGACGACTCCAAGCAGCGCCTCGGCCCAGATCGGACGTAGCGGAAACCGGAAACGCTTGCGCTGCACCCGCCCGTTGAACAGCCCAAACACCACGGCGAGGCAGGCGACGATCCCAACGACCCAGCTCCAGGTCGCGCCGATCGATCCCGCCGGCCCACCGCCCATCAGCTGAAAAGTGGCGTTAAGCGGCGCCACGGTCTGGCCTGAAGTGACCCACCAGGCGGCACCGCGCCAGACCAGCAGGCCGCCCAGCGTCACGATAAAGGCGGGCACTTCGAGATAGGCGATGACGAAGCCTTGAAAAGTGCCGATCAACAGGCCGAGCGCCAGGCCGATGACCAGTGCCAGGACCCAGATCCACGGGTTGCCGAGTTCGAGCCCGACAAAGCGCACCAGGAAATGCACCTGGGCAAACCCCATCACCATGCCGATCAGGCCCTCGGCGGAACCGACCGACAGGTCGATGTTGCGCATGACGATGACCAGCACCATGCCGCAGGCCATGATGGCAACCGCGGATGTCTGCACCGACAGGTTCCACAGATTACGCGGCGTGAGAAAGGTGCGGCTGTCGAAATCGAGCGGGTTGACGCCAAGGCGCAGGCTGGAAATGACATGCAGCCCAATCCAGATGACCAGCAGCGCGCCGATCATGCCGAGCATGCGGGTGTCGATCTCGGTCGCCTTCAGGAACCGGGCGACGGCGCCGAGTTCCGACGCGCGCGCCGTATCGGTCTGCGGGTTTGACGTCGTATCGGTCATGGTTTCCTCCCACCGGCTGGCCGTCTGACGCGCATGCCGGAGCCCAGCCTAGAAGCTATCCGCATGATGCGGAAACACAATTCTTTGAGAAAACGCCGCGGCTTTTGGGCCGCGGCGTTCAGATATTTCAAAGTGGTACGGATCAGTTACAGGCCGCCACGGTGCCGGCGGCGACACCCGCACAGACTTCGTCCTTCTTGATCCAGCCGGCGTCGATGACGACGTTGAGATTGTCCTTGGTGATGGCAACCGGGGTCAGGAACAGCGACTTGACGGTGTTCCCGCCTGGCGTCGTGAAGTCCTTGGCGCCGGCAATGTCGCTCGTCTTCTTGCCGTCGGCGAGCTGCGAAGCGATCTCTGCAGCGTTCTTGCCCAGTTCGCGCGCGTCCTTCCACACCGACACGGTCTGCGTGCCGAGGGCGATGCGGTTCAGCGCGGCGTGGTCGCCGTCCTGACCCGAGACCGGCACGGTGCCGGCCAAGCCTTGAGCCGTCAGCGCCGCGACGACGCCACCGGCAGTGCCGTCATTGGCCGCGACCACCGCGTCGACCTTGTTGTCGTTGGCGGTCAGGAACTGTTCCATGTTCTTCTGGGCGTTAGCGGGCAGCCAGCCATCCGTGTAGGCTTCGCCGACATTCTTGATCTTGCCGCTGTCGATGGCTTCCTTGAGCACTTCCATCGAGCCCGAGAACAGGAAGTCGGCATTGGGATCGGCGCCGGAGCCCTTGATGAAGACGTAGTTGCCTTCCGGCTTGACCTTGAACACTTCGCGGGCCTGCATGCGGCCGACTTCCTTGTTGTCGAAGGTCAGATAGAAGACGTCCTTGTTCTCGATCAGCCGGTCATAGCCGACGACCGGAATGCCTTCGTCCAGCGCCTTCTGCACGGCCGGGCCGATGGCCGAAGCGTCCTGCGCCAGGATGATCAGGGAATTGGCGCCCTGCGAGATCAGGCTTTCGACATCGGTAAGCTGCTTGCCGGGATTGGACTGCGCATCGGCGGAGATGTACTTGTCGCCAGCGGCCTCGATCGCCGTCTTCATGGCGGCTTCGTCGGTCTTCCAGCGTTCTTCCTGGAAGTTAGACCACGAAACGCCGACAACCTTGTCCTTCGCCTGCGCGACAGACGCGAGCGTCAGCGACATGGCGGCACCCGCCAGGATGGCGGCCGTGAATCTTTTCATATTATCCTCCCTGCGCCGCGTATGGCGCGACCAAACTGACCCGAGGGCCGGCACAGAGGCTCTATTTTTTCGAGCCTCGAAAAAATACTGGGCCAACGCCCGAACGCTGTCAACATCGATTCTGATGGATTTTGATGTCATTTCGAGTTTTTTTCGAGTCTCGGAATAAATAAATGACACGGCGTGCAGCTTCTGCCAGTATTTACCGGCGTCACCGACAGCGTTCCATGGGCAGGAGGAACCGCGGCGACCGGGAGGATATGAAAGAACATGTCGGTCGGAATCCGCCACGACGATCTGCGCCGCCGCAACCGCGCCATGGTGATCGCGGCAGTGCGCCGCGCCGGACAGCCGTCGCGAACCGAGATCGCCGCGACCACAAGCCTCAGCCATTCGACCATCTCGGCGATTTCATCCGACCTGATCGTCGAAGGCATCCTGACCGAAAGCAAGCCGAGCGAGGCCGGCTCGCTCAAACGCGGCCGGCCGCAGGTCGGCCTCAGTCTCAATCCGGAAGCGGCCGCGGTAATGACCGTGGTGCTGTCGCTGAACTTCCTCTCCGTTGCCGTCATCGACTATGCGGGCCAGGTAATATCCGAGGAACAGCGCCGGCTGGACACGCTGACGATGTCGCGCGAGTCGCTGATCGGGGAATGCACGGCCATCGTGCGGCGCCGCCTGGCAGATCCCGACCTGGACGTGCGCAGCATCGCCCGCATCGCGGTGGCCATCCAGGGCATCACCGACACCCGTGCCCGCGCCATGCTGTGGTCGCCGATCACGCCGCACACCGACATCGCCTTCGCTGACATATTCGAAGACGAGTTCGGCATCCCTGCCATAATGGAGAACGACTGCAACATGATGGCGGTGGCGCTGCGCTGGCGCGACCCCGATCGTTACCGCGACGATTTCATCGCTATCCTTTTGTCGCACGGCATCGGCATGGGACTGGTGCTGAAGGGTGAATTGTTCACCGGCACCCATTCTTCGGGCGGCGAATTCGGCCACATGATCCATCGGCCGAACGGCGCGCTATGTCGCTGCGGACGGCGCGGCTGCGTCGAAGCCTATGCGGGCAATTACGCCATCTGGCGCAACGCCAGGCAGATGGGCGAGGATGCAGAACCCGTTGCCGATGTCAGCGACGCCGACATGCGCGCCCTGGCTGCCGCGGCCCGCGAAGGTGACGGACCCGAACGGGAAGCCTATCGCAAGGCCGGAGAAGCGCTCGGCTACGGCCTCGGCAGCCTGTTCGCGCTGATCGATCCGGCGCCGGTCGCCATGGTCGGTGTCAGCGCCGCCGCCTTCGACCTGATCGAGCCGGCATTGCGGCAAGCGATTGCCCAGACCGCCGGCGGCCAGCATTCCAAATCGATTTCCTTCGACACCGAGCCGAACGAACTGCCGCTGATCCGCGAAGGCTGCGCCATGCGGGCGCTGATCTTCGTCGATCAGGAGATTTTTGCGCCGGGCGTGCAGGCGAGATCCGGTTTCGGCGGCAAGAACGTGGCGTGAGTTCAAACGAGGGAGTTCAGTCCTCTCGGATGGCGTATCCGGCCCCACGGATCGTGCGGATGACATCAGGCATACGGCCATTGTTGACCGCCTTGCGCAGCCGGCCGACATGCACGTCGACCGTGCGCTCGTCGATGTAGATCGTCTCGCCCCAGACATTGTCGAGCAGCTGGCTGCGCGAGAACACGCGGCCTGGATGGCGCATCATGAATTCGAGCAGGCGGAATTCCGTCGGCCCAAGCCGGATCTCGCTCTTCTTGCGATAGACACGGTGCGACTCGCGATCGAGCACGATATCGCCGACCTTTAGCACGCTGGACAGCACTTCCGGCTTGGCCCGGCGCAGCAGCGCCTTGACCCTGGCCATGAACTCCGGCGTCGAGAAGGGCTTGACCAGATAGTCGTCGGCGCCGGTCGACAGGCCGCGCACGCGGTCGCTTTCCTCGCCTCGCGCGGTCAGCATGATGATCGGCAGCCGCTCGGTCTCGGGACGCATTCGCAGGCGCCGGCAGAGTTCGATGCCCGAAACCGCAGGCACCATCCAGTCGAGCACCAGAAGATCGGGAACGTTCTCCTGCAGCCGGATTTCGGCCTCATCGCCGCGCGTCACCACCTCGACCTGGTAACCTTCGGATTCAAGATTGTAGCGGAGCAGCACGCCTAGCGGCTCCTCATCCTCCACCACCATGATGCGTGGTGCGATCATCGGCTGGTCACCCCTGTTATGCCGCTGGCGCGGACATTGCCGTCTCGTCCTGCTTCGGACGATTGGCTGGCAGCTGCGTGCCGGTCAAAACATAGTAGGCATTTTCGGCGATGTTGGTCACGTGGTCGCCGATCCGCTCGAGGTTCTTGGCGCAAAACAACAGGTGCGTGCACGCCGTGATGTTGCGGGGATCTTCCATCATGTAGGTCAGCAGCTCGCGGAACACCGAGGTGTATTTGACGTCGATGCGTTCGTCATTGTTTCTGAGCGTGGCAAGCGCTGCCGCGTCAGCGGCGGCATACTCGTCGACGACCCCCTGCACCTGGATCAGCACCAGCTGCGCCATCGCGTCGATCGAATGCGAAAGATCGTGCGGCGTGACGCTCAGCCCGACAGTGCCGACGCGCTTGGCGATGTTCTTGGCAAGGTCGCCGATGCGTTCGAGGTCGCCGGCCATGCGGATCGAACCGACCACCGCACGCAGATCGTTGGCCATTGGCTGGCGCTTGGCGATCAGCGTGATGGCGCGATCGTCCAGCTCGCGCTGGCGGGCATCCATGATGGCATCGTCGGAAACCACGCGCTGCGCCAGCGCATTGTCCGAATTGAGCAAAGCCTTGGTCGAGCCACTGACCATCGAGCGGGCGAGATCGCCCATGTCGCGGATCAGCTGGCTGATCTGCTCCAGATCTTCATCGAAAGATGCAACGGTATGTTCACCCATGATCTTCGTCCCTCATATGCCTGAGCTCAGCCGAACCGGCCGGTGATGTAGTCCTGGGTGCGTTTGTCGTCGGGGGTGGTGAACATCTTGTCGGTGGCGCCCTCCTCGACCAGATAGCCTAGATGGAACATCGCGGTGCGCTGCGACACGCGCGCTGCCTGCTGCATCGAATGGGTGACGATGACGATCGTATAGTTCTGGCGCAGTTCGTCGATCAGTTCCTCGACGCGAGCAGTGGCGATCGGGTCGAGCGCCGAACACGGTTCGTCCATCAGGATCACCTCGGGTGACACGGCGATGGCGCGTGCAATGCACAGACGCTGCTGCTGGCCACCGGAAAGACCCGTGCCAGGTTCCTGCAAACGGTCCTTCACCTCGTTCCAGATCGCCGCCTTCTTCAAGCTCGACTCGACGATCTGATCCATGTCGGCCTTGCGCTTGGCCAATCCGTGGATGCGCGGGCCATAGGCGACGTTCTCGTAGATCGACTTGGGGAACGGATTGGGTTTCTGAAACACCATGCCGACGCGCGCCCTGAGTTCGACGACATCGATGTTCTTGTCGTAGATGTCTTCTTCGTCGAGCGTTATCTTGCCGGTTACCCGCGCGGAATCGATGGTGTCGTTCATGCGGTTGAGGCAACGCAGGAAGGTCGACTTGCCGCAGCCGGAGGGGCCGATCAGCGCCGTCACCTGATTCAGGCGGACGTCGAGATTGACATCGAACAGCGCCTGCTTCTCGCCATAGAACACGCCGACCTTGTCGCCGCGCATTTTGATCACTTCGTTCGACTTGGCGTTCATCTTATCGCCCACTGCATTTTCAAGGGACTGTTCGGTCATGATGTTCATACCAAAATGCCTTTTTTCTACCAGCGCCGCTCGAACCGACGCCGAAGCACGATCGCGGTGATGTTCATGGCCATGAGGAAGACGAGCAGGATGATGATCGCGCCCGACATGCGCTCGACGAAGGCGCGTTCGGCCTCGTTCGCCCACATATAGATCTGCACCGGCAGCGCGGTGGCCGGATCGAAAGGCGTCGTCGGTGGATCGGCGACGAAGGCGACCATGCCGATTAGCAGCAGGGGCGCGGTTTCACCGAGCGCACGCGCTAGACCGATGATGGTGCCGGTGAGGATGCCGGGTGCGGCAAGCGGCAGGATGTGCTGGAACACCATCTGCATCTTGGAGGCGCCAAGACCGAGAGCCGCCGAGCGGATCGACGGCGGCACCGCGGCAAGTGCAGCGCGCGTCGCGATGATGATCGTCGGCAGCGTCATCAGTGTCAGCACCAGGCCGCCGACGAAAGCGGCGGAGCGCGGCATGCCCAGGAAATTGATGAACACCGCGAGGCCGAGCAAGCCGAAGACGATTGACGGCACCGCTGCCAGATTGTTGATGTTGACCTCGATAAGGTCGGTGAAACGGTTCTTCTTGGCGAACTCTTCCAGATAGATGGAGGCGGCGACGCCGATCGGC
>NZ_RZTT01000227.1 GCF_003996995.1 Mesorhizobium sp. M7A.T.Ca.US.000.02.2.1 | reverse complement strand
ATCTTAGCCTTCCTGGTGATCCCGATCGCGCTCGCCGGCACCTATGCGATCAACGAGGTCCGCGAATGGGTCGCCTGGGCGATCGAGACCAACCGTCATGGCGCGGTGACACCGCACTGGATCGCCACCATGCCTGTCGTGGGCGAGTGGCTGAACGAGCAATGGACGACCAATTTCGGCCATCCAGGCGGCATTGGTGAACTGATCCAGCTGGTCAGCGGCGCCAACATCGGCAGCATCTATCGCGGTGTGCTGGCCGCCGGCGGCAGCGCTTTCGGCTTGCTCCTGACATTGTTGTTCATGATGATCGCGTTGTTCTTCGCCTATCGCGACGGCGAGCATTTTGCCGGCCAGGTCGACCGTCTCGGCGAACGCATCCTGCCGACCAGATGGGAACGGATTTCGCGCGTCGTGCCCGCGACGATCTCGTCGACCGTGACCGGCATGACCGTGATCGCCATCGGCGAAGGCCTGGTGCTGGGCATCGCCTACTGGCTGGCCGGCGTGCCGTCGCCGGTCACGCTTGGCGCCTTGACCGGCGTCATGGCGCTGATCCCTGGCGGTGCGCCACTGTCGTTCACGCTGGTCTCAATCTATCTGGCCGCCAGCGGCTCGCCGATGGCCGGGCTGGCACTGTTCCTCTGGGGTGCGGTCGAACTGTTCATCGTCGACAAGACACTGCGCCCGAAGCTGGTCGGCGGGCCGATAAAACTGCCCTTCCTGCCGACGTTTTTCGGCCTCATCGGCGGCGTCAAGACCATGGGGTTTCTCGGTCTGTTCATCGGCCCGGTGCTGATGGCCCTGCTGGTCGCGATCTGGCGCGAATGGCTTCGCGAGGTGGAAATGGCCGATGAAGTCGTCCCGGGCTCGCCAGCCGAAATCGAAGCCGGTCCGCAAATAGAAGCCTTGCCGGAACCTGACGTGGCGAAGAAGGCCAGCGCCTGATCTCAACGCGCCTTAGACCGGATGTTGCACCGCAAGGTCGCCACGCCGCTTGCGTCCCTCGTGCAGTTGCCACAGCGAATGCGCGATCAGCGTGACGATGAGGATCCCGCCGCCGATCAGGCTGCTGCGGGTCGGTGTCTCGGAAAAGATCATCCACACCCAGACCGGCGCCAGCACGGTTTCGAGCAGGTAGAACATCGCCACTTCCGGTCCCGAAATGTATTTCGGCCCGGCGGCAAGGCAGAAGAACGCTATCGGCATAATGACGGCGCCGTTGAGGATGATCCACCAGGGTGCCTCCACCTGAAAGCCGGTCCTGGAGACCATGAACGCCGCCAGCCCGAAAGGCAGGACGACGCCGATCAGTGAGGTAAAGCCCATATCCTTGCCGCTGGCGCGCGAGATGGTGATGGCGCAGGCGATCAGGAAGGCCGAACACAACGCCATCAGATCGCCGAACAGATGTCCGGTGCCGACGGAATCGCCGACGATGATGATGACGCCGACAATCATCATGGCCAATGCCGCAAGGGTCAGCGGCCGCGGCCGCTCCTTCAGGAACACCCACGACAGCAGCGCGGCGAACATGGTGGTGAAGGCCAGGATGAACACCAGGTTGGCGGTCGAGGTGTTGTAGACGCCCGTGATGAAGGCAATCGCGCCGAGCCCGTAGATCGCGGCAACGATCAGGCCCGACCAGCCCGGGATGAGCTGCGGCGCATTCTTGCTGAACGAGCGCCAGATGGTCCACATGATCAGTGCCGCGGCCAAGGTGCAGCCGGCGCGCAGCAGCAAGATCGACCATGTCTCGCCGTGGGCGAGCCGGATCAGCGGGATGTCCACGGTCAGCGTCAGCCCGCCAAATGCGGTGAGCAGAAGTCCTTTGGTGTGAGTATCGTGAGACGACATGCAGCGACTTTCACAATGAATTCGGGAGAGGATGGCGGACCGGCGCAATCGCACGCTCTCCGCCAACCAGCGGAAAGACCAGCATCGTCTCGATTGAAAATGTTTAAGCCCGGACTTGGGAAAGAGTAATCAGCGCGCGACCGCTTCGTTGGTGTAGCGCTCCCAGCCCTTCGGGCCGAGATGCTCCTGCGGCATGAAGCGCATCTTATAATTCATCTTGCGCGAGCCGTTGACCCAGTAGCCGAGATAGACATGGGGCAGGCCCATCGCCCTGGCGCGGGCGATGTGGTCGAGGATCATGAACGTGCCGAGCGACCGTTCCTCGAAATCGGGATTGAAGTAGGAATAGACCATCGACAAGCCGTCGGCCATCTTGTCGGTGAGCGCCACCGCGATCAGCTCGCCCTGTCCCTTGCCGGTGATGAACGTGTCTGGTCCACGCCGCCGATACTCGATCACCTTGGTGTCGACATGGGTATCCTCGACCATCATCGCATAGTCGAGCACCGTCATATCGGACATGCCGCCACGGCGGTGGCGGGCATCGAGATAGCTGCGGAACAGGGAATATTGTTCGGTCGAAGGCTCGGCATTGTGCATGTGACCGACGAGGTCGGAATTGTGCTGCAGCACGCGCTTCATGTTGCGGCTGGCGACGAATTCCTGGGCGAGGATGCGCACCGAAACGCAGGCGCGGCAGGTCTCGCAGGCCGGCCTGTAGGCGATGTTCTGCGAACGCCGGAAGCCGCCTTGCGTCAAGAGGTCGTTCATCTCCGCCGCCTTGTCGCCAACCAGGTGCGTGAACACCTTGCGCTCGAACTGGCCGTCGAGATAGGGGCACGGCGACGGCGCGGTCAGGAAGAACTGCGGCGACTGGGTCGGATGCTGCGTCATCGAGCCTTGGAAACACTCCTTCGAATCGCTCTACCTTTGGCGCGGACGGCGAAAAATTCAACAGGATTATGTGGGCGTGGTCGACTCGACGCCTTCACATTTGTGATCAATCGGTTGCGACTGCTCTTCAGAGGGCCGTTTCAGCGGTCGGTGCGGCTGACGACCGTGCCAAGCAAAAGATCGTGCAAGGTGCGCTTGCGGTCGGAAAACAGCGTTACCAGCAGGACGAGCGGCGACAGGATGACATTGCCGGCCCAGAACAGCACCGAATGGACGACCGCGGTGAGGCCGTCGATCGGCCTCCCGTCGAGCCGGTCGAGGCGGATGCCCACCATCTTCATGCCCGTGGTGGCCTGGTCGGTGCTGCCCAGCGTGTTCCAGATGTAGAGGATGGCCACAGTCGGCAACAGGATACCGAACAGCATCCAGCCAAGCCCGAGGGTCAAAAGCCCGAGGAAGAACACCAGAATGGCAAACGGAATGGTAAGCAGCGCGACGATGACATAGTCGATCACGAAAGCCAGAATGCGCTTCGTGCGTACGCCGTCATAGGCCCTGACATCGTCGAGCCTGCTGGTGATGATTTCGCCGTCGAGAACGCGCGCGTTCATGTCATTTCCTCGTAACAAGGTCCGACATAGGGTGCGGACCGCTCAGCCATGAAATGGTGAAGGCCTGTGGCGGAATCAAGATCGGGCTTCTTGCGGTGCGCCGGCCTTCAATGCGCCAGGCGCAATCTGAACCGGTTGAATTTGCGGCGCGGATAGCATTAGCTTGCTGCGGCGCAGCAAAAGCGCACATGGCAGGGGACGGGGCAATATGGACTACGACATGCTGGTCATCGGCAGCGGCCCTTCCGGTCGCCGGGCCGCGGTGCAGTCGGCCAAGCTCGGCAAGTCGGTGCTGGTGGTCGATCGCGGCCGGCGTCTGGGCGGTGTCTCGGTGCATACCGGCACCATCCCGTCGAAAACGCTGCGCGAAACGGTGCTCAACCTTTCGGGTTGGCGTGAGCGCGGCTTCTACGGGCGCGGCTACCGCGTCAAGCAGGATATCTCGGTCGGCGATCTGGTCGAGCGCCTGCACAAGACGCTCGACCATGAGGTCGAGGTGCTGCAGCACCAGTTCATGCGCAACACGGTCAAGAGCGCCCGGGCTGCGGTGAAATTCCTTGGCCCCAACAAGGTCAGCCTGACCACCGACACCGGCGATTACAGCGAGGTCGGTTTTGCTAATGCGTTGATCGCGGTCGGCACCAGGCCGCACCGGCCGCGCGATGTGCCTTTCGACAAGACCCGAATCTTCGACAGCGACGAGATGCTGGAACTCGACCGCTTGCCGCGCACGCTGACGGTGATCGGCGCCGGCGTCATCGGGGTCGAATATGCAACGATCTTTTCCGCGCTCGACGTGCCGGTAACCTTGGTCGAGCCGCGCAACTCCATCCTCGATTTCGTCGACCGCGAGATCGTCGACGATTTCATCCACCAGATGCGCGATCGCGGCATGACCATCCGGCTGGGCAGCGCGGTGAAGGAAATCCGCTCCAAGCCTGATGCCGCCGAGGTGGAACTGGCCGATGGCCGCACCATTCGTTCAGAGGTCGTGCTCTACGCCGCCGGCCGCACCGGCAATGTCGGCAACCTGGGCCTCGATGTCGTCGGCATCGATGCCGACTCCAGAGGGCGTATCAAGGTCGATCCGCATACGTTCCAGACCAGCGTGCCCAACATCTACGCCGCCGGCGACGTCATCGGCTTTCCGAGCCTGGCCTCGACTTCGATGGAGCAGGGCAGGGTGGCGGCCTGCCATGCCTTCGGCGTGCCGTTGCCGCCGCCACCGGAGACCTTTCCCTATGGCATCTACGCGGTGCCGGAAATCTCGACGGTCGGCCAGTCCGAGGAACAGGTGCGTGAGAGCGGTGCGGCCTATGAGATCGGCGTGGCGCGCTTTCGCGAAACCTCGCGCGGCCACATCATGGGCGTCAACACCGGTTTCCTGAAACTGTTGTTCTCGGTCGAAACGCGCCGTCTGCTCGGCGCGCACATCATCGGCGAGGGCGCCACCGAACTCATCCACATCGGCCAGGCGGTGATCAATCTCGGCGGCACCGTCGACTTCTTCGTCAACAACACCTTCAACTATCCGACGCTCGCCGAAGCCTACAAGATCGCCGGACTGGATGCCTGGAACCGGATGGGACGAGGGTAGGCAGGCTGGTCATGCCGGCGAGCCTGTCAGCTTGCCTGCGCCACCGCCGCGGATCCCGACAGCCATTGTCTGACGATTGCGACGTCGGCGCTGCCGAATTCATGACCTGATGGGACAATCCGGGCGTCGATCTCGGCGCCGTGCTGGCTGAGCAATGTCACCAGAGCAGGGGCGAAGGGCGAATAGGTGAGATCCGCGGCGCCGGCGATCATCAGGACGCGCACCTTTGACAAATCCGTCGCCGGCACGTGATCGAGCACCGGCATCGGCCGCAGCAATGCAGCGCGTTCGACAAGGCCCGGATGCAGCAGCATCAGGCTTGAAACCAGATTGGCGCCGTTCGAATAGCCGAGGAACGTCGCGCGTGAGAGATCGAGATGGTGGCGTGTGGCCGCGTCGGCGACGAAGCCCGCAAAGGCATCGGTTTCGGTGCGGATGCTGTGCTGTTCGAAGCGCGTCGGCGTGATGCGCGCGAACCAGCGGAAACCATCCTCCTGGACAATGCGGCCACGCACAGCGATCAGCTTGGCCCGCGGTGCGATCTCTCGCGCCAGCGGCACCAATGTCGTCTCGTCGACACCCGATCCATGCAGCAGGAAGAGACATTCGCCGGTTGAATCCGCCGGGCTGTAAAGCCGGTAGTCGAAGGCCAGATCACGCCGCAGCGCACCATCTTGTGAGGTCTCTTCGATCATCGCGCATCCTCTTGATTATATGAGGTTTCGCTCAATTTGCCGGCTTCAAAACGCAATATTTTCAAGCTCCGCGAAAGTTGATTGAACCGGGCGCATTACAGTCCGTTTCTCCGCCGATAACATTCCTTCGGGAGGAATCGAAGCGGTGCGCCGGGGGTCGCATTGCTCGGCATGAACAACCAGCTTTGAGGCCTTTTTGTCGATGACCACCCAGATTTCCCCGGACCGCGATTCGCGTGTCTCGGACCGCGATTCGCGTGTCTCGGACCGCGATGCGCGTGTCCCCGATCGCACTGAGCGCGATACGCGCATAGATGTGTTCCGCGCTCTCGCTCTGCTGACAATCTTTGTCGACCATGTGCCAGGTACCGCCTTCGAGTATCTGACCTACAAGAATTTCGGCTTTTCCGATGCGGCGGAAGTCTTCGTGCTGATCTCCGGCATTTCGGTCGCGCTCGCCTATGGCAGGAAATTCGAGCCCGGAAACCGGCTGCTGGCAACCCTGAAGATGTTGCGCCGCGCCGGTGTGCTTTATGCCACCCACATCGTCACCACCATGGTGGTGATGGCCATGTTCTGCGCTGCGGCGGTGTTTGCCAGGCGGCCGGAGCTTTTGACGATGATCAACATCGAGCCGTTGATCAAGAATACGCCGCAGGTGCTGGTCGGCATCGTGACGCTCGGCCACCAACTCGGCTACAACAACATACTGCCCGTCTATGCGGGGCTGCTCTTGCTGACGCCGGTGTTCCTGCTCATTGTCAGCTATCGGCCGGTCTTGGCACTGGTCGCCTCCGGCGCCCTGTGGCTGGTCGCGGGGGTTTATCAAATTGCTCCGCCCAACTATCCCGAGCCCGGCTTCTGGTTTCTCAACCCGCTGTCGTGGCAGTTCCTTTTCAACATCGGCCTGGCAGGTGCATTGCATGTGCGTCGCGGCGGTACCATCCCGGTCAATGGCTGGCTGGTTGGCGCGGCCTTGGCCTACACCGCTGTGGCACTGGTCTGGGTGCACAGCCCGCTTTGGGGGCATATCTCCTGGTTTGGCCTGCCTCCGGTGCTGGCCGGCTTCGACAAGACGTTCCTGTCGCTGCCGAGGCTGCTGCATATATTGGCGGTGAGCTACCTGATCGTGGCATTCCCGGCGGTCTCGAACCTGTTTCGCACCGGACGCGATCATCCGCTTGCCATATTGGGCAAACGATCGCTGCCGGTTTTCATTGCCGGCACGGTGCTTGCAATGGCGGCGCAAGTGCTGAAGCTGATCAATCCGGGCGGATTTGCCTATGACAGCCTGTTGATATCGGCCGGCATCGTCATGCAGTTCGCGCTCGCCTACTATCTCGAATGGCTATCGGGCCTTGGCTGGTCCGGCAAAAGCAGGCCGGCTCACAACGCCGCACCGCCCGTCCATGCTGCATCCTTCGCGATGCCGGCCATAGCGACAAGAATGGGCCGTTGAGCTCAGGCGGGCGAGGGGCCGGATGAGGCTCGCACCACGAGTTGGACCGGCAGCGATTGCCGGCTGAACGAACCGTCATTTTCAAGGATCGCCTTGACGGCAAGGCGGCCCATCTCGGCGATCGGCTGGACGATCGTGGTCAGCGGCGGCTTGGAAATCGCCCCCTCCGGAACACCGTCGAAGCCGACGACCGAAACATCGCCCGGCACCGCAATGTCGTGCTGCCGCAGCCAGTCCAGCGCATGGAGCGCCATCCTGTCGGACATCGCCAGGATGGCTGTCGGCGTCTCGGCACCGGCGAAAATATGGTCGAGGCCGGCCCAAACGCTCTTCTCGTCATTGACGGTTTCGTAGATCGGCACCCGCGAGACGTCGACGCCGACCCGGGAGAGTTCGGCGAAATAGCCACGCAAGCGGTCGCGCGTAGCGGAGTAGAGGGCCATTTCCACCTGCTCCCTTGTGGTAGGGCCGAAGCCTGCGTCGGCGCAGGGCAGGGTAAGCACGGCAAAGCGGCGATGTCCGAGTTCGGTCAGGTGGCGGGCTGCCAGGCTGGCCCCGGCGATGTTGTCGACGCCGATCGCCGCGACGGCGTCGTCGTCGTCCGAATCGAGATCGAGCGCGACAAAGGGGAGTTTGCGTTCACGCGCCAGTTCGACCAGCCTTGAACCGCCATCGACGCAAAAGACGATGAAACCGTCGACCAACGCACTCTGTATGTTCCAGGCAAGCTGTTCGTTGTTGGCTGCGGAGACCAGCGAAATCCCCGCACCGGTCGCGTCGCAGGCCTGCGAGATGCTGGCCATCATCACCCGGGCAAAGGGGTCGTCGAAGAAATAGGAGAGGGGTTCCGCGGTCGCGACACCGATGGCATTGACCTTGCCGGCGCGCAGCAGCCGGCCCTTGGGATCCGGTCCGCCATATCCCATGGCCTCGGCTGCCGCCTTGACCCGCTCGCGGACCTCCTCGCGCACGATGTCCGGCCGGGCGAACACGTTGGACGCGGTGCCGTGCGACACGCCGGCCGCCTTGGCAATGTCCGCCAGACGGACGGGTCTTGTCTTTGCAGAGCTCAATGGCGCCATCTTCGTCTCCTGAATTCCTTCCATCTAACACTTTCGTTGGATCGGTTCAAATTTTGACTTGATCACAGTCTCGGCAAGGCGTATGTTTGAATCGATCCAAGCGAACGGCGGTTCTCTAGATTGGATCGATTCAACATATTTAGGGGAGTTGTGCCATGCATCCCGTCAATTTTCTGTTCGAAGATATTTACCGCAACGACTGGAGCATCTCGTCGAACACCACGACGCAGAAGCGCCGTGGCAAAGCCAGCCCATGGGTTCGCGAGTTGCGGTTCCTTGTGGAGCGCAAGCGGAGCTGATCGGGGTCGGTTTTTCGCGCCTGTCGATTGGATCGATTCAAGGACTAAAAGGAGCGCACATCATGCATCCCGTCAGCTATCTGTTCGAAGACATCTACCGCAACTATTGGGGCATCGCGCCGGCCTCCAAGAGGCCGGAACGGCATTGGTTGGCGAAGCTGCGGCGACGCAATCGCGAATTGCTCATCAAGCCCGAGCGCCGGCAGGACTAGCAGCCCACGCTTTTACATTTGGCGCGGGCAGGCGTCAGGAACGCATGCGCACCAGCGCCGAGGCGGCGATCGCCAGCCAGCCGGTAATGAGTAGCGTGCCGCCGATCGGCGCCGACAGCGGGAACAGCCGCGACCCGATGAAATCGCGGGCCAGCAGATCGCCGCAGAACAGCAGAAGCCCAACCAGCAGGATCAGGCTGCCGATGCGCAGCATCCGGTTCGCCCCAAGCAATCCGGCGGCGAGGAAGACCGGCGCATGCATCAGCAGGAAGGATGCGGCGGTGCCGACGAAGGCGCCGCCCAGATGCGCCGCCGCGGCCGACAGCGCCACGCCGGCGGCGCCGCACAGGCCGCCGGCCAGGACGAGGATACGGCCGCTGTTGTCGGAAGGTCGTTCGGCCGTGCTCATGTCCATGGCTCCGTGATATCAGGGGATGCCCAATCCCGTCAGGACTTGCCGGCTTTGGCGAGCATGTCCTGCTCGCGGCGCGACTGTGCGAGCCAGTTATACACCGCGCCCCCGGCCATCAAGACGGATGTGCCCAGAAACACCGAGCGCATGCCGAAATGGCCACCGGCAAAGCCGCCCAGCAGGGGGCCGGCGACCTGCCCGACATACTGGGCGGAAATCGACAGCCCGAGCACATTGCCGCCGACCCCATCGGGAACATTGTGGCGGATCACGCTGGTGATGCAGGGCAAGAGCCCGCCCAGCGCCAGGCCCATCAGGAAACGCAGGCCGATGAGTTGCCAGCTTTGCGTGACGAAGGCCTGTGGGATCAGCAGCAGTGCCGAGACGGCAAGCGCGCCGATGATGACGTTCCAGTGGCCGACGCGGTCGGCGAGTTTGCCGAGGCGCGAAGCCGACAGGATGGCGCCAAGGGCCGCCGCCGACATGACGACGCCTGATATCAGCGTGACGCGGCTCTGATCCTCGATGAGTTGCTGCACATAGACGGTGATGATCGGCTCGATCGACATGGTTGCGAAGCTCAACAGCATGCCGGTCGCCAGCATGGCGACGACAGGCCGCTTGTCGGGGATTTGTGCCCAGCCGCCTTTCTGCTTCTGCTTCGACGCGGCGTCTGCTGTTTTCGGCCGGGGATTCTCCTTGATCAGAAACGTGGTCGCCAGGAACGCCAGGAAGATGACGCCGCCGGAGAGGAGAAAGGTGGCGCGGATGCCGATCAGCGGCGGCAGGGCGCCGCCCACCAGTGGGC
>NZ_RZTT01000226.1 GCF_003996995.1 Mesorhizobium sp. M7A.T.Ca.US.000.02.2.1 | reverse complement strand
ATGATCGCCATTGCCACGACGGCGCCGCAAGCGACGGTCGAAGCGCTGCAGCAGGCGCATGGCCGCAACGCGGTGGCGGCAAAGGCGGAAGAGATGCTGGCCGGGATTGCACACATTCTTGTGCTCGAACTCGGTGTGCGGCGGCTGGTCGTCGCCGGCGGCGAGACCGCCGGTTCGGTGGTCAAGGCGCTCGGCATCGACCGCATCGCCATGGGTGCCTATGAGGGGCCGGGACTGTCGCGTGCCACTGCCCACCTCCCCGGCCTGCCATCCGAGCCGCTGGCGCTGATGTTGAAATCGGGGAAGCTCGGCGGCCCGGATATTTTCGCCGACGTCCTGCAAGACATGACACGGGCGACCACCGTCGCGCCGGCGATCGATATATGGCCACCGGCAAAACCTGTCATGCGGCCAACCACAGGAAAAGCATCGTAATGGACACCGAGACTGCACGCGCCAGCCTGATCACCGCGACGCAGACGCTGGACGCCAGCGGGATGAATGTCGGCACCACCGGCAACATCAGCGTGCGGACGACAAGCGGCATGATGATCACGCCGACGGGAATAGCTACAAGCGCGCTTCGGCCGGAGCAGATGGTGCCGATGCAACTCGATGGCAGCTGGGAGGGGGCGTTCCGGCCGTCGAGCGAATGGGAAATGCACGCCGAGATCTACAAGGCTTTCCCCGAGGCCGGTGCCGTCGTGCATGCCCATCCCGACCATTGCGTGGCGCTATCGTGCCTGCGCGAGGGACTGCCGCTGTTCCATTACATGGTCGCTGGTTTCGGTGGCGATGATGTGCGCTGTTCGGACTATGCGCTGTTCGCGTCAAGCGAACTGGCCAAGGTTGCCGTCGTCGCGCTCAAGGACAGGTCGGCCTGCCTGCTCGCCAATCATGGCATGATCGCTTTCGGCGGCGATCTCGACACGGCGCTCATCCGCACCATCAAGCTCGAGACCTTGGCGCGGCAATACCTTCTGGCGCGCAGCGCCGGTACACCGGTGCTCATCGAGGGCAGCGAGATAGCCGCCATTCGGGGGCGGTACAAGAATTACGGCCAGCAGAAGTAGCCGGCCGAGCAATTCCGGGAACGGCTCTTCGCGCTCTTGAAGTGAAGAACCACTCAGTCGTCGACCCGCAAATGCGAGACGAGGGCTGCCACGTTCCGTGGAAGATCAGGCGGGGATCGGTTCGGCTGCAGGCGCATAGACGCTGACAGCCCCGGAGCCGATCAGTTGGTCGATGGTCTCGGCGCTGTAGCCGAGCACGTCGGCCAGCACGGCTTGCGTGTCCTGGCCCAGCATCGGCGGCGCGGTGAAGTCGGCGGTCAACTGCGCGGCAAGTCCCTGCGCCGGGCGCACCATGGCGACGGAACCGAGATGCGGATGCGGCAAGGTCTGGACGAGGCCACGTTCGCGCACATTGGGGCTATCGAAGACTTCCGGTATCGATTTTACCGTGCCGGCCGGCACGCTGGCGGCGGCACAGGTTGCCATCCAGTGGTCGCGTGGCTTGGTCTTGAAGGCAGCCGCCAATTCGGGGATCAAAGCCTCGCGGTTGGTGGCGCGCGCCCCTGCCTTGATGAAGCGCGCATCCCTAGCCAGATGCGGGAGTTGCACGACCCGCTCGCACAGCGCCGCGAACTGGCGGTCATTGCCGACCGCCAGCGCGAAGCCGCCGTCGGACGCCTCGAATATCTGATAGGGGACAACCGTCGGATGCGCATTGCCGTAGCGGGCGACCTCGCGGCCGGTGTTGAGGTAACCGCTGCCGACATTGATCAGCAGGCTGAGCGCGCAGTCGATCAGCGACAGGTCGAGGAACTGGCCCTTGCCGGTCGTCGCGCGCTCGTAAAGCGCTGCCAGGATCGACTGCGTCGCGACCATGCCGCAGACGATGTCGGTGATGGCGACGCCGACGCGCATCGGCTCGCCATTGCTCTCGCCAGTGATGGCCATCAGGCCGCTTTCGGCCTGCATGACGAAATCATAGCCGGGCCGTCCGGCATCGGGTCCGGTCTGGCCGTAGCCGGAGATCGAGCAGTAGATCAGCCGCGGGTTTGACGCGCTGAGTTCCTTGAAGCCGACGCCGAGGCGCTCGGCGGTGCCGGAGCGGAAATTCTCGACGACGATGTCGGCCTTCGCCGCCAGCTTGCGCACGATCGACAGCCCCTCCGGACTCTTCATGTCGAGCGCGATGCTTTGCTTGCCGCGATTGGCGCAGAGATAGTAGGTCGAGACACCCTTGTAGCTCGGCACCGACCACGCCCTGGTGTCGTCGCCGCCGTCGATGTTCTCGATCTTCCAGACCTCGGCGCCGAGATCAGCCAAGCTCATCGTCGCCCATGGACCGGCCAGCACGCGCGAAAGATCGAGGACCTTGATGCCTTCGAGCGGCAGGCGCGCGGATCCTGCCGTACCGGCATTCTCGGAATGGTCCTCAGTCACGATCAAGATTCCTTCGGGTGAATTCGGCAGGCCAATCACACAGTCTTGAACGTGTTGACCGGCTCCGGAAAATGACAGGCGACGCGATGCGAACCGCCAGCCGGATCGAGCGGCGGTTCGACGGCTGCGCAGATCGCCTGTGCCTTGAAGCAGCGCGTGCGGAAGCGGCAGCCAGATGGTGGGTTGAGCGGGCTCGGCACGTCACCGGTCAGCACGATGCGCTCGCGCTTGCGCTCCTTCTCGGGATTGGCGAGCGGCACCGCCGACAGCAGCGCCTGCGTGTAGGGATGCAGCGCCCTCGAATAGAGTTCGGCCGCGGGTGCGATCTCGACGATCTTGCCGAGATACATCACCGCGACCTGGTGCGAGATGTGGCGCACGACCGAAAGATCATGTGCGATGAACAGATAGGATGTGCCGAAGGACTGCTGGATATCCCTGAGCAAATTGAGCACGCCGGCCTGCACCGAAACGTCGAGGGCCGAAACCGGTTCGTCGAGGATCACCACTTGCGGGTTGAGCGCAAGCGCGCGGGCGATGACCACACGCTGACGCTGGCCGCCGGACAGTTCATGCGGATAGCGCTTGCCGTGATCGGGATTGAGCCGCACGAGTTCGAGCAGTTCGGCAACCCGCGCGCGGCGGTCGGCCGCCGACATGTCGCTCATGCGCAGCGGCTCGGCGACGTTGTCGGCAATGCGCATGCGCGGATGCAGCGACCCGTACGGGTCCTGGAAGACCAGCTGGATGTAGCGCCGCATCAGGCGCATGTCTTCGTGATTGAGCGCGAGCAGGTTCTGGCCACGGAACCAGCTTTCGCCGCTGGTCGGCTCGATCAGCCGCATCAGGCAGCGCCCGAGGGTCGACTTGCCGCAACCGGATTCGCCGACGAGGCCCAGCGTTTCGCCCGGCGCCAAGTCAAAGGACACATCGGCCACCGCACGCACATGGGCAACCGCGCGATCGAAGACGAGGCCACCGCGAACCGGAAAATCCTTGACAAGATGGCGCACGGAAAGCGCTGCCGCCGGCTTGGTTTCGACTTGAGTTTGCTCCACTGCGCTCATGGGGCCATGCTTCCACTGTCCAGTTCTGCCGCCGCCAGCGAGGCGCTATGGAAGGGCGGCAAGGTCGTCGCGAAATGGCAGGCCGAGAAGCGGCCGCCTATGTCGTGCAAAGGCGGATCCTCGGTCCTGCAGCGTGCCTCGGCATAGATGCAGCGCGGATGGAAGGCGCAGCCGCCCGGCAAGCGCCCAAGTGCGGGTGGCGAGCCATCGATCGAAAACAGCCGCTCGCGGCTTTCCTCGAGATTGGGGATTGAGGCAATGAGGCCGCGCGTATAGGGATGGCGCGGGTCGGCGAACAGCTCGGATACGCCAGCCTGTTCGACGACACGGCCGGAATAGACGACCGCGACGCGGTCGGCATGACCGGCGACGACGCCGAGATCATGGGTAATCAGCACCAGGCCAAGGCCGAGCCGCTCCTGCAACGAACGCAGCACTGCCAATATCTGCGCCTGCACCGTCACATCGAGCGCTGTGGTCGGTTCGTCGGCGATCAGCAAATCGGGATCGTTGGCGACGGCCATGGCGATGACCGCGCGCTGGCGCATGCCGCCGGAGAATTCGTGTGGATACTGGTTGACCCGGCGTTCGGGCTGCGGGATCGCCACCAGATGGAGCAATTCCACCGCGCGCGCCATGGCCTGTTTGCGGGTCACGCGCTGATGCAGCCTGACCGCCTCGGCGATCTGGGCGCCGACAGTCATCACCGGGTTCAACGAGGACAGCGGGTCCTGGAAGATCATGGCGATGCGCGCGCCCCTGATCTTGCGCATCTCGCGCGACGGTTTGCCGACTAGTTCGTCGCCGTTGAAGCGGACCGAGCCTGTGACCACCGCGTTCTTTGATGTGAGGCCGAGCGCGGCAAGCATGCCGACGGACTTGCCCGAGCCGGACTCCCCGACAATACCGACCACCTCGCCCTTGGCGACATCGAGGTCGATGCCGCGCACCGCTTCGAAGTGACTGCCGGCCCGCCGGAATCCGACCCGCAGGCCGCGTATGGACAGCAGCGGCTCACCTTTGCCCGCCTTGTCGACTGCACCCGGCGGCGCTGTAGATATCTGTGCGCTCATCGCTTAATCCGACCTTGGATCGAGAATGTCGCGCAAGCCGTCGCCGATGAAGTTGAAGCCGAGCACGATGGTGAGGATGGCGACGCCCGGACCGAAAGCGATCCACCATTGGTAGAAATGGACGGCGCCATCGGAGATCATCGACCCCCATTCGGGCGTCGGCGGCGTGGCGCCGAGACCGATGAAGCTGAGCGACGCGGCAAGCAGCACGACCTGGCCGAGATCCATCGTCGCGCTGATCAGCACCGGGGTCCAGCAAAGCGGCAATATGTGTGTGAGCAGCACGCGGCGCGGCCTGGCGCCGGCGGCGATCGCCGCCTCGACATGCTCGCGCTCCTTCACCTCCAGCACCTGCGCCCGCATCAGCCGGGCGTAGACGGGCCACCAGACGAGCACCATGGCGATGGCCGCATTGCCGAGGCCCGGCCCGAGCGACGCCGCGACGGCCATGGCCAGCAGCATAGGCGGGAACGACAATGTCACGTCGACAAGCCGCATGATCGCCGCGCCGGTCAGGCCACCGACGAAGCCAGAAATGGCGCCGAGCAGCGAGCCGATAACGACGGCCGAGACGACAACCAGAACCGCGATCGGCAGCGAATGCGCCGCCCCGTGCAAGGTGCGGCTCAAGACATCGCGGCCGAGCGCATCGGTGCCCAGCCAGTGCGCCCAGCTCGGCGGCTGCAAGCGGCGCGCCACCATTTCGAGCGGATCGAATTGCACGACCAGATTGGCGAAGACGGTCATGAACAGCCAGAACAGGATGACGACCGTGCCGATGACCAATGGCGCGGTCAGCCATTCAGGAACAGCGGCGGAATGGGATTTGGTTGTGACCGCCGACATCAGCTCAACCTCACGCGCGGATTGGCCACCACGTAGAGGATGTCCGTGATGAGGTTGGTGACCAGGAAGGCGAGGCCGCCGACGATGGTGACGCCGATGATCGCCGGGAAGTCGAGCGCGCGCGCCGCCTCGACGGCATAGGAGCCCATGCCGGGCCAGGAAAAGATGGTTTCTGTCAGCACCGCGCCGGTGATCAGATAGGCGAAGGAATAGCCGATGACGGTCAGGGTCGGCACCATGGTGTTGCGCAACGCATGGACGATGACGACGCGGGCTTCGCTCGCGCCCTTGGCGCGCGCGGTGAGGACGAACTCGCGGCTCATCACATCAAGCATGTTGGCGCGCACCAGCCGCGATATGGTGCCGGAAACCGTCCAGCCGAGGACGAAGGCCGGCAGAAGCAGGTGCCAGAGCGCGTCCTTGAAGACGGTCCAGTCGCCAGCCAGAAGCGAATCGATGGTGAGGAAGCCGGTGATGCCGGGCGGCAATGCCAGGCGGGCATCGACCCTGCCCGGCCCCGGCAGCCAGTTCAGCATGACGGAGAAGATGAACAACAGGCCGAGCCCCGACCAGAACACCGGCAGCGAAGAGCCGAACAAGGCGAACAGCCGCGCCCCATGGTCGATCAGGCTGTTGCGGAAATAGGCGGCTAGCACACCAAGCACGATGCCGAGCGTGGTGCCGAAGATCATCGCAGCGAAAACCAGTTCGAGAGTTGCCGGCAAGCGGTAGAGAATGTCGGTACCGACATTGCGCTTGGTGATGAAGGAGGTGCCAAGATCGCCGCTCAGCAGATTACCGAGATATATCATATAGCGTTCCGGCAAAGGACGATCGAGACCCCAGCGCGCCTTGGCGGCGGCCACCACTTCGGGGTTGCTCATCTGCTGTTCGGCGACAATCGCGGTCAGCGGATCGCCCTTGGTCACCGTAGTGATCAGGAAGGCGATGGTGACGATGCCGAGCACCAGAAACGGCATGGCGATAAGCCGGCGCAAAATATAGCGAGACACGTGGCTACCTTCACAAGGAGGGGCTTCGTAAGATGGCACAGGGCGCTTGGAGATGCCATCGAGGGAAGCATATTGACAGTGGGGGAAAGCGCCTGTCAATATAAATGGAATTTAATTTCATTTTTGATCGATTGCGCCGGCGGCACCGGCCCGACAGGCGGACGACGCCGCCAGAAAGACCAGCAGCGTGCGCAAGCGAGCCACCAGGGACGAGACGGAGCTTGAAGGCGAAGGCGGGCAGCTTTCGTCGTCGCTGGTGCGCGGGCTCGGCATCCTGCGCGCCTTCCGGCCGGGCGACGCCTCGCTCGGCAATCAGGACATCATTGCCCGCACCGGCCTGCCCAAGGCCACGGTTTCGCGCATCACCTATACGCTAAGCGCGCTTGGCTATCTCCTCTACGACAAGGACCTCGGCCGCTACAGCCTGGGACCAGCCACCGTGGCGCTGGGTTATTCGGCACTGAGTTCCAGTGCGGTCGTCCACGTCGCCCGGCCGCTGATGCAGCCGCTGGCCGATTTGACGGGGGCGGCGGTGGCGCTCGGCACCCGCGACAGCCTGAACATGGTCTATCTGGCCAATTGCCGGTCGGAGAGCCTTGTCACGCTGCGCCTCAACCCGGGCTCCTATCTGCCTATCTGGAAGACATCGATGGGGCTGGCCTATGCGGCGGCACTTTCATCCGAGGAGCGTGCCCGCCTTGTGGAGGCTTTGCAGGAGGCCGAGCCGGACAGGGCGGCGATGATCGGGGCGGCGATCGACGATGCGATCGCCCAGTATGCAGACAAGGGCTATGTGACGTCGTTCGGCGCCTGGCACAGCTACATCCATGCAGTCGGCGTGCCGTTCCGTCCGAGTGACGGCTCGCCGCTGGTTGCCATCACCTGCGGCGGCATCGGCGAAATCATCACGGAAGAGCGCGCGCATGCCGAGATCGGACCGGCGCTGGTGGCGATGGTGAAGGCGCTGGGCAGAGAGCTTGAGGGAAATCCCAGGTAACGGGATTGGCCCAGACGATCGGCCTCGCATGCCGGCTTGAACTCGCCTGATGGTGACCGCACAGTCGCAGTCGATGGTATGGCGGTCGTGTGCCGTCATCGTCCATCGGGTTGAGATGATGGGGAAAATAGGATGCCGATGAATTTTACAGGGCGGTTCAGCGGTCGAGCGGCGGTGATCACCGGCGGCGCATCGGGCATCGGTCTGGCAGTGGCTCAGAGGATTGTCGAGGAGGGCGGACGGGTTTCAGTCTGGGATCGCGATCCGGCTCAGATCGAACAGGCCAAAGCCACCCTTCCCGGCCTCCACGGTGTTGCTATCGACGTCGCCGATGCGGCCGGCGTGGAACGCGCCAAGCAGTCGGCGATCGAAGCGCTTGGCGGTGTCGACATCCTGGTCACCAGTGCGGCGATCACCGGGCCGAACATGACGACCTGGAACTATTCGGCCGAGGATTGGCAGAAGGTCATCGACATCAACATCAACGGCGTCTTCTACTGCAACAAGGCGCTCGTGCCGCACATGCTCGAGCGCAACTATGGCCGCATCGTCAACATAGCCTCGATCGCCGGCAAGGAAGGCAATCCCAATGCCTCCGCCTACAGCACCTCGAAGGCCGCGGTGATCGGCCTGACCAAGTCGCTCGGCAAGGAACTGGCCAAGACCAAGGTGACGGTCAATTGCGTCACACCGGCGGCCGTGCGCACCGCTATCTTCAAGCAGATGAGCCAGGAGCACATCGACTTCATGCTGTCCAAGATACCGATGGCGCGCTTCGGCGAGGTCGAAGAGGTGGCGGCGCTGATCTGCTGGATTGCCTCGGAAGAGTGTTCGTTCACGACCGCCGCCGTATTCGACGTTTCCGGCGGCCGCGCCACCTACTGAGGCAGGACGCATTTCAATTCCGCGTGACGACGCAACGAACGGGAGCGTAGGGGCGTATAGTCCCAGGCGTCGAATCGACGTTGACGCAACAAAGCTATACGGGAAAGCTATGACGCGGCATGACAGTTCAGCATGCGTGATGATCTGCCGGTGCGGGGCAACTGGTTGGCGGTTGACGGGCGTTGCAGCCATCCGGCGGGAGCTTGTTTCCTTTGCTTAGAGCCGAGCCTGCCGCGCTGTCCGACGACGAGCTTCTGGACCGCTATCAGCGCGCCGCCTTCGACTATTTCCTCGAGAACGTGAACCCCGAAAACGGATTGGTCGCCGACACGTCGCGGCCGAATTCGCCGGCCAGCATCGCTGTCGTCGGCTTCGCGCTGTCCTGCTACCCGATCGGCGTCGAGCGCGGCTGGATGGCGCGCGATGCCGCCGCGAAGCTGACGCTGGCCGCGCTGCGCTTCTTCTCGGCCAGCCCGCAAGGCCATAGCGACGACGTCACCGGCCACAAGGGTTTCTACTACCATTTCCTCGATATGCGGACCGGCCTGCGCGTCTGGCGCTGCGAACTGTCGATGGTGGATACGGCGTTGCTGATATCGGGCATGCTGGTGGCGGGCGCCTATTTCTCCGGTGACGATGACGAGGAAGCAGAAATCCGCCAACTGGCCGAGGCGCTCTACCGGCGCGTCGACTGGCGGTGGGCACTAGGCTCAAGCCCGACCTTGCGACAAGGCTGGAAGCCGAAGAGCGGCTTTCTCCACTATGGCTGGGAGGGCTACAACGAAGCCACGATCCTCTACATCCTGTCGATGGCTTCGCCCGACAGCCCGACCTCGGACAACAGCTATGAGGGCTGGACGGCGACCTATCAGTGGGAAAACATCTACGGCTACGACGTGCTGTATGGCGGTCCGCTGTTCATGCACCAGTTCTCGCATGCCTGGATCGATTTCGCCGGCATCCGCGACGCCTTCATGCGCGAGAAGAACTCGGACTATTTCGAAAACAGCCGCCGCTCGACCTATCTGCACCGCGACTATGCACGCCACAACCCTTACGGCTATGGCGGCTACGACGAGAACCTTTGGGGTCTTTCGGCGGGCGACGGGCCAGGCGGTTTTCGCACCAGCGTGGAGCGACAGCGCCGGCGGTTTTCCGGCTATGCCGCGCGCGGCGCGCCGTTCGGGCCCGATGACGGGACGATCGCGCCTTGGTCCTATCCGGCATCACTGCCTTTCGCCCCGGAGATCTGCCTGGCGGCGTTGCGCCATCTCGGTGATCGCTACCCCGAGGTGATCGGTAATTTCCGACTGCCGAGCGGTTTCAACCCGACATTGGCGAACCGGCGTAAATTCGGGAGGCACGGCTGGGTGTCGGAAGGCCACTATGGGCTGGATCAAGGCATCGTGGTGATGATGATCGAGAACCATCGGTCAGGGTTGATCTGGAGACTGATGCGGTCAAATCAACACATCCGCAACGGCCTGCGGAAGGCCGGGTTCAATGGCGGCTGGCTGTCTCAGCCAGCAAGCCCGGCGTCGGGTGGCGGCGATGTCGCGTGACCGGACCAGGACTACCGCCTTTCCTGTCGATCACAACGACATCGAGCTGATCAAGGGCGCCCATCCGCCGCACTGGAAGAACCCGCAGCCGGACGATCCCTACAATAT
>NZ_RZTT01000225.1 GCF_003996995.1 Mesorhizobium sp. M7A.T.Ca.US.000.02.2.1 | reverse complement strand
GGACACGATGCGTGCCAGCGGGGTGATGCCGCGCCTCACCGCTTCCGCCTCGCTCATCAGCAGCGCGCCGGCGGCACCGTCATTGATGCCGGAGGCGTTGGCGGCGGTCACCGTGCCGTCCTTGTCGAAGGCCGGCTTCAGCTTGATCATGGCGTCGAGCGTGGCGCCGTGGCGGATGTATTCGTCCTGGTCGACAATGGTGTCGCCCTTCTTGCCCTTGAGTGTGACGGCGACGATCTCGTCCTTGAACTTGCCGGCCTTCTGCGCGGCCTCGGCCTTGTTTTGCGAGGCGAGCGCGAACTGGTCCTGGTCTTCGCGGGTGATCTGGAACTGACGCGCGACGTTTTCGGCGGTGTTGCCCATGTGATAGCCGTTGAAGGCGTCCCACAGCCCATCCTTGATCATGGTGTCGATCAGCTTGAAGTCGCCCATCTTGACGCCGGCGCGCAGGTGCTGGGCATGCTTCGAAAGCGACATCGATTCCTGGCCGCCGGCGATGATCACCTTGGCGTCGCCGATGGCGATCTGCTGCATGCCGAGCGCAATGGCACGCAGACCCGAGCCGCAAACCTGATTGAGGCCCCAGGCTGTGGTTTCCTTGGGCAGGCCGGCATTGATCGATGCCTGGCGGGCCGGGTTCTGGCCTTGCGCGGCGGTCAGCACCTGGCCGAGGATGACCTCATCGACCTCGCCTGGTTCGACACCGGCACGCGACAGCAATTCCCTGATGACGACGGCGCCGAGTTCATGCGCCGGGGTGGCGGCGAAGGCGCCGTTGAAGGAGCCGACCGGCGTGCGCGCCGCACTGGCAATGACGATGGAAGCGGACATTTTCTTCTCCAGACTTCAAGGGGTGTTGCTCTGTCGTTGGGGACTTTTCTTGCCCTTTCCCAACCCCAAGTCAAACCGGAAATGGGCATGGCGCCCATGCGCCGCAAGCAGGCCGTGCCTTGCCATGGCGACCATTCGTCCATTGCTGCGCAGCATATTTTGCCTGCTATGCAGCATTTAGTGATCCCGCACTGCACAAACTGCTTGGAATTGTGAAGCTTTTGCGCATATCCTCAAAAAAAAGGCACAATCGTTATCGGCGGCTTGCTCAGAGGCGCGCCGGTGTCCCCGGGAGGATGTAGATGGCCGCTAAAGACGATCCGATCATCATCAAGAAATACGCCAATCGCCGCCTCTACAACACCGGCACCAGCACCTATGTAACGCTCGAGGACCTCGCCGAGATGGTCAAGAAGGGCGAGGAGTTTACCGTCCAGGACGCCAAGACCGGCGACGACATCACGCATCCGGTGCTGACACAGATCATCTTCGAACTGGAGAACAAGGACGGGCAGAACATGCTGCCGATCCCGTTCCTGCGCCAGCTGATCGCCTATTATGGCGACCAGATGCAGATGATCGTGCCGAGCTTCCTCGAACAGTCGATGCTTGCCTTTTCCAAGGAGCAGGAGCGCTTTCGCGAGCAGATGAAGGGGGCGATCGGCAAGTCGCCGCTCGACATGATGAAGATCACCACGCCGATCAAGGCGCTGGAGGAACAGACACGCCGCAACATGGAAATGTTCCAGAATGCGATGCGGTTGTTCACGCCGTTCCCGCCCGCCGGCACCGCGCCAGCCGCCGCGCCGTCGCCCGAGCCGGCCAGGAAGGAAACGTCAGAAAAACCCGACGATCTTCAGGAACTGAAGGACCAGATCGCGGCCATGCAGCGCAAGCTCGACACGATGTCCTGAGCGCTTGGCGCTCTTGCGCCCCTACACCAGCACGCCCTCATAGCGGCCGCGCGGCCTGATGACACTTCCGCTTGTTATCTGTTCGACCGTGTGCTCGGCCCAGCCGACGCTGCGTGCGAGCGCAAACAGGCGAAACGGCGCATCGCGCGGCAAGCCAAGGCAGCGCGTCAGCGCTGCCAGCCCAAAGTCGATGTTGGGAAGCGCGCCGGTCGCGGCAAGGGCAGCATCGCGCAGCGACGATAGTGTGCCGTCAACCTCGATCACCGACAGCAGCGCGGCGCCCCGGGGATCGCCGTCGGGATAGAGCTGATGACCGAACCCCGGCAATGGCCGGTCGTGGCTGAGCCAGCGCCGGATCGTCGCATCGGCGCCATGTCGGGCCGCATCCTCGGCCAGTTGCATCACCGCCTCGCCGGCACCGCCATGGCGAGGGCCTGACAGCGTCGCGAGCCCGGCCAGCAGGCAAGCGGCCAGCGGCGCGCCGGTCGAGGCTGCGACGCGCGCGGCGAAGGTCGACGCATTCAGTTCATGATCGGCAAGCAGGACAAGCGCGCGGCGGATCGCATTGGCGCCGCCGGCGTCCACCGACCAGGCCTGCGCCAGCCGCTGATGGACGGGATCTGGTCCTGCCGGTGCGCCCAGCGCGGCGGCCAGCACGCCGACAGCGTGCGCGGCATCGGCATGCAGCGAGGCCCGGTTGCGCCCAAGCGACGGGCGCCCTCGGCCGGCAAGCACGGCAAGTTGCGCAAAAGCCGAGGCCCGGCCGGCTTGATGGGGCACATCCGGCGACGGTGCTTCGAAAGCCACCGGTTCCGGCAGAGCCCAGAGAATGGCGGCGGCTTCTTCCAGTGTGGCGTGCCCGGAGAGCACTGCGGCGTCCTGCCCGCGATAGATGAGCCGACCGTGCGAGACGGTCGAGATCGCCGTTGCGATCGAGGGTTCGCCCCAGGCAATGGCGCTTTCTGCGATGACTGATGGGCTCCGTCCGCGCGCCCGGCGGGTCGCCAGTGCGGCGATATCGTCGGCGCGGTACTGGCTGCGGCGCGGATCGGCGCGGTCGGGCCGCATGCCGATGCGCCCACGGCTGACATAGGCGTACAGCGTCTGCGCCCGCACCTTGAGGCGCTCAAGCGCCTCTTCCCGGGACAACCACTCGGACATATCGAGCCCTGATATTGATTCTATTGATCAAGATTGATGGAAACGTTGCCCATCTCTATCTCCGATCCGGAAATGCTTCAAGGAGACAGGCTATGGCGAATGGGCTCGATGACGTGGTGGCGGCGGAAACCGTGCTTTCCGATGTGGATGGTCTTGGTGGCCGTCTGACGATCCGAGGTCATTCGCTGCCGGAGCTGGCCGGCCGCTTGAACTATGCCCAGGTGATGCGGCTGCTGCTCGACGGCTTCTTCGACGACCTTCCCGATGAGGCGCAACTGACGCGGGCACTGGGCCAGGCACGCGCCGAGGTGTTCGAACGGCTCTTGCCCTCGCTGCCCCTGCTGGCGTCGCTCGATGTTTACAGCGCCATGCGCGCCGGCATGGCGCTGCTGCCGGACGGCGAGACCTTGACCGATGCCTTGCTGCTCATCGCAGCGCCCGCCGTGCTGACGCCGGCTCTGCTGCGCCTGCAGCGCGGCGAGCAGCCGATCGCGCCGGACAGCCGCGCCGATCATGCCGCCGACATGCTGAGGATGCTGAGCGGCAGCGTCGCCTCGACGGCGCTGGCGAAGGCGCTCGATACCTATCTCGTGACCGTCTGCGATCATGGCCTCAATGCATCGACCTTTGCGACGCGCGTGGTGGCCTCGACGCAGGCCGGCCTGACATCCTCCGTGCTGGCCGGGCTCGGCGCGCTAAAGGGGCCGCTGCATGGCGGGGCGCCCGGTCCGGTGATCGAGATGCTGGATGCGATCCAGGCGCATGGCGATGCCGCCGGCTGGCTTCGCGACGAGATCTCGCACGGCAGGCGCATCATGGGTTTCGGGCACCGCATCTACCGTGTGCGCGATCCGCGCGCCGACGTGCTGAAGGCCGTCGTGCGGCAACTCGGCGGCGAGGGCGAAACCGGCCGCCGGCTGGCATTCGCGGAGACAGTGGAACAGGTAGCGCTCGACGTGCTGCGGATCGCCAAGCCGTCGCGCTCGCTGCAGACCAATGTAGAGTTCTTCACCGCGCTGCTGTTGGAGGCGGCGGGCTTTCCGCCACAAGCTTTCAGCAATGTCTTTGCCGCCGGGCGCGTCGCCGGCTGGATCGCGCATGCGCGCGAACAGCAGACGACCGGGCGGCTGATCCGCCCGCAGTCGCGCTATGTCGGGCCGGTGCCGGAGCTGGCTGCCTGAGGCTTATCGGCGCCTGGCGAGCGACCGGCGATCCAAACGATATCCTCCTGGTGAGCGGCCGTGTGGCCGCTCATGACGAAAATTTCATCTCCTCAAAAATTCTGGCCGCTGTTATTGCGTCGCATTGAGCGTATATGCTGCAGTGCAACATAAGCTCGCTCTTGCCGCAACCAGAGGACTCCGCCCTTGGCCGCTAGAAAAACCGCAGTCATCACCGGCTCCACATCGGGCATTGGGCTGGCCATCGCCCAGGCCTTGGCGGCCGAAGGCCATAATGTCGTCGTCAACTCTTTCTCCGACACGACCGCCGACCACGCCATCACTGATGCGATCGCCAAACAGCACGGGGTGAAAACCGCCTACATCAAGGCGGACATGTCGAAACCGGCGGAATGCCGGGCGCTTGTCGCCAAGGCGGCTGAGACATTCGGATCGGTCGATATCCTCGTCAACAATGCCGGCATCCAGCATGTCGCGCCGGTTGAGGACTTTCCGATCGAGAAATGGGACGCCATCATCGCCATCAATCTGTCGTCGGCGTTCCACACCATTGCAGCCGCGATCCCGCTGATGAAGGAGGCCGGCGGTGGCCGGATCGTCAACATCGCCTCGGCGCACGGCCTAGTCGCGTCGCCGTTCAAATCGGCCTATGTCTCGGCGAAGCACGGCATCATGGGCTTGACCAAAACGGTCGCACTCGAACTGGCGCGTGAAAAAATCACCTGCAACGCCATCTGCCCCGGATATGTGCTGACGCCGCTGATCGAGGCGCAGATCCCCGACCAGATGAAAGCCCATCAGATGGATCGCGAGACCGTCATCCGTGAGGTCATGCTGGACAAGCAGCCGACCAAGGAATTCGTCACGGTGGAGCAGATCGCGGCAGCGGCGGTGTTCCTGTGCTCGGACGCGGCAGCGCAGATCAACGGCACGCATCTCTCGGTCGATGGCGGCTGGACCGCCGCGTGAGGCGCAAAATCTTCTCATCTATCCAAAACGAACCAAGGACGACGCCATGACCAAAAACGGCAAGGCGGAGGAGACAAAGAAGAAGATCAACATCGCGCTTCAGGGCGGCGGCTCGCACGGGGCCTTTTCCTGGGGTGTGCTCGACCGCCTGCTGGAGGACGGACGGCTGGAAATATCAGCAGTGTCCGGCACCAGCGCCGGCGCCATGAACGCAGTGGCGCTGGCCGACGGATATGTGCGCGGAGGTGTCGAGGGAGCGCGGCAGAAACTTGACGATTTCTGGCGCGCGGTGGCGGCCAAGGGCCGGTTCAGCCCGGTACACCGCATGCCGTGGGATGTCGCCTGGGGCAACTGGTCGATCGAGAATACGCCTGGCTATGTCTTCTTCGACACCATGTCGCGGGTGTTCTCGCCCTATGTCGCCAATCCGCTCGGCTTCAACCCGCTGCGCGACGTGGTTCAGCAGGAGATCGATTTCGACAATGTCCGCGCCTGCAAGTCGATGGAACTGTTCATCTCGGCGACCAATGTCGAGACCGGACAGTTGCGCGTCTTTTCCGATGGCGAGATCGACCTCGACACGGTGATGGCCTCGGCCTGCCTGCCGCAACTGTTCCGTGCTGTCGAGATCAAGGGGGTGCCCTATTGGGATGGCGGCTATGGCGGCAACCCGGCGCTTTATCCGTTCTTCAAGACGGCTGCGACCGAGGACGTGCTTCTGGTGCAGATCAATCCGGTGGTGCGGGAGGGAACACCAAGAAGCGCCAACGAGATCCAGAACCGCATCGACGAGATCGCCTTCAACGCCGGGTTGCTGCGCGAATTCCGCTCGATCGCCTTCGTCAAGGAACTGATCGCCGCCGGCCGTCTGCCGCATGGCGAGTATCGCGACATCCGCATGCACCGCATCGATGCCGACGAGGCGTTCAAGGACCTGTCGGCGTCCTCGAAGGTCAACGCCGAATGGGCGTTTCTGACCTACCTGCGTGATCTCGGCCGCACCGCCGCCAGCGACTGGCTGGAAGAGAATTACGAGGCCGTCGGCAAGCGACCGACGCTCGATCTCTCCGGCGAACTCGATGACGGCTTCAAGCCGGTGCGCGGTCCGGCACCTGGCCGGCGGGTCAAGGAATTTCTTGCGGCGCGCAAGAACCCGGAGGCAGAGCGCCGGCGCGCCTGAGCGACCAATCAATGTGCATCGATTGGTCCGCAATCATGCCTTCAAGGTCAGGTCGATCACCCTGATCAGGGCAGCGGCCGCCTGCCGCTGTCCCTCCGGATCTCTGATCCGCGCCTTCATGCCTTCCAGCCCGTCGAGCAGCATGTCGGCAAGCAGTTGCGCCGACAGGCCTCTGGCCGCCAGGTCGACGCCGTTCCTGGCTGCCTCGCGCTCGATCGCGGCGCCGATGTGTTGGCCAAGCCCGCCGCGCCAGCAGCCTACCAGATCGCCAAGGCTCGATTTCATGTCCAGCAATTCGGCGCCGTGCGGCGAAGCAACGACCGCGCCCATCATCGAGATGAATGCCTCGTCGATGGCCCGCATCATGCGCTCGGTGAAAGGGCCATCGCCGGATAGGGCAATCTTTGCCGCCTCGACCGAGCGTGACAGGATCATCATGGCGATGGCGCGGAAAATGTCGGTCTTGTTCTTGAACAGGAGATAGAGCGCCGGGCGCGACATGTCTGCGGCGCGGGCGATATCGTCCATGGTGGTGCGCGAGAAACCATAGGCCAAAAACACCTTCATCGCGCCATCCAGGATACGGACGCGTTTGGGGTCTGTGGCGGTGATGTCTTCGATCTGGTTCATGGAGCAATTCTATCCTGCAAAATCTTATTTGACAAAATGACGAAATTTGTCAACCTGTATCGGAGCGAAATGGCCGGGAGGCCGCTTCGCCCTTGGCAGTGGACGACAACAAGGGTATCCCCATGCGCCTCACGGTTGACGGTCAATCATTCGATATCGACGCCGATCCGGACATGCCGCTGCTGTGGGTGCTGCGCGATCTCATTGGCAAGACAGGGCCAAAATTCGGCTGCGGCATCGCCGCCTGCGGCGCCTGCACGGTTCACGTCGACGGTCAGCCGGTGCGTTCCTGCTCGCTCCCGGTTGGGCAGGTCAGCGGCGCTATCAAGACCATTGAAGGCATCGGCACCGCGGGGAAGCTGCATCCGGTGCAGCAGGCATGGCTGGAGGAACAGGTCGCGCAATGCGGCTACTGCCAGGCCGGCCAGATCATGAGCGCGGTGGCGCTGCTCGACGAAGTCGCCAACCCAAGCGATGCCGACATCGACAATGCCATGGGCGGCAATCTCTGCCGCTGCGGCACCTATCCCAAAATCCGCTCGGCCATCAAGAAGGCCGCGGCGCTCAAGACGGCGGGTCTCTGACCATGGCCAGTGTCGGAAAGATCGCCCGCCGCACGTTTCTGATCGGCGCTGCCGCTGTCGCGGGCGGCGTTGCCGTCGGCTATTACTACTATCGCAAGCCTTTTCCGAACCCGCTCGAGGCCGAACTCGGCAAGGGCGAGGCGACGTTCAACCCCTATGTGAAGATCGGCGCCGACAACACCATCACCATCGTCGCGCCGCGCGCCGAGATGGGGCAAGGCATCTCGACGACGCTGGCGGCCATGGTCGCAGAGGAACTCGACGTCGGGCTCGACCGGGTCAAGGTCGAGCATGGACCGGCATCCCATGCCTATTATAACGCCGCGATCCTTCAAGAGGGCGGTCCGTTCGCCTTCTTCGACGAGAGCATGACGGCGCAGGCGGTGCGCTCGGGTCTGGGTGTGGTCGGCAAGTTCCTTGCCCTGCAGGGCACCGGTGGTTCGGCTTCGACACGCGATGGTTTTGACAAGATGCGGCAAGCGGGTGCAGTCGCCCGACAGATGCTGATCGCGGCTGCGGCGCAAGAACTGGGTGTCGCCGCCGCCGATCTGAAAACGGCCGACGGTTCGATCCTGCACAAGGCGTCGGGCAAGTCGCTGACCTATGGCGCGGTCGCCGCGGCCGCCGCCGCGATGGCGTCGCCGGACGAAGTCAGGCTCAAGGACAAAGCCGACTGGAAGCTGCTGGGAAAGCCGCAAAAGCGCATCGACATGCTGGCCAAGGTCACCGGGGCGCCGATCTTCGGCATCGATGTCAGGCTGCCGGACATGCTCTACGGCACGGTCAAGATGAGCCCGCGCTTCTGGGCCAAGCCGGTCAAGGCGGACCTTTCCAGGGCCGAAAAAATGCCCGGCGTGATCAAGATCGTGCCGCTTGAGACGAATTATGGCCATGGCTTCGGCATCATCGCCGACAACACATGGGCGGCATTCAAGGCGGCCGAGGCGATCGACGCCCAGTGGTTCGATCCCGAATACCCGCTCGGCAGCGCAGCCATTTCAGATGTGCTGAAGCAGGCGCTTGCCACCAAGGGGTCGGTGATGCGCGACAATGGCGACGTCGATACCGCTTTTGCCGACGCGCCGCGCGAAAGGATCGTCGAGGCAGACTATGCCGTGCCCTATCTGGCGCATGCGACGATGGAGCCGATGAACGCCACGGCACAGTTCAAGGACGGTGCGCTCGACATCTGGTGCGGCAACCAGGCGCCGACCCTGGTGCGGCAGCTTTGCGCCAACGCGGTCGGCATCGAGCAGGGTAAGGTCAATGTGCACACCACCTTCATGGGCGGCGGTTTCGGCCGGCGCGTCGAGACGGATTACGCGCTGTGTGCCGCGTTGATGGCGAAAGAGACGGGCGGGCGTCCGATCAAGGTAACCTGGACGCGCGAGGAAGACATGCGCCACGACGCCTACCGGCCGGCTGCTATCGGCAAGTTCCAGGCGCGGCTTGGCGACGATGGCATGCCGGTGGCCGTCGACATGAAGATGGCCTCACCATCGGTGATTGCCGGCATGCTGCGCCGGCTGTTCCCTTCGATATCGCCGCTCGGTCCCGACAAGACCATCGTCGATGGCGCCTACGACCAACCCTACTCCATCCCGAATTACCGGGTCACTGGTGTCGCGGCGCCGGTCTCCATCCCTGTCGGCTCCTGGCGCTCGGTCGGCAGCTCGGTCAACGGCTTCTTCCACGAGGGTTTCATGGACGAGATCGCCATTGCCGGAAAAATCGATCAGGTCGAGATGCGCAAGAGACTGATGGCCGCTTATCCCTCGGCGGTGAAGGTGGTGGAGAAAGTCGCCGCGATGGCGAAATGGGGCGAGGCGCTGCCCGCCGGCAAGGCCAGGGGCATGGCCTTCACGCTGTCCTTCGGCAGCTGGGTCGGCGAGATCGTCCAGGTGGCGGACACGCCGGCCGGCATCCGCATCGAGAAGGTGTGGATCGCCGCCGATGTCGGCACCGCGCTCGACCCCGGCATCATCGAGGCGCAGTTGATCTCGGCGGCCATCTACGGTCTTTCGGCGGCGATGGGGCAGGAAATCACCTTCGCCGACGGCATGGTCGAACAGTCGAACTTCCACGATTTCGACGCCATGCGGATCTTCCAGTGCCCGGTATTCGAAGTTGCCATCCTGGAAAACTTCCACAGGATGGGCGGCGTCGGCGAGGTCGGCACACCGCCGGCGGCTCCGGCGCTCGCCAACGCCATCTTCGCGCTCACCGGAAAGCGCATCCGCACGCTGCCGCTGTCGAAAACGGTGGCCTTCGCATGAAGAAGCTCGTCATCATGCTGACGCCTGCTGCCATGCTTGTGCTCGCAGCATCGTTTGCGATCGCGCAAGAGAGCCAGACGCCGGCGCCGGTGGCAGTCGACACAGCAAAAGCCCTGTCCGAATGGGACAAGGTCTATGCGGTGTTCTCGCATCCGCGCTGCGCTGACTGTCATGTCGCGGACGAGCGACCGCGCTGGTCGGGTGCGCATTACGGCGGCACGCGCGTGCACGCCTTCAATGTCCAGCGCGGTCGCTCGTCCGCGACATGACAGTCAGCGC
>NZ_RZTT01000224.1 GCF_003996995.1 Mesorhizobium sp. M7A.T.Ca.US.000.02.2.1 | reverse complement strand
GTATTTGATGGCAAGCGCGTTGTCGGCGAATTCGAAATGGATCTGGCGGAAGCCGAAGTCGCAGCGTTGCGCCCAGGCGGCCAGCCCGATATCTTTGTCAGACAACCTTTCCCAGACGCATTTGTCGATCGGCGGGCGCGACGGCGCCGGCTCGTCTGCCATCGCGGACATTGTCGCGGATGCAAGCAGGGCGCAGGCCCAGATGATCGATCTCATGGCTATTCATCGCTGCATCCTGTTTAGGTAAAGGCATCCCATGAGGAGCCGTCTGGATTGGCATTGGGGAAGTCGGCTGGCACGCTCAAACCAGCCCGAGCAGAAAGGCCGCGCCACCGAGAAAGCCTGCCGAGCAGATCCATAGCAGCCAAAGCCCCCGGACCCGGCATTCGAGCACCGCCGAGCCGGGGTTGGCGGGGTCATAGTGGACGTCGACCTTGCTGCCTTCGACATACTGCCGTGCCTGGCCGCCGACGAGGCCCGGCAGCGAGGCAGTCACGGTGGCGCCGAAGGCCACACGATCGGCGCTGTAGCGCTGGCCGGCGACGCCATAGGAGTAGACGATGCGGGATTTGAAGACGGTGCGCCAGCGGCCATAGCCTGAATGGTTTCGGAGCGCCTGCAGACCTGAAGTGTCGATGCGGCCAACCACGATCGGCCATTTTGCCGCCTGCTCGGCCAACGCTTTCTGGGCGAAACCGATGCTCAGGATGAACAAGCCCATCAAAAGCAGCAACGCCGCGGCGCCGAGATTCTGCGGTTTGGGCAAATGCGGCCCGATCGCCTCCAGAACACCGCCAACGGAAAACACCAGCACAACCGCGCCGATCGCCAATCCCGCCGAGAGTTGGACCATGAACTTGAAGGCGCCGTCCGGCAGGGTGCGCTCGATCACCGCTTTGCTCGGATCGGCCGGATTGTAAAAGACAGTCACGTCCGCGCCGCGGGGAAACTGGGCAAGGGTTTCAGCGACTTCGAAATTCCCCAGATTTTCCTTCACGCTGTAGCGCGAGCTTTGAAACTTCTTGCCGCCGATCTTGTATTCGAAGGTGATCGCCGGAAAATTGCGCATTTCGGTGGTGTCAGTGCTGTCCGAACCAACGCCCGAGTTTCTGACCTCACGTGCCTCGACGCGCGAGGAAATGATCTTTCCCGGCGTCGGCAGCCAGCGGCTGAGTGCCTTCACCTCTCGCCATTTCATGAAGGTGATGAACGACAGCGCGCCCGCGACCACGCAGGCAAAGCCGACAAGCATGATCTTGAGTTCCAACTCGTCTCCCCCCAGGAGTGCAGGAACCTGCACATAGACAGCATGGCGGCGGCAATGTCTTGTATTTTCGCAAATCTGAAAAGGCTGAGCAGCGCAAACGGCAACAGCCCACGCCGCGTCATGCAGGCTTCACGGCCAGGAACGTGTTCCATTCTTCGCTATCGCGGCCGACGTTGAAATCGTCCCTGATGAGGACGAGCCCGGAGCCTTCGAGACGGGCCGCGAAGTCGTCCCTGCGCCAGTAGACGATATGATATTCGCCTGATGTCTCGCCGTCGCCATTGCGCATGGAGACGAGGAAGGCGCCGCCCGGGCGCAGCGACCCGGCTATCTTGGCAAGCACCTGGTCGGTCTCGTCGCGAGGCACATGGATGAGGACGCATAGGGCCAGGACCGCGTCGTAGGGGCCGCCGAGATCATCGGTGATGAGATCGAGCAACTCGCCATGCTTGCCACGCGCGGCCTGCAGTTCCAGGAACCGCTTGGTCGCGTCGGTGCGCCGGACTTTGACACCCAAACTCTCCAGAAAATCCGCGTCGTATCCGGCTCCGGACCCGACTTCCAAAATCCGGCCGCCTGTGCCGGCAATCGCCACCAGGCGCTTCAGCGATGCCTGCCCCTTCACGTTGGGGACATGGCGCACGATGGCATCATATTGTTCCGCATAATCCTCGTAAGCGCTGATCGTTTGACGGCTCTGCGCCAGAGCCTCCGATGACACACCCATCTTTCCTCCCATGCGTCCATGTCGGTCAAAGACCCGGACACTTTCCTCAGCGAATGCTGCCGGCGGAAGCGTGTCCATCGAGCAGTCCGATGTCGCGTTGCCCAGACCGCGGACATCAGGCAGAGCGAAGTGCGCCGGGACTGACGACTGTCTCAGTTGGCGTCGGCTACCGTCTGCCGGCCGCCGGCCCAGGCGCGCCATTGCCGTTCGTCGCCATGGAAGACATTGAGGTCTATGCGGCCGGTGACGCCGTGCGACAGGCCGGAGCCGGAATACTGCCAGAACAGCCATTTGCGGCCGGGATAGACTTTTGACGGATGCTGAGCCACGGCACGCAGCCAGAACGGATAGTCGAGGAATTCGCCCCTGAGATTGTCGCGGTAGAAATCGGGCGCGGTGTAGATGATGGGACGTTGGCCGTAATGCCGCTCCAGCTTGTCCATGAACACCTGCATCTTTTCCAGCACCTTTTCGCGCGACGGCCGCCGCTTGCAGCTGGACTCGCCATTCCACTCGACGTCGATCACCGGCGGCAGTGCGCCTTCGACCCTGGGCACGTTGCGGATGAACCAGTCCGCCTGCTCGCCCGCCGTGCGGCACCAGTAGAAGAAATGGTAGGCGCCACGCTTCAAACCGGCGGCGTCGGCGTTGCGCCAGTTTTTCATGAACATCGGATCGAGGTGGTCGCCACCGTCGGTCGCCTTGATGTAGGCGAAGTTGGCGCCCTGGGCGCGCAATTTGTCCCAGTTCACGTTGCCTTGCCAGCGCGAGACGTCAACGCCGTGCACGGCAAGATGGCGGGGCGAACCCTTGCCGAAATGGATCGGCTTGGCGTCGCGAAAACCGTAACGGGTGAGTGGCCCGGCAAGCATGGCCGGTGCCGCACGGGTCAACAGCTTGGGCGGCGACACCAAGGCTGCCGGCTCGACCGGCAACCCGCCGACCTCAGGCACTTGGGGATCAGGCACATCAGGTGCGGCAAACACCCCCGTCTCTTCCTCCCCCGCCAAACCGAACGGGCGCGTTCTTTCCCCCGGACCGTTGTCAGACATGGGAGCCAATCCGGCCCTTGCCGCCCTGTTGCCCCTTGCCGCCGGCACAGGGGCGATCGGTGCCGGCGGCCGGATCACGGAACTGGTGGTCTCGTTGGACGGTTTCTGCAAATCCAGCGCATCGACGCCTGATGTCGACGAGCAGCCGGCAAGGCATAGCGACACGATCAAAAAACTGACGACGCCCGGAATCCGCATCTGGACCTGTACTCAAAACACAACAGACCGAGGGCAAAACGACAGCCGACGGACAAACCGGATCAGTTATGAATGAGAAATTACCAATAAAGTTTGAATCAAGTTTTTTTTCCATACCGCGTGCAGGTAAGCGCGATGGAAACCGGCTAGGATTTTCTGAACACGCCGATCATCGGCCCGAGATTCCAATAGTCGTCTTTGCGGCCGATGGCAGGCGCAAACAAGCTTGATATCGTGCCGTCGAGGAACAGCGCGTTGTCGCAGCCGAGCGCATCGCGGAACAGACGGGCGAAGGCATGGAAGGTCACCGAGCCATTCGAAATCGCAAAAACCGCGACGCCGTCCTTTCGCACCCCGACACCGTCGCGGGTTTTCCGTGAAGTGCCGTCAGCCTGGAATTTTGGATGCAGCTTGCCGTCGATCACCAGCATCGGCCCCGATTGCGTCGCATAGTCGACGGTCGGGCGCCTTTTCACGAAATCCCTGGTGGCACGGACCGCGGCCTTGCCGTTGCGCATGTAGAAAATGCCGTTCGGCTGCAGGGAAAAATTGCCGCTTCCCGATCCCGTTTTCACCGAGGCCATCTCCTGGCCACGCTCGACATAGAGGCCGACCGGCGCGAGGTTCGGGTGATACATACCGGCATTGATGCCGAACAGCATGGTGCGCCCTGCCGCCTGTTGCGTGGCATGCAGATTGTGCAGCGACTGAAACGGCTTGCCCGCCGCATCCTTCCAGAACAGCTCGAGCTGATATCGTTTTGGATCGACCTCGCAAACGAGATAGCTGGTCGCCTCGAAGGTGAAGTCCCGGCATGGCGGCAGTGAAGCGGTCCACTGGCCAAATCCCATGCCAAATGCCGCCACCGACGGCAGTGCGCCCTTGGCCAATGCCAGCAGCAACGGCAATGATTGCAGGAGGGTCAGGAAATCCATGCGCTTACCGGAATCGAAGTTCGAGGTCCGGTACGGATATAACCTGTTTCAAGCGAGACTGTGAAAGGCTCTGGACTTAGGCAAGCCATCCCATGGCGACGCTCAACAACAAGACGATGCCGAGCAGGCCGCGATAGATGACGAACGGCCAGGCCGAGAAACGCTCCAGCACGTGCATCAGCCCCCATATGGCGAAGAAGGCGGAGATCGACGCAACGACCAGCCCGACAGCAAGCACCGACCAGCCATGGGCGTCGAGATGGACCTTGTGCAGTTCCCAGAGTTCCTTGAGGCCGGCGAGCGCGATGGCAGGCAGCCCGAGCAGGAATGAGAAGCGCGCCGCCTCGGCCCGCTTGAAGCCGAGCCCCAATGCCGCCGTCAGGGTCGAGCCCGAGCGCGAGACACCCGGAACCAGCGCGCCGATCTGGGCAACACCGACGAGCAGCGCATCGGTCAGCGACGCACCGCCCATGCTGCGCCGGTGACGGGCAAAGATCTCGGCCAGCGCCAGCAGGATCGCCATTGCGATGCAGGCCCAGCCGATCACCGTCAGGCTGCGTAGCGGCGAATTGCAGGCGTTGAGTACGCCCGACAGCGCCACGCCGGCGATGACGATCGGGATCGTCGCCAGCACGATCCAGAGCGCCAGCTTGAAATGCCGGTCGGCGAAATCGCGTCGCGCCAGAGCGTCGAACGAACCAAACAGGATATTCCTGACATCACTCCAGAAATAGCTGACCACCGCGGCAAGGGCCGCGAGTTGCATGGCGGCGGAGAAGGCGGAGCCAGGATCCTGCCAGCCGAGCACGGCCGGCACGATGCGCATATGGGCGGTCGAGGAAATCGGCAACAGTTCGGTGATGCCTTGCACCACGCCGAGGAACGCCACCTTGGCGAACCCCAGGCCGACGAAGCCCGTATCCAGGCCTTGTGTGCAGATATCGGCCAAAATCGAATTCCGTGCATGAGAGATCGGAGTTGCGTGGACCGACCATCGGTCAATCCCGGGCAAGCCTTATCGTCATGGGCCGGATAATCAATTTACGGATTTGTAAGCTGGCGTGCCGAAGTGCACGCCGTTCGAAACCGGCCCACCTTGGAGCCGGCTTGAGATACACAGCGAAAATCGCAAAGCGACTACGGGCAGAGCCAGAGTTTCTGGCATGTCCTGGCGATCACATGCGCCGGCGGCACTTCGGGCTCATCGGTCGAAGGCCGGCGAGCCCGTTCGAGCAGCATGCGCACCTGTTCGGGGCGCACACGATCGCGCTCCATCACAAGCAGGACCATCGGATCGCTCAAAAGCTCGTCCAGGGTGCTGATGCTGTCGTTCATCCGTCGTCTCCTCGAATGCCGTACCCGCGACCCTTAAATAGGACGACAAAGATGGCTCGCCAATGACGCTTTGCCGGCTATCTCGTGTCGATTTGGATTAAATTTTGGCCATGCTTGCGCTCTCCCCTGGCCCTTGGCGCTGCGCGTCGATCCATTTCCTTCCACAACAAGGGGAGAAGGGAAAAATTAGCCTGGCGGAGGGGCGCCTTCGTATTTCGGCAGGCTGTCATCGAGCACCACCCGGGGCTGCCTCGAGCCCGTGAAAATATGCATTCGCGGCTTGAAAACCGTGGGATCGTCGAGCCATGCGAGTGGGGGTGAAGCGATGACGCCGAAAGCCGTCATCGCTGCCACGGAAAGCCGGCTGCCCGCTAACAGCCGGCGGCTTTGGCGTTCACTCCGTTTCGCCGACGACCTCGTCCCAGGTTTTGACCTTGGTCTGGCCGTTGAGGAACGGCAGCGCGGCGGCCGTCAGTTCGGGGGCGAAGAAAGTGTCGTAGTGGGTGCGGTTGGGCAGGATCGCCAGGCGGTTCTGCGACAGGTTCTCGCGCATCCAGCCGGCATCCTTCAGCCCGCCGCCGAGCATCTGATAGAACTTGATCTCGTGTTCGGGCTTGTACATATCGCTGTCGCCATAGACCAGCATGACCGGCATCTTCAGCTTGGCGACGTCGGCCGAGTAATCGCGGTTCTGACGCATGAAGCCGCCCAGCGCATCGAGGAGCTTCGGGAACTCCTCAGGATGCGGCGCCACGGCGACGTAGGATTTGTACATCGGCGTGTCCTTCATGAACTCAGCCGCGGCCGCGCTCACCTGTGCCTGCTGGGGACGCATCTCGTCATAGAAGCCGTCCGTGGCGTAGCCGGTCGATACCAGGACGAGGCGGCGCACCGCTTCGGGATTCTGGACGGCCATGCGGAAGGCGACGCCGCCGCCCAGCGAATAGCCCATGACATCGACCTGATCGTAACCGAGCGCCTTGACGATGGCGGCCATGTCGTCGCCCATCGCCTCCACGGTGAATGGGCGGTCGCCCAGCGCGGTGCGACCGTGACCCTGCAGGTCGACGCCGATGACGGTGCGGTTTTCGGCAAGTTTCGGCAGGATCGGCGCGAACATATCCGTGGTGCCGAGACCGCCATGCAGCAGAAGCAGCGGCTCGCCCTTGCCATAGATGGCATAATAATAATTCAGGCCGTTGATCGGCAGCAGGCCGGACTTTTCCGGCTTCGGCAGTGCGTTCGTCTCAGTCGTCATGGCGGGTTTTGTCTCCTCCGCATTGGTGGTGCCTGGGCAGCCAACGAGCGCTGCAACCGAAGCAAGAATGGCGAAAAACAGGGTTTTGGACATATCGATCTCCTCTCGTCATGCCGGTATCAGAGCGTCATGCGGATCAAAGCGTTTTGGCGAGTTCTTCGAGCTGGTCGGCGCACTGTCCCCAACCCTCGTGGAAACCCATCTTCTCATGCTGTTCGCGGTCGGCGACGCTCCAGTGCCTGACCCGAGCGATGTAGCCGGTCTTGCCTTTGCCCTCGTCCTCGAAGGTCAGCGCGACGGTCATGAACGGCTTTTCCGAAGGCTGCCAAGCCTCTGTGTAGGCGTCGGTGAGGACGATCTTCCTGCCGGGAACGACTTCGAGGAAGACTCCCGGGTTGGGGAATTCGTTGCCGTCCGGGCTAGCCATGACGACAAGGCTCGAGCCGCCGGTGCGCACATCCATCTCGGCGCGCGGCGTCGTCCACGGCTTTGGCGAGAACCAGCGCGTAATCAGTTTCGGGTCAGTCCAGCAGCGATAGACGTTCTCGCGCGGTGCATCGATGATGCGGGCGAGAACCAGTTCACGGTCGTTGGTGGGGGCGATGTCGAGCATGATGGTCATGATGGCGTCCTGCGTTTGATCTGGCTTCCGTCCCAAGGACGAGCCGATGAACCGCAAACCGACATCGCCCGCAAAGAAAATGTCGACACCGTCTCGATGGGCCGAGGCGTCACTCACCTTCGTCATCAATGGGCGAAGCAGGAGCGCAGTGACGCAGCGCAGACCCGAGGATGACGAAGCGACAAAAACCTCTGCGCCGAGAAACCGGACGTGTCAGTGGCGCTTGGCTTGCACCAGATAAGCCTCGATCTCGGTCTCGCCGAGCCACCTTGCCGCCTCCAGCCGGTGCAGGCCTTCGACGAGGATGTGGCGCTTACCGTCATGGCGGACCTGGATCGGCGTCTTCATGCCGTTTTCCAAAATGTCCTCGGCCAGATGGCGGACGGTCTCGGGATGCAGCGTCTTCTTGCGCGCCGTCGGCACGTAGATCTCGTCGACCTTGACCTTTTGCACTCTGAGCATGCCGACCCCCATGGCGGAAACGCCGCCTCCCCTGAGATAGTCCGTTTGATGGAGGCGGCCAAGGGTGCGGCTAGCGAATGCTGGCCCGATCGTTTCTATTTGACGCGTGACCGGCAGATCGCCGAAATGGCGGCCCTCGACCTTTTCAGGTGTTCATGACCCATCTGCCGACCGAATTCCCCGATTTCGGACTGACGCCGGAGCAGCGCCGCCACGCGGTGCGTGGCCATTATTACGAATGGCCGGGGATGGATGGCGAGCGCGGCGAGATCTGGTGCTACAGCGACCGGTTTTCCTATCGCGCCGGCGAAACGGTGGCGTTGCATGTCAGTTCGACAGCTCCGAACTTCGGCATGACAATCACCCGGGATGGCGGCAGCGAAACCAAAGTGTTCGAGAAATCGGGCATCGCGGCACGCCGGCAGGACACACCCGACCAGTGTTCGGCTGAAGGCTGCGGCTGGGACGCATCCTTCGAATTTCGCGTCGGGGCGGACTGGCCGTCCTGCGCCTATCGGGTCACGCTGACCGCCGACGGGCGCGACGGCAAGCCGATCCAATGCCACCATATTTTCATCGTCAGCCCGCAGCCGGGCCGTAAACCTGGCCGCGTGCTGCAGGTGGCTGCGACGGGCACCTGGCTGGCCTACAACACCTGGGGCGGTTCCAACCACTACCAGGGCATCACCGGGCCGGACCGCAACCAATACTCGCCCATCGTGTCGACACAGCGCCCCTGGTGCCGTGGCTTCGTCGTGCTGCCGAAAGATGCGCCGCGCGTGCCGCTGGAAGTCGCCGTCCCGCCCAAGACGATCCCGCGCTATCCGCACATGGAATGGGCGCTCGCCACAGGCCATTCGAAAAAGTACGCCTCGTCGGGTTGGGCCAGCTATGACAGCCATTTCTTCCGCTTTGCCGAGCGAGCCGGCTATCAAGTCGATCTCGCCAGCCAGCATGATCTCCATTTTTCGCCGGAAATTCTCGACGGCTACGACTGCGCCATCTTCGTCGGCCACGACGAATATTGGACCTGGGAAATGCGCGATGCCGTCGACGCCTATGTCGAGCGTGGTGGTCATGCGGCGCGCTTTGCCGGTAACTTCATGTGGCAGACGCGGCTTGAGGACGAGGGCCGCCGGCAGGTCTGCTACAAATATCGCTCGCGTGCCGAAGACCCGGCCTATCTCCCAGGCGGCGACGTCACCCGCGCCACCAATTCCTGGGAAGCGCTGGAAATCGGCCGGCCGGGTTCGGCTACCTTCGGGCTCAACGCGACGCGCGGGGTCTATACCGGTTGGGGCGGCTGCGCGCCGCGCGGCGTGCGTGGTTTTCCGGTCTACCGGCCCGAGCACTGGGCCTTTGCCGGCACCGGCATCTACTATGGTGACCTGTTGGGGGCCGACAGCCATGTCTATGGCTATGAGGTCGACGGGCTCGACTTCGAGATACTCAGCGGCCTGCCCTACCCGACCGCTACCAGCGGCGCGCCAGACGGCTTGCAGGTTCTCGCCGTCGGCATGGCATCCCAGGTTGAGGAAAGCGCCGATATCCCGATCGAGGACCAGTTCCTCACCGACGAGGATGGCCGCTTCACCGCCGAGACGCTGTTCGGCGAGGCGAGCGACGCCAATCTGGAAAAGGTCAAACGCGGCAACGGCATGATCGTCAATTTCCCGCGCGGCAAGGGCGAGGTGTTCCACGCCGGAAGCTGCGAATGGGTCGCCGGCCTGCTAAGACAGGACCCGATGGTCGAACGCGTCACCAAAAATGTCCTCGATCGTTATCTCGGAAAGCCCTGACATGTCGAAAGTCCAGACCGCCGCGCAAGCCACCGACGCCCGGCGAGACTCGCATCTGTTCTATCTGTCCAGCCTGCGCCGGCCGCTGATCGACCGCGCCGAGGGCATCTATATGTGGACGCAGGACGGCCGCCGCTTCATCGACGGCTCGAGCGGCCCGATGGTCGCCAATATCGGCCATTCTAACCGCAATGTGCTGGATGCCATGAAGCGGCAGATGGACCGCGCCACCTTTGCCTATCGGCTGCATTTCGAGAACGAGCCGGCGGAGGAGCTGGCACGCGAACTGGCAGGCAAGCTGCCGGAAGGCATGGACCGAATCTTCTTCGTTTCGGGCGGCTCGGAAGCGACCGAATCCTGCATCAAGCTGGCGCGGCAATGGGCCGTCGCCACCGGCCAGGCCAGCCGCTGGAAGGTGATCACCCGCTTCCCCTCCTATC
>NZ_RZTT01000223.1 GCF_003996995.1 Mesorhizobium sp. M7A.T.Ca.US.000.02.2.1 | reverse complement strand
CAGCACATGAAGCGAAGGTTAAACGGCTGGTGATCACATCGTCATTCGTTACCATGAGTTACGCTCGCGAAATGGACACCGCTGAACTCACTGAGGCCGATTGGAGTGACTTGAGCATTCCCACTCTTACCGCCTACGTCAGATCGAAGACGTTAGCCGAAAAAGATGCCTGGGATTTTGTGAGGCGAAAAGGTGGGCCAGAGCTTACAGCAGTAAACCCGACGGTGATATTGGGGCCGGTCATGTGCCCCGACTATTCTCCGTCAATTTCACTCATCCAAGGTATGCTGGACGGAAATCTGCCGTTAGCTCCGAAGCTTTCCTACGGGATCGTGGACGTCCGCGACGTCGCCGATCTACACATTCGCGCTATGACCGATCCTGCAGCAAATGGCGAGCGGTTCGTTGCAATAGCGGGTGAAACAATGAGCATATACGAATAGCCCGGGTGCTCAGGTCGCGGCTGGGTGCTCATGGAGCAAAAGCGCCGCGATTTGAGATGCCAAACTGGGCGATGCGACTTCTCGCTTTGGTCAGTCCTGCGGCAAGTGCTATCGCCGGCATGTCTGCTTTACGGGGACAAAGCTGCCTACGGCCTCCGATGACAAGCAAAACTGCTGCCACCTACGACTCGTCCCTCTCATCGCGCAAATTAGACACAACGCGGCGGTTCTGCGACCTGCAGGCGGCGTCGGGGCAGTCGCGGACGAGCCTGTCCTTGCCGTAGCCCTTGGCCCACATGCGGTTGCGGTCTATGCCGCCGGCGGCGAGGTAGTCCATCACCGCATCGGCGCGCTGCTGCGACAGCGCCGTTTCACTTGCGCCGGGATCGTCGGCGAAACCCTGCAGCTTGAGCAGCCAGCGCGGATGCTTTGCTAACCAGGCGATCTGGGTGTCGAGGGTGGCCTTGGCGACAGAATCGAGCGCAACCGAACCTTGTGTGAAATAGGTGCGGCGGCCGACATTGAGGATAAAATCCTCCTCGCTGCCCGGCTGCACGTTCTGGAAGCCGGCAATCTCGGCGTTGGTGACGTCTGGCGTGAAAGGGGCCAGCGTGTTGCTGGTCGAGCAGGATGCGACAAACACCAGCAGGCTGGCAGCGAGCAGCCGGCGCGTGTTTTCAATCGTGCGGTTCATCAGGCGCCAATCATTCGACAGTTGTGGAAGCGGGCGCCTGGTCGGCGATGTGCGGCAGCACCTCCACCGCGGTGCCGATCGGGCACCGCTGGTAGAGGTCGATGATGTCTTCCGGGAACATGCGGATGCAGCCGCTGGAAGCGTCGGTGCCGATGCTCCATGGCTCCAGGGTGCCATGCAGGCGGTAGCCGATGTCGGCCCCGTCGCGGTACAGATAGAGCGCGCGCGGCCCGAGCGGATTGTTGGACGCGCCGCCTGCGACCATCGGCGGTAGGTCCGGCTTGCGCTTACGCATTTCGGGGGGCGGGACCCATCGCGGCCACAGCGCGCGGCGGTCGATCGTCGCGCGGCCGTACCATTTGAAGCCGTCCTTGCCTACGCCGACGCCGTAGCGGATGGCGGTCTTGTTTTCCATGATGAGGTAGAGGAAGTGGTGGCGGGTATCGACCACGACGGTGCCGACCGGCTCGCTGCTGAAATACTTCACGATCTGGCGATGCCATCGCTTGTCGATCTTGGCGAAGTTGGTCTTGCGATAGACAAAATTGTTGTCGCTGGCGTCACCGGCGAAAAAGGATTTTGCCTTCGCGGCTAGAACAATATTGCCGGTTGCACCGACCACGACCAGCGCCAGGCCGGCGATGACGACTCCCCTGCGTGATAAAACCATCGGCAATCCCCCATGCCTTAAGTCTGGCAGACCATAGTTGAGAATGATTTCGCCTCAAAGTGGAAAATGCTGCAGCGGGCCGGATGCGACTCGAAGCCGGACCTTCGATACGCCTCGGATTCACGGGCCGAAGCCAATCCTTGCGACTTCGAGCCTCGAACCTGCCACGCATTCAGAAGCCGTATAAAGCGATGGCGATTCCGAAGACGATGACGACCAAAATGCCGATGAAGGTCGGTGCGGTTACGATGAAAGCTGCCGGGACCAGGTATAGGTTGCGCCAAGCTAGCGTTGCCGTAACGATCGCGATGATGGGGGAGACCACGAAATAGACCGGGGTACCCCAGTCGTCACCGCCAAAATCGAGCCCTTGCTCAGCGACCGAAGGCAGCATCGAAAACCAGCCCAGCATGATGCTGCCGGCTAACGCCAAGTTAGTGCCGCGAAGATCGCCTCGAACAGCCAGCACAAAGGCCGCCATGGCCGCAATCGTCTGGAGCCCGCCTGTCATGGCCGCTGTCCATCCGGCAATCCCGGAGCCCGGGTTTGACACGCCCATGAACACATAGGCTACCAACGACAGACCCAGATACGCCTGCAGCGCCGCCGTTAGAAAGAGAAGCGGCCATACTGCCTTTTCCGCCGCTGATTTGTCTTGCTGCTCCCCGCTTGCCATATTCTGGTCTCCAAATTCTGGGGCTGCCTCGCCTATCCTGCGGCCTGGTCGGAGCCTGTCTGAAGAAGCGGCTCTCTGCGGGGAGTTGTCACCCGGAGGAGGCGTTTTGCAACCTCACTCCCACGCGAGTCTGGTTCACAGCGCCACGGCGTCTTCAGCAACTATGTCCACATATGGGATCGCAGGAGTTCGCCTCAACGACCGAAACAAAGGCGCTTAGCATACGCGGCTCCACTCGGAAATGGAGCCGCATCTGTAGGTTTCCGTAGCCTCAGCAGTTCCAGGGCATCTTCTACCGCGTCGCTCCAGCCATGCGAGAAGGCTGGAGCGTGCGTCGCTCATCAACTCGAACTGAACAGGTCGGCCGGTGTTCTGTTGGACCGCTGCGCGCCGGCAGACGGTTGATGAGCGTGGGGCCGCAACTAGAATGGCAGCTTTCAGGAATAGATGGACTACTTTCAGCTCCGGTATTTTGCGGCCGCCCAAATTGGCCTAATCCTGCAGGCGTGCGAGACGACCGCCGTCAAAAACAACGACTGCGCAGGCCGGATGCCGCCTGATGGCACCTAGGCCTCCCCAGCGGTCTTAGTTCACGATGCAGGACGGCACCACTGCGATCGGCTGAATCCGGTCAGCGTGTGCTTCGGGTTCGGGGCGCAACATCAGGCGGTGTCATTTGCACGGATGGCGGCGAACCAACCACCGCGCCAGGGGCGCCAGATTGCTGGATCTCTACTTCGCGGCTCACACCTTGGTGAGCAGCTTGCATCTCCGGAACAGTGAAAACCGGCACCTCGCCCTTGAAACCCTGGAGCTCAAAGGCGCCCGCCTGGACGACCGGCATCGATGCTCCTGCCGCAAAGCCGGGTCCGAGCACCAGGGGGATGCCCAGCTTCTTGGTCGTGGACTCGAGACGTGCCACGCGGTTCACCGGGGAGCCGATTGCGGTGTAATCGAAGCGTCGTTCGGAGCCGAAATTGCCTACCGAGCAGATGCCGGTCTCGATGGCGACGCCGATTTCGATCGAGCGATGGCCATCCGCAGTGAAGGCGGCATCTTCGCGCTTCACCCGCTCGATCAGGGCAAGACCCGCGTCGAGCGCACGCTCGCGATGATCGGGTTGATCAAGCGGCGCGTTCCAGAAGGCCAGCACCGCATCGCCCATGAACTTGTCGATGGTGCCGTCGCGCTTGAGTATCTCATCGGTCGCAATACCAAGGAAATGGTTGACTACCTTGGCGATCTCATGGGTATCGAGCTGTTCGCTCATCGTCGTGAAGCCGCGTATGTCGCTGATCAGGATTGTGATCTCGCGCTTCTCGCCAGACAGGATTGCCTCGGTGTCCGAGCTTGCGAGGCGCTGCACCACGGAGGGCGACAGATATTGGGAGAACTGTCGCGCCAAGGTGGACCGGCGCTGCTCGCTGCGCCTGTAGAGGACATAGCCTTCGAAGCCCGCAACCATGATCGTTGCAAGCGCCGGCTGCAGCGGGTCATAGAGTGCACCCTGCATGCTGTACTCGAGAGCGCCGAACACAAACGGCGTGACGACCAGCAGCGCCAGTGCGAGGGCGCCAAGCACGACACGCCCGGCGAGCACTCCGGACAGCCCGATGAAAACGACGGCACTGAGGAGAAACCAGAGCCGCTCAAGCATACGCGCGTGCGTTGGCTCGGCCAGGTAGCGCCCGGCAAGCATCTGGCCAACCGCATCGGCGTGGATGTCCGCTCCTGATCGTGCTGGACTCCTTGGCGTGGGCAGGTACTGCGTCAGTCCCACAGCCGACAGGTCGACAATGGCGATGGCGTCGCGCAGCCGCGGATCGCCATGGCCCGAGAGGATAGTGCTGGCAGACAGGCGGGGCGCATCGGTGGCGGTTTGCCAGAGGCGGATGCTCCCCTCCGGCTCGAGCGGCACAATGGCGCCGGCCATCCTGAGTGCGTCGAACCCGGCTGCATTCATCCGGGCTATGTACCCGTCCTGTCCAGCGTAAAGGCGCAGGAGCTCGAGTGCGAAGGACGGCCACAACTGCACGCCTTGAGCGGTGTTGCGAAGCCAGAGCAGCGGCACATGGCGCAGTACGCCGTCGGGATCAGGCAAGGTGCGAATCACGCCGAGGCCCGCGGCAGTGTTCGAGAATTCGGCAAGCGAGCCGGTCAAGCCGGTGAAGCCGGGAAGTGTATCGGGTACTTGCCCGACGATCGACCAGCCGGCTTTGGGTTCTGCTTCGGAAACTGTCGCCTCATTGCCTAGGCTGACGGCAAGAGCCGTTCGATTTTTGGCCAGCGCCGCTGCTAAGTGCTTGTCTCCGGCGATGCCCTCAGGCGAGTTGTCGGCCTCGGGGAGTACCAGCGCAAGCCCGACCACCGCCGCGCCGGATTCGGTGATGCCATCGACCAGATCGGCCAAGAGGCCACGGTTCCAGGGCCATCGCCCATGTGCCTTGAGGCTGGCGTCATCTATCGAGACGATCACGACAGGATTGCTCGTCGTCTGGCGTGGGGCGAGAAACTGGTAGAAGTCGTACGTCCGCTCACGCAGACGCGACAACGGTGCGTCAAAAGCCAAATGGCAAGCGAGCAGCAGGAGCACGACCACAAGGCCGGATATTTTGCGCCTGCCAGCTTGCCGCCAATCAGCCCAGGGACTACCGACCAAGCGGCTCATCGTGGGGCCAGTCTAATCGCAGTAGTAACAGCAACGCTCACCCTCACACTCGCCCCTCCGCCCCCCGCTGCCCGCAGGTGGCATTGGGCTGTCAGGGAATTCCAAGACCACTCCTGGCAATGCGCCGTCCGTGGACCCGCAGACTTCGAGCGAGCCGCCGAGTGCCGATGCACAAATTGCGCTTACGTCCAACCCAGGACCCGGTGCCCCTGGCAGGCCGGTGCCCGCTATCCGGTCAATACTGTCCAATATCGGGAAGGTGTCGATGCCACCGTAGCCGGTCAGCAGCTTGCCATCTGCCGACGTGCAGGCGTAGCCCGGGTTTGTGATGACCAGCCGTTTGCCATTGATCGTGCAGGTCATGCGGCCGGCGCGCAATATGCCGACAGTCTGGCCGGTTGCCACCAGCACTTCGATGATGCCGCCTCTCGCCCCGAGCACCATGTGCGGCGTCGCAACCTGCATGACGCCCCCTTTAGAAACTTGGCCGCCATAAAAACGTGCCAGGCCGCTGTTCATCCCGATATCGATCTTTCCGGAACCGGAGCCCGGATTGTAGACGAATTCATCGATTGTCAGGCTGGTGTTCGGACCAATCTTGGCGCTCGATTCATCCCGGAACACCAGCATTCCAAGACCGGTGGGGTCACTGCGCAACTGGTCGCCGAGTTCGACGCCAGCACCAACGTTCATTGTCCCACCGTTGTTGCGGACGATGTTGGTCTGATAGGCTGTCATCGACCCGACTGTCTCAGCGGCGGATGGTACCGTGAAAGCAAGGCAGGCGATAAAAAGAGCGATCTGACGGTACCTCATCGAGGCCTCTTTCAATTGAGCGTCAACGTATAGCTCATGAGCATTTCGAACGATTTTCGGTCGCGGTTGGCGATGGCGAAAGTGGTTTCTCGATAGGCGAGATCAACGCTGATCTTCTGGGCTTCAGTCAGCTGAAAATCGCTTTCCGAGGCAATGCGCCAGAAGTCGCTCTTAATATTTGTGCCGATGCCGACCGAGAGATCGGGAATGTCGCTGTGGCCGGCCGAGAAGGCGATCTGGTGTGACCATGCGAAAAGATCCGGTACGTTCATCAACAGGCCGCCATAGCGGACCTCGCCTGAGTAGCTGCGGCCGATTTCTCCAGATCCGGAAGCGAAGTCGTTCGAGCCGACAAAGCGCAGTCCGAGCGCCCGGCCATTGCGGAAGCGGTAGCTGCCGCCTGCCTCATAGAAGACCCTGCTGTCGGCGAAAATGCCTTGCGAGGCGCTTAGATCGATGTAGCCGCCACCGGCGAAGAGCGTCGTTTCGACCGTCGGTCGAACGAGGAAACGTCCACCAAGGCCAATGCCGGTTTCCTGAATATCGCTGTCGAAACGGTCTGTAACGGTAAACGCGGAGAGCAGCAGGCGAAGCGAATCGATCCCACTATTGGGCAGCCCCTTGTCCCAGGTAATCGCTGCGTTGCCGTGGACAAAAGTCTTATCGCTACCCGGAACCGACAGGTCTTCCGTGAAAAAACGCTCTGTCGCCGTCAACGACCCTGAAAGCACCAGCGCGTCGGCACTTGGCGTGCCGAGGTCCCACCGGACAAAGCCTTCCGCCCGCCCGTAGGGCGAGACGAAGCTTTCCTCGTCCTGCGCCCCGCCCGGCGCAAAATTGGTGAATGCGCTGAATACGCCGCCGGTCAGGGCGAGTTCCCAGGTGACGCCACGCAACGCACGATCGATCCGGCCGAGGAGGCGAACAGCTTCCTGCTGCTCACCCGCGGTCAGACCGCCGACTTCGATGCCGTACTGCACCTGCCGCCGGGCCAATTCATAGGAGCCGACATGATAGTACAACCGGCTGGCGGCAAGCCGGGCGCGCGCATCGCGGGGGTATTGGATCAGATACTGCTCGATTGAGGAGATCGCCTGATCGTATTGGCCCGCGTTGACCGCAACCGTGACGAATTGGGCGAGCGTTCCATTGTCGGCCGGACTGGCGATGCGGGCCGAAAACGCATCGTCATAGGCCGTAAAAAGACCTTGTGCGCCGGCCGGCAATACCCCGCTAAAAAGCAGCGCTGCGGCGAAGCCGAAAATCGTGCGAGACGAAGATTGCATGCCGAGAACCCACCCCGACCGGACTAGTGCGAAGGAATCGCATGACTACAAGAAAAAAGGCGACTGAACTGCCACCAGATCATGCGAGCCTCAGCAGCTGTTGCAGCTGCGCAACAAGCTAACAGGCTTATTCCTATTTTTGGCTGCGCTGGTCGCAAAAACGTCTGCTTGGAGTTGCTGGACGTAATTGAAGGATTCGGCACTAGTAGCAAACAACCAGATCCTGAGTGGCGGATCGCAAACCGACGAGGTTAATATTGCTTGCGCGATTCTGCGCGTGTTCTGGTCACTGAATAGGCTTCAAGGTCATCCACGGCCTATCCAAAGGTCTTCCGGCGCGTTGCGCAAGGGGTCAGAGAGCTGCCGGAGGGTGCTTCTCACGATGCGTGCGCGATGCGGCCTGGCTCTCGCAATTCGCTGAACGCGACGAGATCAGCTTGTTGCCCCAATTTCCCAGGAACGTACCTCGCTACAGCACGAGTATGGTGGCCAGCCCCAGCATCAGGCCCATGCCTACAATATCGGTCAAGGTGGTGAGGAAGATCGCCGAAGCGACCGCCGGGTCGGCGCCGACCCGGCGCAGGCCCAACGGGATCAGCACGCCGGAGATTCCAGACATGAGGCACGATCCGGACATAGCAAGCAGGATCACAAGTGCTAACATGGGCGCTTGGGCGGCCGACTCCGGTTGCCTCGAGGCGTAGAACCACATCGCCGCAGCCGCAAGAAGGCCGACAAGCAAGCCGTTGGCGATCCCGAGCGCGCCCTCTCTCACCACCAAGTGCAGCTTCGGTCGTTTGTCCACATCCCCCAGCGCAAGGCCACGCAGCGTCATAGCCAGTGCTTGGCAGCCCGTGTTTCCGCTCTGCCCGGCCAAGACCGGGAGGAATGCCGCCAGGGTGACGATCTTCTCGATGGTTCCTGTGAACGAACTGACCACGAATGCGGCCATGAAGGCCGTCAGGAGGTTCAACTGCAGCCACGGATGACGCTTCAAGAAGGCTGAAAACAGCGGCGTGAAAGAGCGCTCCTCCTTCTGGACACCTACCATCTGGCCAGACTGAGCGGAAATCTCAATGACTTGCTGCTCGAACAAGCGCCAGCCGCGAACCTGCCCGAGCAGCCGGTTCTCCGCGTCCACCACCGGATAGACAGGGTAGTGACGCCGTACCGCTGCCTTGCAGGCGTTGCTCAAAGAGAGACCGACATGAAGAGCGAACGGCTTGGGCAGCATGATCTGGTCGACAATGGCGTCCGGTTCGCTCAGCATCAGATCGCGCAGGACCACCAGGCCAACCAGTTTACTGCCCTCGTCCGTGACGTAGAGATAAGTGAGTTCGGTCGGCACCTGGGCGCGTCTGACAGCTTCCACCGAGGCAGCAACCGTCGTCCCGACAGGAACGCTGGCGGAAATCGGGTCCATTACCTCGACAAGCGACTCGGGGATCGCGAAATCCTCGCCATCGTCAGGGGGCCTGATGGGCCGCATATGCGATGGCAAATGCTCGGCCACCTTGCGGGCGTGCCCCTCTGGCAACAGCTCTAGTGTGTCGCGGATGAACTCGGGAGACTCTCTGGCCAGCAATTCAGCTGCGTCGTCGGGTGCTCGGGCACGCAGTGTGCGCACCAACTTCTGAACGCCGGTCTCATCTTTCATTCGCTATAACCCCCAGTTGAAGGTCACATAATATGTTAAGTACCGGATCGCACCAGTGTGGAAATACCCAGCTTCTTCCTGCCCCAGCAGTCCGCCTTGGCTCTCGAAGTTACTGCGGCCTAAAACGAGTTGACATACGCCGCCTGACGCAAGCGTCGACCCGGCAGACGCCATCTCACCTGGGTGATCCGGACCGGTCCGGAATTCCTGCCTGAGCGATCAATGGCCGTCCTGGGAAATGCATGTGGGCAATGGCGGGTTGGAGAGTCTGATATCGTTGCGCATCGAGAGCTATGGCGCGGTCACTGTGATGTCTGCTTCTTGGAAGCGGCTGCTAATATCTCAATGACCGAGACGAAGCGCAAAGACGCCATTCGCAAAAGTCTGGTCAGACTGAATGTCTGAGATACGCTTAAGCCAACATCAGGATTCGGCGTGCCGAACGCTCGGCGGTAAGCTGCCGTTCTAGCTCGGCGTCCTCGGGCAAAGTTTCTCTCGTCAGCTCACGACTCCATCCCCCGTCGTTCGCGAGCGAACGGCACTATTCTGATACCCGCCGTCCACCAGGCGGGACGACGAACTGGGCTCGAAGTCGACCTGGGACCTGTGCTGCGGTTAAGCATCCCACGTGATGATCGCGGTCGACAACTAGGTCGGCGAATTGGAAACGACCGCCACTCCAGCAAATCTGCTTTAGAGCAAAATTGCACGCCGGCTTACAGGCTGTGCGCAGCAGAGCCAATTCTCTTGCGATGCCGCCCCGCTTACGACAGGATTGCCGCAACTGGAGGTTAGCCTATGACGCCAGACCCCTTGCGGCCCGACCAGCTGCCACTCGACACTCCGCCTGTGCAATACCTGAACCTGGACCCGTCGCTTTATGTACGCGATGATATCTGGCAGCAGGAACGGTGCAGCATCTTCGCGCACACCTGGCAGTTCATGGGGCCTGTCGCCTCGGTCGCGACGTCCGGTCAATACCTTGCCATCGACATCGCCGGCACGCCGATCTTCGCCATCCGGGGCCGGGACGGGACCTTGCGCGGATTTAAGAACGTCTGCCGCCACCGGGGGGCGAAACTTCTGGCCGATGGCGCGGGCAAATGTGGGCTGATCGTTTGCCCCTATCACAAATGGTCCTTTGCCGACACCGGACGGCTGGTGCAGGCCCCATGGTATGGCAAGGATCCCGCGATCATCGCCGAAGACTGGCCGCTGGAGAC
>NZ_RZTT01000222.1 GCF_003996995.1 Mesorhizobium sp. M7A.T.Ca.US.000.02.2.1 | reverse complement strand
GTGCTGACCGAGAGCCTCAACGGTTTCGTGGCCGCCCATGCCGACATCCTCGTACTTGGCGACGAGCACAAATTCATCCGCCGTAAGACCTTGCGGCCGGGCAAGGTGGCGCTGATCTCCGGCGGCGGTTCCGGCCACGAGCCGCTGCATGGCGGCTTTGTCGGACACGGCATGCTGGATGCCGCCTGCCCCGGCCAGGTGTTCACCTCGCCGACACCGGACCAGATGCTGGCGGCGGCGCAAGCCGTCGACACCGGCGCCGGCTGCCTGTTCATCGTCAAGAACTATGAAGGCGACGTGATGAACTTCGACATGGCGGCCGAGATGTCGGAAGGCGTCCAGCAGATCGTGACCAATGACGATGTCGCAGTCGAGAATTCTTCCTATACGACGGGCCGGCGTGGCGTCGCCGGAACGCTGGTGGTGGAAAAGATCGTCGGCGCGGCGGCCGAACATGGCCTGGCGCTGGCGCCGTTGAAGGCGCTGGGCGACCGCGTCAACACGGCCACCCGCTCGATGGGCGTGGCGCTGACCAGTTGCACCGTGCCGGCGGCAGGCAAGCCGACTTTCGACATCGGCGACGGAGAGATGGAATTTGGCGTCGGCATCCATGGCGAACCCGGACGCCGACGCGACATGTTGAAAAGCGCCGATGCGATCGCGCAGGAGATTTGTGCCGCGATCCTGGGCGATCTCGGGGACAGGGCGAAGGGTTCGGCGCTGCTGTTCGTCAACGGCTTCGGCGGCACGCCGCTGATGGAACTCTACCTGATGTACAACAGCGCACGGCTGATCTTCGAGAAGCATGGCGTGACGGTGGCCCGTTCGCTGGTCGGCTCCTACGTCACCTCGCTCGACATGGCCGGCTGCTCGATCACGCTGACCATGCTCGACGACGAGACGACCGGATTTTGGGATGCGCCGGTACACACGGCAGCGCTGCGCTGGGGTATGTAAAGCTGGCTTCCACCCTGCTTTTCTGCGACATCTTTCCCTGCAATCGCAACATTGTCCAGGTTGATGCTGCCACCGCTTACCCCTGCCGAAGAAAAGCTGCTGCTGCGCTACGCAGATCCGGAGGCGCCGACTGTCGACGTCGATAATTTGCCGGCAAAGACGCTGATGTCGCTGCTCGACAACGCCGAATTCCATGGCGTGCTGCCGATCATGCTGCGCAAGCTCAGCGGCGACGCGCAACTGCCATCGGATCAGGAGCTGCGAGACAGACTGGAGAACCTGCGCCAGAAAGCGACGATCGCCACCGGCCAGTCGATGCTGTTGAAGTATCATGGCGACCGCATCATGAAGGGACTGGCGGCGGACAATATTCCGGCGCGGATCGTCAAGGGGCCGGTCTTCGCGCGCAAGCTCTACCGCAACGTCGCCGACAGGCCGTTCACCGACATCGACATCTTGGTCGAACCCGCCAATCTGGCCAGGGCAAACCGGGTGATCGCGGCATGCGGCTTCGAGCTTGGCAGCAACGAGGCCGAGTCCTACGAATTGCAGGAATTCAAATGGCTCGAAAAGGAGAATTCCAGCCTGCTGGTCGAACTGCATGGCGACCTCGTGCATGACACCGGCATGCGGCGGCGCCTGTCGCTGGGTTTCCCTGAATTGCGCGCTATCGACGGCGACGCGACAGACACGCCGGCCGCTCTTCTGACGATCGCCATCGTGCATGCCGCCGGCGGCCACAAATTCCACCGGCTGCAGCTTTGCGTCGACGTGCTGCAAGGCGTGCGGGCGCTGCAATCACCCGAAGCGGAAGCACGCCTCTTCGACGCTGCCCGTACCACCGGCATCGAGCTCGAGTTGGCAATCGTGCTCGATGTGACCGGCCAGTTGTTCGAGGAGAGCCGCGCGCTCGAACTCGCTGGCCGCATCAAACCCGATCTCTCCATACGGCTGGCCAGGCGGTTGATCACCACAAATACGCTGCTCGGCGTCAATTCCAGGGACAAGCTTGGTTCGCGCCTACGCCGCGACGCCTTCCGCTGGATCCAACGGCTGGCCAGGGCCAGACCGCACGCTGCTTGATCGGCTGTTCAGTCCCGCGTCGTCAGAGCGGCGCTGATCAGTGCCGCTGCGTCAGCCGGGCGCGCGCCCACTTCGAGCTGAAAGGTCGGAACCGCATTGACCAGCCCGGCGATGGTCGCCAGCCGGCGCTTCTGCATCGGCAGCAGCCCGGTCATGCCGGTGCGGACATTGTCTACTGCCAGCGCAACCATCGCGTCGGTCCCGGCCATGGCGACGAGCCGGCTCTGGCTTCCGGCGGAACGCGCCAGGTGCAGAAGGGCCGCCACCGGCCGGGCGGACGCGTTTTCCACCCGCACGATCCCGGCCAGCCGCTCGAGCGAGATGGGCTGTTCGCCATTGCGATCCCAGGTCTGGCCAAGGCAGGGCGCCACCTGCGGGATCATCTCCGCGGTCTTCCGATGGATCTTGACGGCGCGCGGCAGACCCCAGGCTATGACCTTGCCCGAAGTGGCATGCACGATCATGGCGTCGTCGGAGCAGAGGCCAAAGCCCTGAGTTGCCAGCGCGAGTGACGTCGTGGTCTTGCCGGTGCCGCTCGGAGCATGGATCAGCACCACCGCATCGCTATCCGGCAACGTCAAGCCGGCAGTGTGCAGCATATGCTGGCCACCGGCGTCGAGCGCGGCGTCGAGCACCAGCATTGCCGGTGTCCACGCGGCTTTCGCGCCAGGGTGGATCCGGAGTTCGGCCCAGCCCGCCACGCCATTGATGGCAACGGTCTGACGCTCGGGAAAGACCAGATGGATGATACCACCATCCTCGAACATCCGGCAGGGACCATCCTCCGGCACCTCGCCATCGAAGACGAGGGATCCGTTGGGTGCCTCGTCCAGGGTGTCTGTCTCGGCGATCTCGAGACGAAAGTCCGGCTCGACGGGTTCCGCGATACGCAGGCTGCCCAGCATCCGGTCGAAATCCTGCCACAGCTCCGGGCGCTCGGCCGATATGCCAAGGATCAGGCCGTTGAGGCCATAGCAGGCTGAAGGTCTGGTCAAGCGGGACGCGCCTTTACGGCATCGGCATGATGACGATAGATTTCGACCATGCCGGGAAGCTTGTCGCTGACCACCGGCCTGCCATCGAGGCAGACCCAGCAATGCGCTGCCAGGCGCTGCGCTTGCATCGACTGCGGATCGATGCCGAAGCGCAGGTCCGGATCGAATCCGGCCAGGCGCAGGAAACGATGACCCAGCAGACCCTCCCTCAGGCACCTGCGGTCACGCATCAGCCAGGGACGGCGGACGGCGCGGTTGACGCTGGCGACTATGTAGGCGGACGGCAGACCGCGATAGGGCGTCGACGAGGCGAGCGGCGCCCATTCGAGCACCTCCTCGAAGCTCCGGTTGATGACCAAGACCGGCATCAGCCGCGCGCTTGCCCAGAGATGGCAGCGAAACAGAGCGCGCAGGAGCGGGCCGTCAGTCATCAAGCACCTGGCGCGGCGAGGATACCTTCAGAGATCAGATCCGCGGCCAGTGCCGCCATGTCCTGATCGAGCGTCCCCTTGTCGACCTCGAACTCCTCGCAAAGCAGGTCGACGATCTGGTCGAGGTTGCGCGCGCCGTCCACCTTGCCGAGAAAGGCTTCGGTCGTGCCGTTGCATGTGTAAAGCTGGCCGCTGCGCGCCAAAAGCACGACTGCGCCATCGCCCACATGCTGCACCGAGGCATCCTCGGCCAGCCGCAGAACGGTTCCAGAGACTATTTCCACCACGCCCCTCCAAGCCACGCTCATCCCGGAAATCAGATAGCGCGGAGGTGGAGCGCTGTCTATCAGCCGATCATGGGAGCCCAGTGCACGGGACCAACGGCTTTGCTGACGGATTCTCCGCGCCAGTCGCGTTAGAACCTGCTCGGTTGCGTCTTCCCGGCCGCATTCGTCCCAGAAATAGTCATCGATGAAATGTGACAAGCAGTGGGCCTGCCGGCAGCGGACGTTGCATTTCTTCCCCTAAGTAAGGTAAAACCTGTCCGGGTATTGGGGAGATAGCGTATGCGTTACAATTGGGAGCGGGCTCCGACGAGCTTCGAACGTCACAGAAAAGCGCTGGCCACAGCCATTTTGATCGCTGGCGGCATTGGCCTCATGCTTGTGGCCCTGCCGATCTAGAACAACCTTTCAGACAGAGCGGCTGCCGGCGCCTGGGCGTGACCTCTCAGCGTGGCTGCCCGGTCACCGCGAGGAAGCGGCGATCGCGCCCCTCGAACCCCTGGCTGAAACGCTGCACCAGCACGACGATCACCGCCGGCTTGCCGGCCGGGGTGAGTTCGTAGGATTCCGACAGGCTGTAGGAGGTCGGGCAGTTTCTTGAGCCCGGCACGGTCTTGTCCTCGTGCAGGATCTTGAACGGCTTGCCATCCTGGCCTTGCAGCGTCAGCCGGAAGCCGAGTGCCTTGCCCGCCTTCTCACCCTGAAGTGGCTTTTCCCCTTGAAGTAGCTGGTCGCCTTGCCGCGTCACATCGAAACTCGCCGAACAATCGCTCGTGCTGGCCGCCAGGATTTCGTCGAGCTGGATGGTCGAAATGCCTGTTTCGCCATGGAGCGGCGACAGCCATTTCTGCGACACCTGCTCGAGGCGAGAAATGTCGTTGTAGGCAACCATTTCGCCCGGAAAGGTGAACTTGTCGGAAGCCGACTGCTCGGCTGGGGATGTGATGGCATATTGGGCGAGAATGGGCGCCGCCTGAGCGGCGGCCTGCGCCCTCGCCTGCTCCAGCGTCAGTATCGCCTCCTCCGTCTCGTCGACGACGAGGATCGGCTTACCGCCAACGAACTGATCCGTGCGGGTATCGATGATGTCTATCTGCGACCAGCCAGAGTCCGAGGCGCCGGCGTCGAGCGCTCCATATTGCTCGAAGGCGAAATAAGCGCCATCCGGCGAAAAGCCGATGATGTGCCGTGCCGCGGCATCGCCAGCCTGAGCGGTTCCAGCTGAGATCGCGAGCACGACACCCATGACCAATGGGAGCGCAAGGCGCCCGATGATCCGCACAGCAGCAAACATCTCCACTCCAATCTCGAATCGCAATTTCATAGCTGCTTGCCCCCAAGCGCCAGGTCGATATCGGCCGTACAATGGCGTGCATTTGCGGCCAAGGGTAGAGCGCGCTATCTGGAGGGAAGAAAATCATTCCTGGGGAGGTATGGATGGCTTCACGCTATCACGAGGTCTATGAAGGCTGGAAACGCGACCCGGAACGCTTCTGGGCGGACGCAGCCGGCGCCATCGACTGGTATTCGCCCTGGGACAAGGTGTTCGACGCCACGGCTGGCGTCTATGGCCGCTGGTTCACCGGCGCCACCTGCAACACCTGCTACAACGCCATCGACCGCCATGTCGCCGGCGGGCGCGCCGACCAGATCGCACTGATCCATGACAGCGCGATCACGGGAACGATCATGAAGTTCACCTATGCCGAGTTGAAGCGCGAGGTGGTTGCACTCACCTCGGTGCTGAATAACCGTGGTATTCGCAAGGGTGACCGCGTCATCATCTACATGCCCATGGTGGCCGAGGCGGCCATCGCCATGCTCGCCTGTGCCCGCATCGGCGCCGTGCATTCGGTGGTCTTCGGCGGCTTTGCCTCGCATGAGCTTGCCACCCGCATCGACGATGCCAGGCCGAAGCTGATCATTTCGGCATCCTGCGGCCTGGAGCCGGGCCGCGTCGTTGCCTACAAGCCGTTGCTCGACAAGGCGATCGAGATCTCCCGCCACAAGCCGGACGCCTGCCTGATCCTGCAGCGCGACCAGTTGCGCTGCGAGTTGAAGGAGCATTTCGACATCGACTACGCCGATGCCGTCGCCCGCGAACGGGCAGCGGGCGCCAATGTCGATTGCGTGCCGGTGCTGGCCACCGATCCGCTCTACATCATCTACACATCGGGCACGACCGGCCAGCCCAAGGGCATCGTGCGCGACAATGGCGGCCACATGGTCGCGCTGAAATGGACGATGGAAAACGAGTTCGGCGTCAAGCCGGGCGAGGTGTTCTGGGCGGCATCCGATGTCGGCTGGGTGGTCGGCCATTCTTACATAGTCTACGGACCGCTGCTGCATGGCTGCACAAGCATCCTGTTCGAAGGCAAGCCTGTGGGCACGCCCGATGCCGGCACCTACTGGCGGGTGATAGCGGAGCATGGTGTCGTAGCCCTTTTCACCGCACCGACCGCGTTCCGCGCCATCAAGGGGCAGGACCCGAAGGGCGAGTTCATTGCGAAATACCACCTCTCGAGGTTCCGCACGCTGTTTCTTGCCGGCGAGCGCGCCGACCCGGAAACCATCAAATGGGCGGAGCAGAAGCTGAATGTGCCTGTGGTCGACCACTGGTGGCAGACCGAGACCGGCTCGCCGATGACGATCAATCCCGCCGGCCTTGGCCTGCTGCCGGTGAAATACGGCTCGCCCGGCGTGCCGATGCCCGGCTACGACATCCGCGTGCTCGACGATGGTGGCCATGAGGTGCAGCGGGGCACGCTGGGCAATGTGGTGATCAAACTGCCGCTGCCGGCCGGCTGCCTGCCGACGCTTTGGAATGCCGATCAACGGTTCCGCCAAGCCTACCTCGACGAGTTCCCCGGCTTCTACAAGACGGCGGATGCCGGCATGGTCGACGAGGACGGCTATCTCTACGTCATGGCTCGCACCGATGACATCATCAACGTCGCCGGCCACCGGCTGTCGACCGGCGCCATGGAAGAGGTGCTTTCGGCCCATCCCGATATCGCCGAATGCGCGGTGATCGGCATTGCCGACGCCATGAAAGGCCAGGTTCCGTTGGGCTTCGTGGTGTTGAATGCGGGTGTGACCCGCGATATCGGCTCTATCGAGAACGAGGTGGTCGGTCTGGTGCGCGAACGCATCGGCCCGGTCGCCGCCTTCAAGACGGTGGTGACGATCAAGCGCCTGCCCAAGACGCGTTCGGGCAAGATCCTGCGCGGCACCATGCAGAAGATCGCCGACAAGGAAGAATGGACCATGCCGGCGACGATCGACGATCCGGTCATCCTCGACGAGATCACTAAGGCCCTGAAGGAACGCGGAATCGGACTTTGAGCCACTGAAGGGTGGGCCGCGGACGACCTTTTCGATCGGCAAGCAATACTTTTATTGTGCGACGCAGCAATGCACCCTAAAGTCGTTCGCGGGGGGACATCGACAAAGGTCGCATGGCTCAGCAGAAGATTACATTTGGCGGCGTCGACATCCTGCGCTTTCTCGCCGCCGTCATGGTCATGGTCTACCACTATGGCTTCTGGGTGTGGGCGTATCCGGACGGTGTTTCGGCGCGCGCGACGGGCGGCGTTCCCCCGCAGCCGGCAATAGGCGCCTGGGTCGAATCCGGCTGGGTCGGCGTCCAGATCTTCTTCGTCATCAGCGGTTTCGTCATCGCCTTCAGCGCCGAAAGGTCGACACCCCTGCAGTTTTTCGAAGCAAGGGTGAAACGGCTGGCGCCGGCGGTCTGGATCTGCGCACCGGTCACCGCGGTGGTGCTGCTGCTTGTCGGGCTCAGTTGGCCGACCGATGCCGTCATCAGGCTCCTACGCACCGGCCTGTTCGTTCCGTACGCGCCTTGGGTGGACAGCGTCTACTGGACGCTGGGCATCGAGATCGCCTTCTATGCCATCGTCTGGATCCTGCTCAGCTTTGGCCGCTTCCATCTGATGGAGATTGTGGCCGTCGCCATCGGCTTGGTCAGCACGCTGTTCTGGTGCCTATACTACCCGCTCGGCTGGGCCGATCTTGCCGAAACACGCACACTCGACCTGCTGCTGGTGCATCACGGCGTTTTCTTCGCCACCGGCGTCATGCTGTGGCTGATGCGCATCAAGGCGGTGACAGGCGCCCGACTTGCCTTCTGCGCCCTGTTCCTGGCCGGTGGTGTGCTGCAGATCGCCAGTTCGGTCGACGTTCATATCCTGAAGGTCGGGCGGGATATGCCGTTCGCGCCGCCGATCCTCATCTTCCTCATCGGCATCGCGCTGATGGCATGGTCGCTGCGGCTCGACCTCACCTGGAGCGGCTGGCGCCGGATCGGGCTGATGACCTACCCGCTCTACCTGCTGCACGATGTCGTCGGCGCGGCCCTGCTCGGCATTCTGGTTCGCGCCGGTCTGCCACATCTGTTCTCGATGGCGGTCGTCGGCGCGACGATGATCGCGGCAAGCTGGCTGGTGGCGATCGAGGCCGAACCACGCATCCGGCTGCTGCTCGACCACACCGTTTTCCGTTATCGGCTCAAGGCAGCCTGACGACGATCCGGCAGACCGGGCCGGCCGCCGACCTAAAGCATGTCGCGCCTGAGCGGCTTCAGGCCCGCTTCAGGCCTTTGTTTCCACAGATCATTCTCCCAAAACCGCGCTTATTTCTGAGCGACATGCATTGCGGTCCCGACCCGGCGGGGCTGCATTTTCCACGATTGCGGAATTCTCCGTTTCGGGCATGATAACAGGCACTTATGCCTTCCGTATGAGAGCTTGCCTCGAGACGCCCTGCACGTGACCCTGTTCCAGCGAAAACCCCGCATCGCGGCGCGTGCGCGCCTCGATATCGACATGCAGGACGCCGTCGTCTATGCGATCGGTGACGTGCATGGCTGCTACAAGGAACTCCGTGCCCTGGAGCAGAAGATCCTGCTCGATTCACTGCGCTTCCAGGGCCACAAGATCATCGTCATGCTTGGCGACTACATCGACCGAGGGCTTCAGTCGGCGCGGGTGCTGGATCACCTCCTGGCGCCGCCGCCGAAAGGGTTTCAGCGCATTTGTCTTGCCGGCAACCACGAAGTGGCGATGCTGAACTATCTCGACGGAAATCTGTCCCGCGAGCCCTGGCTGGCGACGGGCGGCCTGCAAACCCTGTTTTCCTATGGCATCGATCCGGCGCGCCTCGCCAGCCTCTACGGGAGCAGCGCGCAGATCGACCGACGCATAAGGGAGATCATTCCAGACGATCACGTCAGCTTCCTGCGCGGGCTGCCGATCATGGTCCGTTCGCGGAAGTTCGTGTTCGTCCACGCCGGCATCAGGCCCGGCGTCGACCTTGCGGCGCAAACCGACCACGACCTGGCCAACATCCGTTCGGACTTCTTCGAGGCAACGCACCTGCTCGACCGCTGGGTGGTGCACGGGCATACTCCGGTGGACGTCCCGAAGCTCGAAGGGCGCCGGCTCGGCATCGACACAGCCGCCTTCCAGAGCGGACGCCTGACCGCCGTCAGGATCGCCGACAAGCAAGGCAGGCTGATCTTCTCCTGACGCGCATCGATATCCAAGTGTGCTGACCTGAAGATCGATACACTTCAGAGAGGGTCCACTCGCGCAACGGTGGACGTCACACCGGCGCCTTGCCGCGCACTTCCGACTTTTCCAGATAGTAGCTCGAATATTTATCAAAGAATTTTTCCGACCCGCCGAACGATCCGTATTTGGCCAGTTTCTTCAAATCGACCTTGTTCAGCACCGCGCCGACGATCTTGTTGGCGACATAGGGTTCGGATTCCAGCATCGACCTGACCATCGCGCGCGGGGTGCGCCCCCACTCGGTGACCAGTACAAAACCGTCGACCAACGGCGCGAAGGCCTTGGCGTCGACCACCGGTCCGAGCGGCGGCAGATCGACGACGATGTATTCGAACGTCTCCTTGGCGTTCTCGATGAAGCGTCGCATGCCGGCCGAGGAGAGAAGTTCGCTGGTGTGCGAGAAATGACCGCGCAGCACCGCCGGGATGATCGCCAGCTTCGTCTGCCTGTCGATCTTGCCGACGGACTGCCAGGTCTGGCCACTGACCACCGCTTCCATCAAGCCCTGCTCGGTTTCCATGCCAAGGCCCCGGCTGAGGCCGGGATTGCGCAAGTCGCCGTCGATCAGCAGCGTCTTGGATCCATTGGCGGCGAGCAACCCGGCGAGATTTGCCGCGACCGTCGACTTGCCTTCGCCGGGAAGCACCGAGATGACGCCGATGACGCGGCTGCCTTGCCCTTCCATCACGACGTCGAAAGCGATCTTGGCGCTGCGCAGCGTTTCGGAGAACATCGAGGCTGGAGAATCGATGCTGACCCGCATGCGCGCCCGCCTTTCGGCCGCCGACAGCGATTGGGTGGTCTTGGCGTCTACCTGGGTCTCGCTCGGCTTTTCGTCCTTGCCGAGCTTGCCGCCGATCGTCGGGAGATAGCCGAGGAATTTCAGGTTGACGCGGTCGCGCACGTCCTCGCCGGTCCTGAAGAAG
>NZ_RZTT01000221.1 GCF_003996995.1 Mesorhizobium sp. M7A.T.Ca.US.000.02.2.1 | reverse complement strand
GCCATGAGCCGTCCCAAGCGAAATCCGATGCGATCTGTTCCCAATTCATGCATGAACCATTCTCGATGAACTTCGGTTCTAGCATGGCATACGCCATGAGCGCTTTCCACAGATCCCAAGATCCGGTTGCTGGAGGCCCCGCCAGCTTCTGGCTGCCCAGCCAGGCAATGTTGCAAGCATCACCTTCGCCGTCGGCTACGAGAGCGCTTCCCAGTTCAGCCGGGAATATGCCCGCCAGTTCGGGTCGCCGCCCGCGCGCGACGCAGCCCGGCTGTTGGCGGCGGGCGAGGCTGTCGTGGAGGTGGATCAGGCCTTGCGCTTCCGGCCCGTGTCGCGTCGCTTCTCGCCGACGCCGACGGTCAGCGCCATGGCCAGCGCCATTGTCGCCGACAGCGAGCGGAAGCCGGCGAAATCGGCCTCGGCAACCTCGAACCAGACCTTGGCGAACTGGGCGAGCGGCGAAAACGAGCTGTCGGTGATGGCGACGATCGGCACGCCCTGTTCCGAAATGCTGCGCGCTTCCTCGATCGTGGCCGGCGCGTAGGGCGAGAAGGAGATGGCGATGACGGCATCCGCCGGCGTGGCGAAGCCGATCATCTCGGCATTCAGCCCGGCCGCCGATTCGATCAGCTGGTTGCGGATCTTCAGCTTGCCCAGCGCATAGGCGATGTAGGACGCCACCGGATACGACCGGCGCTTGGCCAGAACGTAGATGGTCTCGGCTTTCGCCAGCAGGGAAATGGCGTCTTCCAGATGCGCGTCGTCCAGCGTGCGCGAAATGTCGTTGAGCGAGGTCGAGGCGGCGGCGACGAAGCCGTCGAAGATCGCCCGGTGGCCGGCACCGCCCTCTGCCTTGGCGCGCAACGCCTGCAGCCTTTCGTCATAGGATGAGTTGCGCTCGCGCAGCCGTTCGCGAAACACCTGCTGCAGGCTGGTGAAACCATCGAAGCCAAGCTGCTGGGCAAATCGGATCAGGGTCGAAGGCTGCACGCCGGCCGAAGCGGCGATGCTGGCGGCGGTGCCGAAAGCGATATCGTCGGGATTGTCGAGCGCATGGGCAGCGATCTGGGCGATGCGCTTCGGCAGGCTTTCGCGCCGCTCCAGGATGGTGGTGCGCAGCGTCTCGAAATCGCGAGGTACCCGTTCGTCCATCGTCGCTCTGTCCAGGCTCATGCGTGAAGCGTCCCTCTGTGCCTCATCATAGCGAGCCTGCGCAAGAACACCATAAAAAATGAGGCAGACATTCCATTCCAGGGAAAAATGGACTAATTCATCCACGCAGCGCTTCAAGCAGTGGAGAAACGGAAAATGGTCGGCGTCGGTCTCATCGGTACGGGTTTCATGGGCAAGTGTCACGCCATCGCATGGAGTGCCGTCGGCGCCGTCTTTCCGGACGTTGCCAAGCCACGGCTGGTCCATCTCGGCGAGGTCAATGAAGAGCTTGCCCGGCGCAAGGCGGGCGAGTTCGGTTTCGCCAAGGCGTCGGGCGACTGGCGCGCCATCGTCAACGATCCTGACGTGGATATCGTCTCGCTGACCACGCCCAACCAGTTCCATCCGGAAATGGCCATCGCCATCCTCGAGGCAGGCAAGCATCTGTGGTGCGAAAAGCCGATGGCGCCGAGCTTTGCCGAGGCCGAGGCGATGGCAGCGGCGGCGAGAAAGTCCGGCAAGGTCGCGGCGCTCGGCTACAACTACATCCAGAGCCCGGCCATCCGCCACATCGGCGCTTTGCTGGACGAGAAGATCATCGGCGAGGTCAACCATCTGCGCATCGAGATGGACGAGGACTTTATGGCCGACCCAGAGGCGTTGTTCTTCTGGAAGCACGAAGCCGCGTCAGGCTATGGCGCGCTCGACGATTTCGCCGTGCATCCGCTGTCGCTGGTCTCAGCCTTGTTCGGCCGCGTCGCCAGTGTCATCTGCGACATGGCCAAACCCTATGCCGATCGCAAGCTGGCCAGCGGCGGCCGCCGCGCGGTCGAAACCTACGACATAGCCAGCGTGCTGATGCATCTGGAAAATGGCATTGCCGGCACGCTGCTGGTCAACCGCTCGGCCTGGGGCCGCAAGGGCCGCATCGCCGTCCAGATCTTCGGCTCTAAAGGGTCGATCCTGTTCGACCAGGAGCGATCGAACGAATTCCAGCTTTACCTCACCGCCGATCGCCCGACCGAGCAGGGCTACCGCACCATCCTGGTGGCGCCGCACCACAAGCCCTATGACCTCTTCGTGCCGGCGCCAGGCCATGGCCTCGGCTTCAACGACCTCAAGATCATCGAGTGCCACGAATTGCTGACGCGGCTTGAAGGCAGGCCGGCGCGGCTCATCGAATTCACCGAGGGGCTGGAGATCGAGCGCACGGTGCACGCGATGGCGCGCTCCTTCGAAGAAAAGCGCTGGGTGGACGTGCGGTAAGGCGGCGGCTCACCTTCTCCCACAAGGGGAGAAAGGGAAATCGCGTCAGCCGCCAACCGCCGCATTGATCTCCCATCCATTCACCCAGACCTGCCGCAAGCGGTCGCCTTCGCCCTTGAAGCGCAACCCCGTCGCCTGGCAATCCTCGATCCGGTCGCTGCGAAAATTGCGGATCGCCTGGCGCAGCTCGCACCAGGCGACGATGTTGGCGGTTTCGGCGTAGTAGATGAGCGCGATCGGGCGAATGAGACGCTCGGAGGCGCGGCCCATCTCGTCGCGATAGGAGAGATCGAGCTTCTCCTCGTCGCGGATGGCGCGGCGCACCAGCGCCAGGTCGATCGCGCCGGTCGAAGGCGCGGCGAACCCCCATGCATGCAGCGCATTGGCGTCGAATGCCTGCCGCAAGGGTGGCGGCACCGCGCCGGCGATCTTGGCGCTGACGCGCTTGGCCGCCTGCTTGAGCTCGCTGTCTCCGGTGCGCTCCAGCAGCGCCAGCGACAGGACGATCGCCTCCATCTCCTCGATCGAGAACATCAGCGGCGGCAGGTCGAAGCCGGGGCGGAGGATATAGCCGATGCCGCGGCCCCCTTCGATAGGCACGCGCATCGCCTGCAGCGCTGCGATGTCGCGATAGATCGAGCGCACCGTCACTTCCAGCCGCTCGGCAATCGTCGCTGCCGTCACCGGCTGCCGCGCCAGCCGCACGATCTGGATGATCTCGAACAGGCGTGAGGCCTTGCGCATTTTTTACCCCAGGTTGCGCGCCCAACTGACACACCATTGTCAGTTGGGCTGACCTATAGGAGCGCCTATCGAATTGAAAATCAACAGGTTCCGCTGCGGTTTGGCGGAGCGAGGCGGCAGGCAACTGACATGGGCTATGCGGAAAATCTCTGGCTTTTCTTTATCCTGCTGTTCGGCATCATCGCCGTTCCGGGCATGGACATGCTCTTCGTGCTTGCCAATGCACTGACTGGCGGGCGCGACAGGGGTCTCGCCGCGACCGGCGGCATCATGGTCGGCGGCATGGTGCACACGCTGAACGGCGCCATCGGCGTCGGCCTGCTGATGCATTTCGTGCCGATCCTGTTCAGGCCGCTGCTGCTTGCCGGCGCCGCCTACATGGCCTTTATCGGCATCACGCTGATGCGCAGTTCCATCACTGTCGGCCAGGACGGACCCACCGGCAGCCGTTCCGCATGGAAGGCCTTTCGCCAGGGTTTTGTGACCTGCCTGATCAACCCGAAGGCATACCTGTTCGTGCTTGCCGTCTACCCGCAGTTCCTGAAACCGGACTACGGTCCGATCTGGATGCAGGCGACGGTCATGGGGCTGCTGACCGTGGCCACCCAGGCTGCGATCTATGGCGGACTGGCGATCACGGCTGGCCGCAGCCGCAACCTTCTGATCGCCAATCCGCGGGCGACCATTTTTGCCGGCCGGGCGGCCGGACTGCTGCTCTTTGCCGTGTCGGTGTTCACGGCATGGGAGGGGTTGAGAGCAGCGTAGACGGCGCTCCCCCTCTCCGGCCGCGCAGCGGCCGGAGAGGGGGCTGGCGCTGACGATTGCCTCTCAAGCAGCCCCTTGCCGGCTGTCCACCATGGCGCGGCGTGCCGAGCGGCGCCACTCGACGGCGCCGGCAAGGCCGTGCAGCACGGTCTCGGTGGTCGCCCAGTCGATGCAGCCATCGGTGATGCTCTGGCCATAGACCAGCGGCTTGCCCGGCACCACGTCCTGCCGGCCGGCGACGAGGTTGCTCTCGATCATCAGGCCGATGATGCGCTCGTCGCCTGCCGCGACCTGGCCGGCGACATCTGCCGCGACCTTGGGCTGGTTCTCGGGCTTCTTGGCCGAGTTGGCGTGGCTGACATCGATCATCAGCCTGGGCGCAACGCCGATGCGGGCGAGTTCCACAGCGGCGGCTTCGACGCTCGCCGCGTCATAGTTGGGCTGAACGCCGCCGCGCAGGATGACGTGGCAGTCCTCATTGCCCGTGGTCGTGGCGATGCCGCTGCGCCCGCCCTTAGTCACCGCCATGAAATGATGCGGCTGGGCAGCCGATTTCACCGCCTCGGCGGCGATGCGCAGATTGCCGTCGGTGCCGTTCTTGAAGCCGACCGGGCAGGAAAGGCCCGAGGCGAGTTCGCGGTGGATCTGGCTCTCGGTCGTGCGCGCGCCGATCGCGCCCCAGGCGACCAGGTCGGCAATGTATTGCGGCGTGGTCATGTCGAGGAATTCAGTCGCCGCCGGCAGGCCGAGATTGTTGACGGCCGACAGCACGTTGCGCGCCATCCGCAGCCCCTTGTCGATGTTGAAGCTGCCGTCGAGGTCGGGATCGTTGATCAGGCCTTTCCAGCCGACCGTCGTGCGCGGTTTCTCGAAATAGACCCGCATCACGATCTCCAGCCGGTCCGACAGGCTCTCGCGCAGCGCCGCCAGACGGCTGGCATAGTCGACGGCGGCGACCGGATCGTGGATCGAACACGGGCCGACGATGACGAGCAGCCTATCGTCGGTACCGTTCAAGATGGCATGGATCGCGTTGCGCGACGCGGTCACGGTGCGTGTCGCCGTCAGCGTGCGCGGTATCTCCCGCATCACCTCGTCCGGTGTGCTCAGTTCTCGGATTTCCTTGACCCGAAGATCATCTGTGGTGGTCAACACGGCTTTCTGCTCCTGTCGAGAGCATGATGCCGAAAAGTGTGAAGCGGTTTCGGACGACATCATGCTCCTCTTTGATTTAGAGGGAACCTGCCGGCTGAAACAAAAAAGCCGCCAGGTATGGCGGCTGTTCGGATCTTGTTGCTGCAATCTTCAGATCGAGCGCAATCCTCCCGCCGCCAGCGAGCTCCTAAAGTACCAATATGTGGCGGTCAGGTTGATCATGAGGTTCATATAGTCGATGCGGCGGCGCTTGTCACGTGCCCTGATGAGGCTGCTATCGTCATCCAGTCCAGGGATCAAAAAGTTCAATTCCAAAACCTTCGAAATCCTTCGTATTGCGTGTTGCCAAGGTAAGCTCCTGCGCAATCGCCGTGGCTGCGATCAGGCCGTCCATCGACGATAGACCGCGACCGCGGCGTTTCGCAAACCCCATCAGGTCGCCCCATGTCAAGGCAACCGGTTCGTCCACCGAAAGAACCCTCTGCTCGAAGCGCTGCGGCAGATCCCGAGCGAGCCACTCGGCCAGTGCCTCACGTTTCCGGCCCTCATCCATGAGGGCAACGCCGCGCCGAATCTCGGCGATCGAGACGACGCTGATGAATGAGCGGTCCTCATCAAGCCCGCTCAGCCAGTCCAGAACGCGTGCGTCCGGCGCCGGCCTTGTCACCTCGGACAGGACATTCGTATCGAGCAGCAGCCTCACAGCGGCAGGTCACGCGGTTCGTCGCGCTGACGCTCCAGGTCGAGATCGGCGCCGCGCAGCGGCGACTCCAGCAGGAACTCCGCAAGCGTACCCTTGCGTGCGGTCTTGCGCCGCCATTCCTCGGCCGAGACGACAACCACGCTTGGTTTGCCGTTTCTGGTGATCGTCTGCGGCGAAGACTGCGCGCGCTCGATAACCTCCGAGAGCCGGGCTTTTGCCCCGGCGACCGTCCAATTGGTATTCTCTTTGGGCGCAGACAGCATTGCGACCTCCATGACCAGTCTGACTATCTTGACTATATGGGAGTGGTGATGCGGCGGCAACAGGGGAAGGGAGGCTTTCAGAGCTCGGGTCCCTTGGTGATTTTGGTCTGGAGCCGGTCACGCTGGCGAGGGCAAGCTCGGCCAAGGCTTGGCCGAGCTGCTTCTGGACGAGAGGCTATTCGGCTGACCCTATTCCGGAGACGACCCCGCAATGCTCTGGTCATAGTCGACCAGCGATCCGGTCATGACACCGGATTGCGGGCTGACCATGTAGCTGATCAACCGTGCAAGCTGGTCCGGCTTGACCAACTGGCCCATCGGCTGCGCCGCCTCGGCCTTGGCCAGCCAGTCGTCCGGCGCGTCGTGCCACTTTTTCTGCACGATGTCCTCGCCCTCTGTGTCCATCCAGCCGGGCAGCACCGCATTGCAGCGGATGCGGTTGTGGCGATAGGCATTGGCGACGTTCTTGGTCAGCGTCATCAGCGCGCCCTTGCTGGTCGAATAGGGCGTCAGGAACGACTGGCCGGTATGCGCCGACATCGACAGCACGTTGACGATCGAGCCGGGTGCCTTCTTTTCCAGGAGATGCGCCACCACGCCTTGCATCAGGAAAAACGGGCCGCGCACATTGGTGTCGAAGATGGTGTCGAAAAGCTCCTCGGAGGTTTCGACCAGCGAACCGCGCGCCGATGTCGCGGCGGCGTTGACCAGGGCGTTGATGGTGCCGAAATGCGAGATCGCGGTGGCGACGGCGCCCTTGCAGTCGGCCACTTTGGAGACGTCGGCGCTGATGAAGATCGCGTCGACGCCGGCTCTCCTGAAATGGGCGACGGCCTTGTCGCCCTTCTCCTGCGAACGGCCGATGAGCGCCAGTGCCCGGCAACCTTCCTCGGCCAGAGCTTCGGCGACGGCAAAGCCGATCCCTTGGGCGCCACCGGTGACGATGGCGCGTGTCTGTGAATTGCGATCGGCGGATGCGCTCATCGCTCTGCTCCTGTGGTTTCTTCCTAGGGTTTCTTACTTGTCGAGACGGACGGTCTTGCCGGTCGTTGCTGATTTCAGCGCCGCGTCGGCCAGCTTCAGCGCCACCAGCCCATCCGCACCGCTCGGCGACGCTTTCTTGCCCGAGGTCGCGGCCGTGATGAACGCGGCGATCTCAATAGCGTAGGCGTCGAGATAGCGGGTCATGAAGAAGTCGTGCAGCGGCGGGCGGGGATAGCCCTTCTCGTTGGCCAGTTCGATCGACACCGGGCGCTGGTTCTCGGCGGCAACCATGCCTTTCGAGCCATGCACCTCGATGCGCTGGTCGTAGCCATAGGTGGCGCGGCGCGAATTGGAGATGACCGCCTGCTTGCCGGAAGCGGTTTCCAGGATGACGCTGACGCTATCGAAATCGCCGGCGGCACCGATCTTCTTGTCGACCAGCACCGAGGCATGGGCGCTGACCGCCACGACCTCTTCGCCGAGCAGGAAGCGCGCCATGTCGAAATCATGGATGGTCATGTCGCGAAAAATGCCGCCCGAGCGCTTGATGTAGTCGATCGGCGGCGCGCCGGGATCGCGCGAGGTGATGGTGACCATCTCGACGGTGCCGATGGCGCCGTCGTCGATTGCCTTGCGCACGGCGGCGAAGTGCGGATCGAAGCGGCGGTTGAAGCCGACCATCAGCGTCGCCTTGGTCTTCTCGACCACGGCCAGGCACTTCTCGACGCGCTTGACGTTGAGGTCGATCGGCTTCTCGCAGAAGATCGCCTTGCCGGCCTTGGCGAAGCGCTCGATCAGATCGGCATGGGTGTCGGTCGGCGTGCAGATGACGACGGCGTCGATATCACCGGCTTTCTCGATATCCTCGATGCTGCGCACCTCGGCGCCATAGGCGCTCGCCAGCTCTTTGGCGGCCTTCTCGAACGCATCGGCGACGGCAACCAGTTTGGCCTGCGGATTGGAGCCGACGGCGCGGGCATGGACCTTGCCGATGCGGCCAGCACCGAGGAGAGCGAAGCGAACGGTCATGGGTATTTCCTCTGGGGGATGGATTAGAGAGAATTGTGTCCGCACCTTCCCTGAGGAAGGGGGCAAGATTACTTCACGCACGCATACCTTAAAACAGGGTGATCATCCTGTTTAGGCCGCGAGTTCCGCCTCCCCGGTCTTGGCGCCGGTGATGTAGGAGACGATGTCGTTTCCGTCGGTGTTCTCCTTGCGCAGATTGGCGACGATGCGGCCCCGCCGGAACACGACGATACGGTCGCAGAGATCGAACACCTGGCGCATATTGTGGCTGATCAGGATCAGCGGCTCGCCATTGTCCTTGAGCGTACGGACGATGTTTTCGACCTGCGCGGTCTCCTGCACGCCAAGGGCAGCCGTTGGCTCGTCCATGATGATCAGCTTGGAGGCGAAGGTCGCGGTGCGGGCGATCGCCACGCACTGGCGCTGGCCGCCCGACATGTGGCGGATGGTGTTGGACAGATTGGGGATCTTCACCGCCGTGCGGACGAGCGCCGCCTCGGTCGCCTTGCGCATGTATTTGCGGTCGAGAATCGAGAACGGGCCGAGATTGAACAAAACCTTCTCGCGGCCGAGGAACAGGTTCGACGGCACGTCGAGATCGTCGGCCAGCGCCAGGTTCTGGAACACGGTCTCGATGCCCGCCGTACGGGCCTCGATCGGCCCGGCAAAATTCACTTCCTTGCCGTCGAACCAGATCTGGCCGCTGGTGCGCTGCTCGACACCGGTGATCTGGCGCACGAAGGTCGATTTGCCGGCGCCGTTGTCGCCCATGATGGCGACATGCTCGCCCTTGCGCAGTTCGAAATTCGCCCCTTCCAGCGCGTGCACGCCGCCATAGCGCTTGGTCAGGTTTTCAGTCTTCAGGACGATGTCTGACATGGTCATGCCCTCATTGCCCGCAGGCGTTGGCGCCACTGGTCGAGAACCACCGCACCGACGATGATCACACCCTTGACCATCTCTTGGTAGTAGGCGTCGAGGCGCAGGAAGGTGAAGCCGGAGATGATGACGCCGAAGATCAGCGAGCCGATCACCGTGCCGATGATCGAGCCGCGGCCGCCCGACAGGGAGACGCCGCCGATGACCGCCATGGCGATGGCGTCGAGTTCGTACATCACGCCCATGCCGGACTGCGCGGTCAGGTTCTTGGAGCTCAGCACCACGGCGGCGAGCGCGGCGAGAATGCCGGCGATGACGTAGACCAGGATCTTGTGGTTGGCGATCTTGATGCCGGACATGCGCGCGGCATCCTCGTTGGAGCCGATCGCGTAACAGTGCTTGCCGTACCTGGTGTAGGTCATGATCAGCTGGAACAGGATGGCCAGCGACAGGAAGATGACGACGGGCATCAGGCCTTTGCCGATGCCGGCGAAACTCTCGGTGGGAAATGAGATCGGCTGGCCCTTGGACCACCATTTGGCGATGCCGCGCGCGGTCACCATCATGCCGAGCGTGGCGATGAACGGCGGAATGCGCGTGTAGGCAATCAGCGCGCCATTGACCAGGCCGGCGAACAGGCCGCAGGCGATCGCCACCAGCAGCGGCACGATGACAGGCAGGTCGGTCCAGCCTTGCGCCAGGAACATCGCCTTGGGATTGGGGTTGCCGTTGACCGTCGCCACCTGGGCGAAGCTCATGGCGATCATGGCGGTCGCGCCGACGATCGAGCCTGAGGACAGGTCGATGCCGCCGGTGATGATGACCTGCGTCACGCCGATGGCGATGATGCCGACGATCGACACCTGCAGGATGATGATCTGCAGACGCGCTTCGTTGAAGATGCCGCCGACGTCGCTGCGTGTGTTGAACAGGAAGCTGTCGCCGAGAAAAATGCGGCCGATCAGTTCGAAGATGACGACGAGAATGACCAGTGCCAGGAAAACATTGAACTCGGCCGGCCATGTGCGCTTCTTCGCATCATAACCGACGCCGCCCACGCCATGAGATGTCTGTGCCACGTATTCTGTCCTCCATCAGCCGCGGTCGCCCTCGCGCCTGCGGCGCTGAGGGAGAGAGGGGAGCGGCGCTGTCTTGATCGAGAGCGCCGCTCCGTATCGAACCGTTGGCGGCTCAGTTCTTCTTCAGGAACTTGTCGATGTTGGCGGGCGTCACCAGCTGGAAGGGCACGTAGACCTTGTGCTCGACCTTCTCGCCCTTGGCGAGCTTGAGCGCCGCATCGAGAGCGCCGGCGCCCTGGCCGGCCGCGTCCTGGAACACGGTTACGTCG
>NZ_RZTT01000220.1 GCF_003996995.1 Mesorhizobium sp. M7A.T.Ca.US.000.02.2.1 | reverse complement strand
ATAGCAGGCGGCGCACCTTGAGGTGGCCGGCATGTGCTGCGTTCAGCCGGTCGCCATGCTTTTCCAATGTCGCCCGCGCCGCATCCAAAGCCTTGGCCGGCCAGCCGAGATCCCGTGAGACCAGCGCAATCTCGGCCTCGGCAACGACGCATCTCGCACGCGCAACCGCCTCTTTCGGGCCGAAGCCACGCGCGGCCCGCCGCAGCAGCGCCTTGGCGCGATCAAGATCGCCAAGTTGCGCCATGGCGATGCCGCGCAGCGCCAGCGCCGGCGGATCCTCGCGCAGGGCGACGCGATCCAGCGCGCCGAGCGGATCGCCTCCGGCCAGCGCCAGCGCCGCGGCGGTGATCAGCGAATCCATTCAAATCCCGTCACACTTGTAACTCCCACCCTTGTGCGTCGCCGCCCTAACTTAAATCCGTACCATCAACCGGCAAGCCGCATCGGCCAACTCTATCGGCAACGTGCGGCACGCCAAGGGAGAACCGACAATGCCAACCGACACTCCTCTCCATGACGCGGCCGAAGGCACCGTGAGGGTGCGCCACCCCTGCTGCGACGGGCCGGCTCCTGCAAATCCCGTCACACTTGTAACTCCCACCCTCGCGCTTCACCGCCCTATTCTGGCTGACAGCAAGCGACAACAGACTGGCAAAGGAGACGACCAATGACCAAGCACATCGCAATGAAGACCCCGCCGATCGTTTCGAGGCAGGACTGGGAAGCCGCCCGCGAACAGATGCTGGTGAAGGAAAAGGCAACGCTGCGGGCCAAGGACGCATTGGCCGCCGAGCGCCGGCGCATGCCGTGGATGGAAGTCGACAAGGCCTATCTATTCGAGGGGCCGAACGGCAGAGCGAGCCTGCTCGATCTGTTCGAAGGCCGCCGCCAGCTGATCGTCTACCGCGCCTTTTTCGAGCCCGGCGTGCATGGCTGGCCCGATCACGCCTGCCGCGGCTGTTCGCTGGGCGCCGACCAGGTCGGCCACCTCGCCCATCTCAACGCCCGCAACACCACTCTTGCCTACGCTTCACGTGCCCCGCAAGCCGACATTGCGCGGCTGAAGCAGCGGATGGGCTGGCAGATGCCCTGGTACACAATCACTGACAGTTTCGACAAGGACTTCGGCGTCGACGAATGGCACGGCCACAACGTCTTCATCCATGACGGCGACCGCATCTTCCGCACCTATCTCATCAACAGCCGCGGCGACGAGGCGATGGGCACCGTCTGGAGCTATCTCGACGCGACGCCGCTCGGCCGCCAGGAAATCTGGGAAGACTCGCCCGAAGGCTATCCGCAGACCCCGCTCTATTCCTGGTGGAACTGGCACGACAATTACGACGCCGGGGCCGACAAGAAATGGGAAGAAGTCTCTGCTGCCGGCGAGGCGGCGTTCAGGGACAAGGGCGAGCAGTAACGGTTGTCCCGCTTGGGTTCCTCTCCCCATTCCGTGGAGAGAGGAACCTGTCGTGGCTGGCATGAAGGATTAAGGCGATGAGCGATATCCACACAGGTGCCGGCAGCACGATCCCGGAAGCCGCCACCCTCGGGCTGGCCGACTGGCTTTGCCTTGCCGCGGCACCGACCTTTGCCGTGATGGCGCTGCTCACCTGCATCTTCAGCGGCGATGCGGCCATGCTGTGCATGGGCACCAACGCCTCGCCCCTCACGGGCATGGCCGCGATGTATCTGCTGATGAGCGCATTCCATCTGGCGCCCTGGCTGCGGGTGATTTCCGGCAGGCGGGTCCGCTAGGCGCAGCGCGCCGTTCCAATTCCAGACACCCCGCACATCGGAGAAGACAATGAGACTGGTCAGGCTGAGAGCGCCGGGCGGCTTGGGCAATCTCGACCTGGTCGAGGAAGATCCGCCCCAGCCAGGGCCGGGCGAGGTTCTGGTCAGGATCCGGGCCTGCGCGTTGAACATGCGCGACGACTTTGCCGTGCAAGGCAAGATGCCTCTCGCCGACGGCCGCGTTCCGCTCTCCGACGGCGCCGGCGAAGTGATTGCCCTCGGCGACGGTGTCGATGCACTCAAGCCCGGAGACAGCGTCGTCAGCGTCTTCTATCCCTGGTGGCTGGGCGGTGACATGACGCCCTGCACCCGGCGCGATGTTCCGGGAGACAGTTTCGACGGCTTCGCCAGCGAGTATGTCTGCATGCCGGCGCACGCTTTCACCAAGGCACCGGCAGGCTATACGCATGTCGAGGCGGCGTCGCTCACCTGCACGGGCGTTACTGCCTGGCGCGGCCTGGTTGTGTGCGGCAAGGTGAAGCCGGGCGACGCGGTGCTGGTCCTCGGTTCGGGCAGCGTATCGCTGTTCGCGCTGCAATTCGCCAGAGCCGCCGGCGCCCGGGTCATCGCCACCTCATCCGACGAGCAGAAGCTGGAAAGGCTCACGCGCCTCGGAGCCGACGCCGTCATCAACTACAAGTCCGTCCCGGACTGGGGTCGCAAGGCCAGGGATCTGACGGGCGGACGCGGTGTCGATCACGTGATCGAGGTCGGCGGACCCGCCACGCTGGCGCAGTCCATTGCGGCCTGCAGAACGGGCGGTCACATCGCCCTGGTCGGCGTCCTGACCGGCTTTGCGGCGGAAGTGTCTATCCCCGCCCTGTTTTCCAACCAGATCCGCATCAGCGGCATCTCCATCGGCAGCCGGGCCGACCAGGAGGATATGATCCGGGCGATAGAGACTATCAGGCTGAAGCCCGTCATAGACCGCCATTTTCCGCTGCAGGACATCGCCACCGCCTTCACCCATTACGGATCCCGGAAGCATTTCGGCAAGGTCTGCCTCGAAGTCTGAGCGGCTTCCGCTCGGTCTAATGCAGGTGCCTGAGTTTGTCGGGGTTGCGCATCACATAGATGGCCGCGATCTTGCCGTCCTCGATGTCGAGTGCGGTCGTCTGCAGCTCGCCATCGGCTTCCAGCGTGACGAAGCCAGGCAATCCGTTAACGAAGCCAAAGCGAACAAGGGTTGAGCCGTTCTCCTGGAGCCAGGCGACCACGCGCTCATATTGCCGCATGACGGCATCGAACCCGTGAACCACATCCGTGGCTGCGGGACGCTTGCCGCCGCCATCGGCATGGGCACTGACATCGGCCGTCAGCATCGCCCCAAACGCCTTCATGTCGCCGCTGCGCGAGGCGGCGAAAAAGGCCTCGGCCAGCGCCAGGCCGCGTTGCTTTTCCACCTTGAAACGCGGCCGCGCCTCACGGACATGGGTGCGCGCGCGGGCAGCAAGCTGGCGGCAGGCGCCGGGCTCGCGCTGGATGGCGGCGGCGACCTCCTCGAACCTAAGCCCGAACACATCGTGCAGCAGGAAGGCTGCCCGCTCGAGCGGGGAAAGACGCTCCAGCACCAGCATCAGCGGCAAGGTGACGTCTTCCTCGTCGTCCTCTTCCACCAGCGGATCGGGAAGCCAGGGACCGACATAGGTCTCACGCCGGTGGCGCACGGATTTGAGCTGGTCGAGACAAAGCCGCGTGACCGTGCGGCGCAGGAAGGCCTCGGGCTCGCGCACATCGCTGCGGTCGGCCTTCATCCAGCGGATGAAGGCCTCGTGCACGATATCCTCGGCATCCGCCACGGAGCCAAGCATGCGGTAGGCAACGCGCCGGAGCTTTGGTCCGAGCACGCCGAAATCCGGCACGGCATTTTCGGCTCCTGCGTCCGTCATCAGGCGGCGGCCGCCTTCGCCGCGGACCGGATCGCCGCCGGATCGACCCAACCGCCGAAACCGACCGCAAGGCGGTTGTAGCCATTGATGACATTGATCATCAAGGTGAGCTTGACCTGCTCTTCCTTGGTGAACTCGGCGTCCAGGGCATCGTAGGCGCTTTCATGCGTGTGTCCTTCGCTGATCCGCGTCAGCGCCTCGGTCCAGCCGAGCGCGGCACGTTCACGATCGGTGTAGCAAGGCGCCTCGCGCCACGCCGACAACAAATAGAGGCGCTGCTCGGTTTCGCCGTCCTCGCGCGCAAACACCGTATGCATGTTGAGGCAATTGGCGCAGCCGTTGATCTGTGATGCCCGTATCTTCACGAGCTCGGCCAGGCTCGGCTCGAGGCTGGAGGAAATGGCAAAGGATGCGCGCTGCCATTCCTTCATCAGCGAAGGTGCAGCGGTGAAGAGATCAAGTTTTGCAGTCATGATTGGCTTCCTTCTGTTGGTGCCGACATCATGACGAGCCAGGATCCGCCGGTGTGACATACCTGGCGAAATTTTCTGGCAGTTGGCGGCAGCCTGCCTGCTTCATGCCTCGGCCGCCTGGGCCTCGAGCGCCCGCATGACATCGGCTTCGAAGGCGCCTGGCGTGCGGTTGGCCTCGGCCAGTTGCCTTGCATCCCAGTCGCGGGCGATGCGGCCGTCGGCCAGAAGCACGGCGCGGGTGCACAGGCCGGGTACGGCTTCCACGACATGGGTGGAGATGATGGCGGCATGGCGGCCGCTTAGCGCCAAGGCCCGGATGATGCGCTTGACCTCGAAGGCGGCCAGCGGATCGAGGCCGTTGAGGGATTCGTCGAAGATCAGCAGCGGCGGCGCGCCAAGCAGTGCCGCGGCGATGGCGATCTTGGCCCGCGTCCCAAGCGAATACTCGGCAATCGGCCGTTCGATCCAGCGTCTCAACCCCAGCCGCCCGGCAATGTCGACGCCCGGCCAGTCGTCTTCCACACAGCCACGGATCGATGCGACCAGCTGAAGATATTGCCGCCCGGTAAGCGCCGCCGGCAGGTCGGGCGGATCGATGGCGAGGCCAAAGCCGACCTTGGCGCGCTCCGGCGCGCCGGCGAGATCGACGCCGTCGATAGTCACGCTTCCCCCTTCCAGGCGGATTTGACCGGTGATCGCCTTCAGCAGGGTGGATTTGCCGGAGCCGTTGGCACCGAGCAGGCCCAGGATGTCGCCGGGCTTGAGTGTCATGCCGATGCCGCTGGCGACAGGGCGGCCGCCATAGCCGGCGACAAGACCACGGACGGCAAGGATATCTGCAAGATCGCTGCTGCTAGCCATGGCGATACCTCTGTTGTGCCCTGTGCCATAGAAACAGCACCAGGGCGGCAAAGCCGATCAGCACGGTGCGCCCATATTCGAGCGACTCGTAGCTGGTGTAGGCGATGGCGCTAAGGAAGCTCAGCGCAGCGACGAACGGCGCGGTCATGAAATAAGCGGCAAAGACCGCATAGGCGCCGTTCAGCGCCAGCAGCCAGAAACCGCTGGCAAGAGGCATTGCCCAGGCCGATGGCTCCGCCGCCATGGCCGCGCCGGCCGGCAAAAGAAAGAAGGCGACCGACAGTTGGAGCGGAAGCCGCACCAAGCGCAGCCACGCCCTGGCAAAACCGAGCGGTGCGGTGCGCAGCACCGGCGATCCGAGCGGGTGGAACCGCGCGCTCAACATGAACACGGCAAGGCCGCCGGTCAGGGCGGCCATCGCCGCCGGGACCGCGCTGGCGTGGATGAAGCTGGCCGCGGCGGCAAGGCTGGCTGCGAGACCGAGCAGGATCGACGCGCCGATCAGCCGCCATGACGGCCGCACATAGCCGGCAGGCAGGCCCCAGGCCCAACTGGCAAGCCAGGCTGGTGTCGACCGGTCGAAGGCGTGCAGCAAAGGCCGGCGCGCGCCCGTTTCGACAACCAAAGCAGCCGCTTCCGAGTTGGTCGACTCGTAGTCCCGTCGCAGGCGCCAGCCGGCTGCCAAGGCAAAGCCGATACCAAACAAGATCGCGGCGCCAAAACCCCAGGCCGGCGCCAGCGGTTTTGCGATGACGGCACAGCCGAGACCGACCGCCGCCGCGACCACGAGGGCAAGCGGAATAGCCAGCACGAACGCCGCGACGACCGCCATGCGGCGGCGCTCTCCCGACGACAACGGCAATGCCGTCAGGAACGGCGCGTAGGCTCGCGACAGGCAAAGGCCGGCAAGCGCACTGCCCGCCAAACCGCCAAGGCAGAGCAATGCAACCGGCAGGCCAAGCGTCCACAGCATCTGCGCTTGCCGCAACGCGGCCGCCGCGCCACGCAAGGCAATGACGATATCGGCCACGGCATAGGTGAGCAAAGCGCCGCCGCCAAGCGCGATCCAGGCCAGGTCACGGCGGCGCATCGAGCGCAGTCCGGCTAGCACTTCGCGCCAAAGCAGGGTCAGGACCAGCCTGTCGTGCCGCATTGTTTCATCTTCGCGATCAGGTTTCGAATACGAACGGGACACCGACATAGGTCAGCGACAATTGTGCCGCCAGTAGGGCCATCGCGGCTCACCTACATACATCGGATACATACATCGGATGCCCCTCAAATCATGGACAGGTCTGGTTGTTGCACGGCCGGAATCAAGCCGCCCTCACCGTGCCTTTACAGCCCCAAACCGCAACCCGTCCATCAACAGCTTGACCAGCCGGCGCGAGCGGTCGCGCCATTCGGGGGTGTCGGGCGCTGAGTAGATGCCGCCCAGCGCGTGCAGCACGTCGGAAGCGTCGACGTCGCCGCGGATGGTGCCGTCGGCCACCGCCGCTTCGACCAGCTGTCGCAAGGCTTGCGACACCCGGCCGAACGTGTCGGAAAACAGCGTCGAATTGGTGGTGAGCACGATGCGCAGGCTGGTCGCCAGGCCGCGCTTGGTGGCGATGTAGTCGACGAAGCGCTGCATCCACTGTTCCAGCGCGACATCGGACGGATGTTTCTGGGCAAGCTCGCCGGCGGCCGCGCAGAGCGCCTCCACCTCACGACGATAGACCACCTCGACCAGATGCTCGCGCGTCGGGAAATGCCGGTAGAGCGTGCCGATGCCGACGCCGGAGCGGCGCGCGATCTCCTCCAGCGAGCCATCGATGCCGCGCTCGGCAAAGACCGACACCGCCACCTCGACCAGCCGGTCGCGGTTGCGCCGCGCATCGGCGCGCAACGGCTTTGCCTCTACGGCCTCGGCCTTCTGTTCAGCAATGGCGGACGGCTCGCTGGCCAATTTTTTCTCCACATCGTGTCAGGGGGCTTGAACCCGGCCGGTTCAGCCACCACGTAATAAACGGAGGCGCCTCCGTTTTAGTGGAGCACCTTTATCATATAATCAGGGGAACCGGTATGTCACGTCTGCAAACTGCCGAGCGTGAAATCTCCCCCCTCGAGGGGGAGATGTCGCCGGAGGCGACAGAGGGGGTCGGTTCGACTGGGCGCGACCTCTTGCGGCAGTTGGAGGCTAGCGCTCCACGCGAGACGACCCCCTCTGGCCTGCCGGCCATCTCCCCCTCGAGGGGGGAGATTTCGCTCTCCGCCGCCTTGCCCTTCCCCGCCCCGACGCCAGTTCAATCCCATCCGCGTCAAGCAACTGGAGCCAGACGCCCATGACCAGCCTTCCCATCACCCTCACCATCAACGGCCACCGACACGAACTGGAGGTCGATCCACGCGTAACCCTGCTCGACCTGCTGCGCGAGCGGCTCGATCTCACCGGCACCAAGAAGGGCTGCGACCGCGGCCAGTGCGGCGCCTGCACGGTGCTGGTCGACGGCAAGCGCATCAACTCATGCCTGGCGCTGGCGGTCAGCCATGACGGCGCCCAAGTCTTGACCATCGAAGGCGTCGCCCACGGCGAGGAACTGCATCCGGTGCAGGCCGCCTTCATCGCCCATGACGGCTTCCAGTGCGGGTTCTGCACACCCGGCCAGATCATGAGCACGCTCGGCCTGATCGCCGAGGCACAGGCCGGCGACGATCCCGAACGCATCCGTGAGGGGCTGAGCGGCAACATATGCCGCTGCGCGGCCTATGGCGGCATCGTCGAGGCCGTCCTGGAAGCCCAGCAACAGCTTGTCAAAGCCGACCGGAGGACCGCGGCATGAGAGATTTCGACTACATCAGGCCCGCCACCATCCCCGACGCCATCGCCGCGGCAGCCGAGCCGGGTTCGGCCTATCTCGCCGGCGGCACCAATTTGCTCGACCTGATGAAAGGCGGCATCACCAGTCCCGAGCGTATCGTCGACATTTCCCGGCTGCCGGAACTCAACCGCATCGAACGGCTGGACGATGGTGGCCTGCGCATCGGCGCGCTGGTCCGTAATGCCGACCTTGCCTACGATCCGGCGTTCGCCAAATCCTATCCGGCGGTGGCCGAGGCGCTGCTGTCGGGTGCTTCGGCGCAGCTTCGCAACGCCGCCACCGTCGGCGGAAATCTGTTGCAGCGCACGCGCTGCAGCTATTTCTACGACACCGCCAGCGCCTGCAACAGGCGCGAGCCAGGCGCCGGCTGCGATGCGCTGGACGGCGAGAACCGCCTGCACGCCGTGCTAGGCTGGAGCGACGCCTGCATCGCCACCCACCCGTCGGACTTCTGCGTGCCGCTGGTGGCGCTCGACGCCGTGGTCGAGATCGAGGGCAAGAAGGGCCGGCGTCATGTGACACTGGAGGAATTCCACCGGCTTCCCGGCGAAACGCCGCAGCGGGAGAATGCGCTGGAGCCCGGCGACCTGATCGTGGCGGTGCGCCTGCCGGCGGAGGCGGCCTCCTTCTCCGCCAATGCCCGTTACCTGAAAGTCCGCGAACGCACCTCTTATGCTTTTGCCGTCGTATCGGCCGCGGCAGCGCTCGTCGTCGATGGCGGCAAGATCCGCGCCGCAAGGCTGGCACTGGGCGGCGTCGCGGCCAAGCCGTGGCGGGCCCGAACGGCGGAAGCCGTCCTGCTCGGCGCGGACGCCAGCGAGGCGACCTTCGCGAACGCCGCGGACGCTGCCTTGGCCGATGCCAGCCCCTCCGGCGACAATGCCTTCAAGATCGAGCTTGCCCGCCGCATCGTGGTCAGGGCGCTGATATCTGCGCTTTCGGGAACGCCCGAGCGTCTGCCAGCCCTTCCTGCCTCCCCGTTCTCGAACATTCCCGGAGCGCGCCATGACGCTTGAACTCGGCCTCAACCAGCAACCCGCCCATGCCCGGCAGGGCTCCAGCATCGGCCAGCCGCTGACCCGCCGCGACGGCTTTCTGAAAGTCACCGGAGCCGCGCGCTATGCCGCCGACAACCATCCGCCCGGCATGCTCTACGCCGTGCTGGCGGTCAGCAGCATCGCACGCGGCCGCGTTGCCACTCTGGATGTCGAGGCGGCAAAGGCGCACCAGGGCGTGGTCGAGGTGATGACGCCGAAGAACCGGCCGACGCTCGCCACCGATCCGGACGCCAAGGACCACCCCTTCATGTTCCGGCTCGACCTGCTGCAGAACGATCAGGTCCGCTACCCCAACCAGAGCATCGCCGTGGTGATCGCCGAGACGCTGGAGGCGGCAACCGAGGGGGCGGCTTTGCTGTCGCCGCGCTATGAAGTGCTGCCGGCGCGCGTTGGCCTCGACGGCGCTGAAAGCTTCGTGCCGCGTGGTGTCGGCGTCGGCGGTCCGGCCGTGCAGCACAAGGGCGATGTCGAGGCCGGCCTCAAATCCGCAAAGACGCGGATCGAAGCCACCTACGAGACGCCGGCCCAGTACCACAACGCCATGGAGCCGCATGCGATCGTCGTCGCCTGGGATGGCGACACACTGTCGATCGACACGCCGAGCCAGGGCCTTGCCATGGCGCAGGGCCGCATCGCCGGCCTGTTCGGCATCGCACCGGAAAACGTCCACATCCGCAGCCCGTTCCTGGGTGGCGGCTTTGGCTCGAAAGGCATGATCTCCGGACCGCAGGTGCTCGGCATCCTGGCGGCGCGTCTCGTCGGCCGTCCGGTCAAGCTGGTGCTGCGGCGTGAGCAGATGTACGGCCCGGTCGGCCACCGTGCGCCGACGCGCCAGACGCTGCGCTTGGGCATGGATGGCGAAGGGCGGCTGACGGCACTCGACCATCACGCCAAGACTGCGTCGAGCACGTTCGACGATTTCTTCGAACCGGCGGCGGATGCCTCGCACACGCTCTACGCCAGCCCGGCCATCGCCACCTCGCACGATGCGGTGCGGTTGGACACCGGTACCCCGCTGTTCATGCGGGCGCCCGGCGAAGCGACCGGCTCGATCGCGCTGGAGAGCGCCATCGACGAGGCGGCTCACGCCTGCGGCATGGACCCGCTGGAATTCCGGCTGCGGAACTATGCCGAGGTCGAGCCGATGACCGGCAAGCCGTTTTCCTCCAAGGCGCTGCGCGAATGCTACAGGCAAGCGGCCGAGACGTTCGGCTGGGCAAGCCGCCCGCTTCAGCCGCGGCTGATGCGCGACGCGGACGGTTTCCTGACCGGCTGGGGCATGGGCACGGCGACGTTTCCGGCCCTGATGTTCCAGGCCGAGGCCCGCGCCGTGCTGAGAAGCGATGGCAGCGGCCTGATGGAGACCGGCGCGCAGGACATGGGGCAAGGCGCCTGGAC
>NZ_RZTT01000021.1 GCF_003996995.1 Mesorhizobium sp. M7A.T.Ca.US.000.02.2.1 | reverse complement strand
ATTAGGCTGCATGTCATCGCGCGCGAAACCACCGAGGAGCCTAATGCCGAAGGAGAGCTTGCGGCCGGCCTTCTGCGCCAGTTCACGCATGCCGTCCAGCTTGCGCTCGACATCGGCTGGCGGCTCTCCCCAGGTCAAATATTTGTCGATCTCCTGCGCCGCCACCACGGACCCAGCGTCGGACGAGCCGCCGAAGTAGAGCGGGGGATAGGGCGTCTGCACCGGCGGAAACAGCAGCCTTCCATCCTCGATGCGGAAATGCTTGCCCTCATGCTCGACTGTCTCGCCGCTCAGCACCCGCTTGTAGATCCGAAGGAATTCCTGCGTCACCTCGTAGCGCTCGGCATGCGACAGAAAAATGCCGTCGCCCTTGTTCTCCAGCGGATCGCCGCCGGTGACGACGTTGATCAGCAGGCGGCCATTGGAGATGCGATCCAGCGTCGCAGTCATGCGCGCGGCCAGCGTTGGCGACTGCAAACCGGGCCGCACGGCGACAAGGAAACGCAAGCGTTCGGTCATCGGCACAAGAGCCGATGCGATCACCCAGGAATCCTCGCACGAGCGGCCGGTCGGCAACAGCACGCCATAGTAGCCGAGCGTGTCGGCCGCCTTCGCCACTTGCGTCAGATACGGCAGATCGACCGATCTGCCGCCCTCGGCCGTGCCAAGATAACGGCTGTCGCCATGCGTCGGCAGAAACCAGAGCACCTTGATGCGGTCCGGCACGACCCGGCTCATGGCCTCTCTCCCGCTGCCTGACGAAGGCGGCCGGATATGCCTGCTTTGGTGAGTAGCTGATGCGAAAGAGTGGGCATGGCGTGGTCCTGTCCGGGTGGAAACCAGATCGCCAGTGCAGATTGCTTATTCCACAAACTCTGTAGAGTTAGTTTATTCCAATTCTGCCGCCGCTATTAGAATTTCTCTCTCTGGCAAGAAAAGGAGGCCGGCCCGAATACACCGGGCCGGCCTCCTCGTATCAGAACGCTGGTTCGACCGCGTTGACGTTGTCCTTGGTGACGACGGTCAGCGGGATGGGCAGCCGGTCCTTGACCTGCTTGCCGTCGATGATCTCGGCCATCGTGTTGATCGCCAGGCGGCCATCCTCGACGGGCGACTGGACGATGGTCGAGTACATTTCATTGGTGCGGATCGATTCGAACGCATCCTTCTGGCCATTGATGCCGACGATCGGCGGTGCGGCCTTGGAGGGGTTGGCCTCCTTCCATGCGTCGATGAAGCCGCGGGCCATCGTGTCGTCATTGGCGTAGACGCCGCTGATCTGGTCGCCGAAGCGTGTGATCAGATCGCGGCTGACCACCAGTGCCTTTTGCTGGTCGAAGTCGGCGTTGACCGTGTCGAGCACCTTGATGTCGGCATTGGTTTCCTTCAGACGGTCGGTGAAGCCGCTGACGCGTCCGATCGTGGTGCCGTTGCCGGCCTGGCCGGCGATGATGACGACGGAGCCCTTGCCGCCGAGCGCCTTGCTCAGCGAGTCCGCCGCCAGCTTGCCTTCCTCGTAGACGTCAGGCCCGGTGAACGACTTGATGAACGGCTTGGCATCGTCGCTCATCGGTGAATTGATGAGGATCGCCGGAATGTTCGCCTGCTGCGCGCGCGCCAGCCCCGGTATGTATGCCTGCGGGTCGAGCGGCCACAGGATGATGCCGTCGACCTTGCGCGCAACGCAGGTGTTGAGCTGCTCGGTGCCTTTCTGGACATCAAAATCCTGGCTGAGGCTCAGGATCTCGATGCCGAGTTCCGCGGCGCGCGCCTGAAGCGCCTTGTTGGCCGGCGTCGCGTAGGCATGCGAATCCGCTGCCGTCACGTAGCAGACCGTCTTGGCGCTGGCCCAGCCCGTCGATGCCAGCACAGCCGCCACGGCGGCGACGTGAAGCATGCTTTTCTTGCCAATCATGTGTTTCCTCCCAATCATGTGGTTCCTCCTTGAGTGATTGGATTGTCGCGAACGAGCGCCGGGCGCGTGCCCGGAGCCCTCCCCTTGGTGGTAACGGCCCGATCGAGCACGACGAGCAGGATCAGGATAAGCCCGGACACGACCTGCTGGACGTATGCGGGAACGGACTGGAACTCCATCGCGATGGTCAGCGAGCCGATCGTCAGCACGCCGCCGAGCGTGCCGAGCGCGGATCCCCTGCCGCCTTCGAGACGAGTTCCGCCGACAACGACCGCGGCAATGACGGCGACCGTCAGTTCCGAGCCGAAGACGGGCGAGCCGGTGTTGGTGACGAGGCTCTGGAGAACCCCCGCCAGGCCGGCAAGCGTGCCGGCAAAGACAAAGCCGAGAAAGACGATACGGTCCGAGGCGATACCGCTTTCCTTGGCAGCCGCCGGGTTGGACCCCACCGCAAAGACGTTGCGCCCGGGTATGGTGCGCGTCAGCCAGAAATGCAGCAGCACGATCAGGGCAATGAACAGCGCGCTGCGGAGGGTGAAGACATCGAGATAGATCTTGGCCAGCGCCAGGGAGAGCATGATGTCGGTTCCGGTCACCGGCTGGCTGTTGGTGATCCAGTGCGCGAGCGAGCGGAAGATGAGCATCGTCGCGAGCGTCAGCACGAGCGAATTCACCTTCAGGCCGACGACCAGCATGCCGTTGACGGCGCCTGCCAGGGTACCGACCAGGATGCCGACGATCGCCGCAGGCAGGATGCCGATCTCTCGCTGCAGGATGACCGACACGATGCCGGCCAGGGCAAACACCGCGCCACCGGAGAGGTCGATCTGGCCCGATATCAAAAGCACCGTCAGGCCGATGGCGATCAGGCCGATCGTCGCCGCCCGGTCGAGGCCGAGGCCGAGGGTCGATGCCGAGAGGTAGCCGGGGACCACCAGCGCGGAAATGACGAGCGTCAGACCGAGAATGACGATGACGCGATACTGCGAGACAAGCGAAAGAAAACGCATCACGACACGCCCCGCTTGCGCAGCGCCGCATCCATGCCAACGGCGCCGACGATCAGGATGCCGAGCACGAAACCCTGGATCGGCGTGCGCACACCGTCGAGCACCATGACGTTGGTCAACAGTTGCACGAAGATGAGGCCGGCGATGGCCCGTGGCACCGATCCGAAGCCGCCGACGATCGACACGCCGCCGACCACCACCGCCGTGATGGCACTGAATTCGTAGCCGCCGCCGATGAGCGGCCGCGCGCTCTGCAGCGTCAGCCCGAGCAGGCCGCCGCTGATGCCGGAAGCGAGTGCTGTGATCACGAAGGCGCCAGCCTTCACGGCCTGCACCGGAACCGCACTTGCCTCGGCGGCGCTGTAATTGCCGCCGGTGGCAAGCGTCCATCTGCCCCAGAAGGAGCGGGACAGGACGAAATGGCCGACAAGAGCAATGACCAGGAAGATCAGCACCACGACCGGAATGCCGAACAGCCGGCCCTTGGCGAATTCGGCGGAGGCGGGATTGCTGCCATAGACAATGACCCCGCCGACAGCCGCCTGGACGATGCCCAGTCCGATCGTGCCGATGCCGAGCGTGGCTATGATGGGGTTGATGCCGACATAGCCGACCAAGACGCCGTTGAGCAGGCCTATGAGGCCGGCAAGGCCGACGGCCAGGACGAAGGCCGGCAGCGGCCCGATCACTGGCTGCAGCCCGAGCGACAGGATGGCGCCGCAGGCGATGGTGGCTGGCACCGAGAGGTCAGCCAGGCCGCCGACCACGAGCACGAAGGTCATGCCGACGACGACGATGCCGACGATGGACATCGAGGTCAGGACGTTGAGCAAATTGCCTGATGTGAAGAAGGCGGGGCTGACGAAGGAGCCGTAGAGCATCACGGCGAGGATGGCGAAGGCCAGCCCCGCCTTCGACAGGACACCGACAAGCCTGCTGCCGCGCGTAAAGCGGTCGTTGCGGTTCACACCGCCGATCTCCATGGCAGCTTCGGTCACGCCATCTCCTCCCCGGTCGCCAGCGCCATGATGCGTTCCTCGCTCAATTCGCTGCGCAGGAGAGGCTCGGAGGCGTGTCCATCGCGCATCACCACCACGCGGTCGCAGACGCCAAGGATTTCGGGCAGTTCCGAGGAGATCATCACCACCGCCATGCCGCCTGCGACGAGCTGGCCAATGATGTGGTGGATCTCGGCCTTGGCGCCGACGTCGACGCCCCGCGTCGGCTCGTCGAGGATCAAGACCAAGGGCTTGGCGGCAAGCCATTTGGCGATGACCGCCTTCTGCTGGTTACCGCCCGACAGAAGGTTGATGCGCCGTTCGCCGTCGGGCGGTGAAATCGAAAACTGCTTGACCGACTCCGCGGCAAGCGCGTGATCGGCGCTGCGGCTGATGCGCCCGAAACGGCTCAGGCGGCGCAGTATGGGCAGGCTGATGTTTTCCCGGATCGACATTCCAGGCACGACGCCGTCGCCCTTGCGATCTTCCGGGACATAGGCAATGCCTGCCCTGACCGCCTGGGATGGCGAGTTGATCGAGACCTCGCGTCCGTTGACGGTGACCGAGCCCTCGACAAGCCGCGACAGGCCGAAGATTGCGCGGGCAACCTCGCTGCGGCCAGCACCCACCAGTCCGGTCAAGCCCAGTATCTCGCCGGCGCGTACATCGAAGCTGACATCGCGGAAGCGCGTGCCGTCGCTGATGCGTTCGACGCGCAGCACCGACTTGCCGATCTCGGCCGGGCTTTTCGGGAAGACATTGCTGACTTCGCGACCGACCATCAACCTGATCATGTGAGCGGCATTTATGCCTTCGATCGGCCGCGTCTCGATCATTGAGCCGTCGCGCAGCACCGTCACCTCGTCGGCGATTTCGAGCACCTCCTTCAGTCGGTGGCTGATGTAGATGATGGCGATGCCGTCATCGCGCATCTTGCGCAAGATCCGGAACAACGCCGCCGTCTCATGCTCGCTGAGGCTGGATGTCGGTTCGTCCAGAACGATGATCCTGGGCTGCGCCGCGTAGGCCTTGGCGATCTCGACGAGCTGCTGCTGGCTGATCGACAGGTTGCCGAGCCGTTCACGCGGGTCGATGGCCGCTCCGAGCTCATCGAGGACGGCGGTCGCAGCCCGGATCATCTCGCCCTTGCGCAGAAAGGTCCACTTGCCCGGCATGCGGCCGAGATAGACGTTTTCGGCGACGCTCAGGTCGGGGACCAGATTGATTTCCTGATGCACCATGCGGATGCCCAGCGCCTGGGCGTCGGCGGGCCGGCGCATGCGCACTTCGGCGCCGCCGACCCTGATTGTGCCGCTGGTGGGTGCGTAGGACCCGTTGAGCACTTTCATGAGCGTCGATTTGCCGGCGCCGTTCTCACCCACGACCGCATGAACGGTGCCGAATTTCACGGCGAAATTGACGTCGGACAGAGCCTTCACGCCCGGGAACGTCTTGCTGATGCCTCGCATGTCCAGGGCGCAATCGGCGGCGACAGTCATATCTGGCTAGGTTCCTCCTGGCGGCTGGCCGATCGTCCTCGGTATCGGCCGTCGATATGTTAGTATAATAGTCGCTTCAACGCACCTCGACCCCTCTTCGAACTGGCTTGAACGTCCGGGCTTTGACACGCGACTCAGTCCAGGCTCTCGGTTGCGGATTGAATTTCTCACCGCGGATGATGACTATTGCACTAATATAACAGTTCTGGCAAGCTGGATTCCGGCGGTCGCTATGGACATCGTGTCACCGACACCCGCCGCTTCCATTGGATGCTTCCAATTGACATTCTAGTATTATCTGGCCATTCCTGGTGAACGAAGACACGGATTTGCAATGGACCTGGATCCTTCGACGCTCAATCGGGCTCTTCCGCTCCGCGATCAGATCTACCACAAGATCCGTAACCTGATCGTCGTCGGGCAATTGAAGCCGGGAGAGGTTATCAACGAAGTCGCCATCGCGGAGGCCCTGGGGGTGTCGCGCACCCCGGTGCGCGAAGCGGTCAAGCGCATCAGCGACGAGGGCCTGGTCAAGATCTTGGCACAGACCGGCACCTATGTCGCTCCGATCAGCCGGGCCGACCTGGAAGAAGCCTATGTCATTCGGCGGGCACTGGAGATGGAGAGCGCCCGACGCGCGGCCGCCAAGTTCACAGCGGCGGCCAGCGAATTGCTGGAAGACAACATGGCGGCGCACCGGCTTGCCATATCCCGCGGCAGATATGCCACCGCGATACAGCTCGACGATGTCTTCCACCGCACCATAGCCGAGATCTGCGGCCTGCCGATGATCTGGAGAGCCGTCGACATCTCGAAGGCACAGATGGATCGCGGACGCTATCTCGCCATCCCCAGACCGGGCTATGGAGAACAGACGATCGAGCAGCACGAGGCCATTTTCGACGCGCTCAAGCGCCACGACGCCGAGGGTGCGGCGCAAGCGATGGAACACCATCTCGAGACGTCGTTCCGCAACACGCTCGAAGTCGCCGCCGACCTTCTCGGCTGAAGCCTCGCGAGCCACCGGCATGCAAAGAATGGGACTTTGTATCGGCGTGAAAGCCGAGGCGATCGCGGACTACAAGCGCGTCCACGCCGCCGTCTGGCCCGAAGTGCTCGACGTCATCAGCCGCGCCAACATCCGCAACTATTCGATCTTCCTGCGCGAACCGGAGAACCTTCTGTTCGCCTGCTGGGAGTATCACGGCAGCGACTTCGCCAAGGATGCGGCGCGAATGGGCGAGTCGCCGGCGATGCGCAAATGGTGGGAGCTGTGCGACCCCATGCAGACGCCACTGCCGACGCGCGCCGACGGCGAATGGTGGGCGGCGATGGAAGAGGTCTTCCATCTCGACTGACCGTGTCCCGGCCGGGCGGCGATCCGTTGTTTCATCCAGCCGTTTGCCGCCCTCAAACTGCGCCGCAAGGCGCACTCATCGCACGCCACTCACCTGACCGATCCGCCGCAACGCCCTGCAGTCCAGGCCTTTCGAAACCGCACCTTGACCGCTGACATTCTATTATATTAATATTCCAAATCACTTTTGCCTCTCGACGCTCCTTGTCGGGGAGAGCTTTTTCAGAGTTTGGGTTATGGCACGGTTCATCAAGCTGTCGGATACCGACAACATTCTTCTGGCGGTCGATCCGTTGAAGATCGGCGACAAAGCCGGGGACGTGGCAGCGAAGGCGCGCATACCGCGCGGGCATAAGATGGCCCTGCGCGACATCGGCTCGGACGACCCGATCGTGAAATACGGCCAGACCATTGGCTTTGCGCGGGAACCCATCGTCGCCGGCGACTGGGTTCACGAGCACAATGTGTATCTGCGCAATTTCGAACGCGACTACGTCTTCGGCACCAATACCAGGCAAACCGAGATCGTTGCCGAGGCCGAGCGGGCCACCTTCATGGGTTACCGCCGGCCGAGCGGCAAGGTCGGCACGCGCAACTTCATCGCCGTCCTGACGTCAGTGAATTGCTCTGCCAGCGTCGCCCGGTTCATCACCGACGAGGTCAACCGGTCTGGCATCCTGCGCGACTATCCCAATATCGACGGCATCATCGCACTCGTCCACGGCACTGGCTGCGGCATCGACACCAAGGGTCCCGCTTACGACCTGCTGAAGCGCACGCAATGGGGCTTTGCCACGAACCCCAATGTCGGCGGCGTGCTGATGGTCGGGCTCGGCTGCGAAGCGTTCCAGATTCCGCGCTGGATGCAGTCGTACAACATCGAGGAGAGCACGATTTTCCGCACGATGACGATCCAGGAAACCGGCGGCACGCGAAAGACAGTCGAGGCCGGCGTCAAGGCGATCGTCGACATGCTGCCTACGGTGAACGCCGCCGAAAGGACGCCGCAACCAGCCTCCGAACTGGTGCTAGCACTGCAATGCGGCGGATCGGACGGTTACTCCGGCATCAGCGCCAATCCGGCACTGGGTGCTGCGGTGGACCTGCTTGTCGGGCAAGGCGGCACGGCCGTGCTCTCGGAGACGCCCGAAATCTATGGCGCCGAACATCTTCTCGCCTTGCGCGCCGAGAGCCGCGCGGTGGGTGAAAAGCTGATCGAGCGCATCCGCTGGTGGGAGGATTATACCGCCAGGCACGACATGGAGATGAACAACAACCCTTCGCCCGGCAACAAGCTGGGTGGGCTGACGACCATCCTGGAGAAATCGCTCGGCGCCTCCGCCAAGGGCGGCACCACCAATCTGCGCGCGGTGCTGGAATATGCCGAGCCGATCAACGAGCGCGGCCTCGTCTTCATGGATACGCCTGGCTACGATCCGGTCTCGGCCACCGGGCAGGTCGCCGGCGGCGCCAACATATTGTGCTTCACCACCGGCCGCGGTTCGGCCTTCGGCTGCAAGCCGACGCCCTCGATCAAGCTTGCCTCCAACAGCTTCATCTTCGAGCAGATGCGCGAGGACATGGACATCAATTGCGGAGACATACTGGACGGCGTCTCGCTGGTCGAGAAGGGCGAGGAGATCTTCGCCGAGATTCTGCGCGTCGCATCCGGCGGGCGCACCAGGTCGGAAGCGCTCGGCTATGGCGACAACGAGTTCGTGCCGTGGAGCCTTGGCGCGACCATGTAGCGATACCGCCCGCCTGCACAGGCCGGCCTTTATCCCGGAAGTAGCTCAAACGGAAAGAACCGCTCGACATGAACAGGATCGATCTTGACGGCCAGCACGCTGTGGTCACCGGCGGCGCCCAAGGCCTCGGCTTTGCGATGGCCAGACGTTTCGTCGCCTCCGGCGCGACGGTAACCTTGTGGGATCTCGATGAGGCCCGCCTCGAAACCGCCAAGAAGGAACTCGGCAGCGCCGCCACGACAGAGATCGTGGACGTCGCCGATTGGGCGTCGGTGGACGCGGCGCGCGCCAGGACCGAAGAGCTGGCCGGCAAGATTTCCATTCTGGTCAATTCCGCCGGAATTGCCGGCCCGGCCGCCCCGCTCGACGTCTACGACATCGAGACGTGGAAGAAGGTCATCGATGTCAATGTGAACGGCACGTTCTACGTCAACCGCGCCGTGGTTCCGGGAATGAAGGAGCGCAATTACGGGCGCATCGTCAACATAGCCTCGGTGGCCGGAAAGGAGGGCAACCCGAACGCATCAGCCTATTCGGCCTCTAAGGCGGCGGTCATCGGCCTGACCAAGTCGCTCGGCAAGGAGCTGGCGCAGTACGACATCGCGGTGAACTGCATCTCGCCGGCCACGGCGCAGACGCGCATCCTCGAACAGCTGACGCCGGAGCACATCGAATATATGCGCTCGCGCATTCCGCGCGGCCGCCTGCTGGAGGTCGACGAAGCCGCGGCGATGGTCGCCTGGCTCGTCTCCAAGGAGAACAGCTTTACAACCGCCTCCACGTTCGACCTGTCGGGTGGACGGACGACCTACTGAAAGGCAGTTGCCGTTCAGCCAGGCAACCGACCCAGACCAATCGCAAAGCGCTCCACCATTGCGAGGCCAGGCTCGCCTGGCCGCATCGCCGGAGCCCGGTCATGTACGGGGATGCCGGCGCGGGCGCCGAACAGCCGCTTGCCGTAACAGACCAGGCTCTCGATGCCTTGCATGACGAAGACGGCAGCTGGCAATATTCTTGCATATTCAGCCTCGGCCGTGACTTCGTCTCCGGCGCGGAACGCATGATAGGCGCGCACGGCATAGTCGGCGCAATCCGGCGCCAGGATCATGCCGCGGCAACCGATGCGGAAATTGTCGACCAGTTCCAGGCCGCCGCGTCCGTTGAAAACCGGTATCCGGCCTTCGGTGCGCTCGATCAGCCCGGCGATGTCGGTGACCGGACCTTCGCCCTTGATCAGCCTTATGTTGGGATGAAGCGTGACGAGTTCGCGGATTTCGTCCGATGACAGGCCGCGCCCGAAAAAGGCCGGCGCGTTCTGGATCGCCACCGGCAGGTCGGTCGCCTCGGCGACGCGGCCGAAGAACTTGATGTATTCCGGCGCACCATAGGATCCGGCTGGCGGCGGCTGCAGGATCACCCAATCCGCTCCGACGCTTTCGGCATGGCGAACCTGCGCCACCTGCTCAGCCACAGAAGAACCGAAGATGGTGAGGGCGAGCGGCACTTTTCCTGCGGTGTCTTCCGCCGTCCAGTCCATGATCGTCCGACGCTCGGCCTCGGTCAGCTTGGCGACTTCCGTTGCCAGGCCGAGCGCCGCCATGCCGTGCACGCCGGTCGCGAGGCAGATCTCGACCTGCCGACGCATCGCCGCGCGGTCCAGCTGTTCGTTCACGTCAAAGAGCGCGTAGAGAATGGCGTGAATACCGTGGAAATCATCTGGTTTGAATTTTGTCACGCGTACCTCAATGGCTTTCGCGCGGGATGGCGTGGCCACGGCACCCGACGAGAAAATCGAGGTCGGCGCCGCGATCCGCCTGCAGGACATGGTCGACGTAAAGCCCCTGATAGCCGCCGCGCATCGCCGGGACGGGCGGTAGCCAGGTTTCACGACGCCGCGTTAATTCCTGTTCCGACACGTCGAGATGCAGCTTCCTTGCTTCGACGTCGAGCTCGATGAAGTCGCCGCTCCTGACCAGCGCCAGCGGGCCGCCGATAGCGGCTTCGGGTGCGGCATGCAGAACGACGGTGCCGAAGGCGGTGCCGGACATGCGGGCGTCGGAGATGCGGATCATGTCGCGCACGCCTTGCTTAAGCAGCTTCCGGGGCAGCGCCATGTTGCCGACTTCGGCCATGCCAGGATAGCCTTTCGGCCCGCAATTCTTCAGCACCATGATCGACGCTTCGTCGATATCCAGCAAGGGGTCGTCGACGCGCGCCTTGTAGTCGTCGATGTCCTCGAAGACGACGGCGCGGCCACGATGCTTCATCAGGGCTGGCGAGGCGGCGGACGGCTTGATGATCGCACCGTCGGGCGCCAGATTGCCGCGCAGCACCGCAATGCCGCCCTGCGGCGTGAGCGCTTTGTCGCGCGGGCGGATCACCTCCGGATTGTAGTTTTGGGCATCACTGATGTTGTCGCGCACGGTCTTGCCGCTGACGGTCAGCGCGTCGAGATCGAGCAGATCGGCCATCTCCTTCATGACGGCCGGAATACCGCCGGCGTAGCAGAAATCCTCCATCAGAAAGCGGCCGGATGGCATCAGGTCGAGGATGGTCGGCACGTCGCGGCCATATCGATCCCAATCGTCCAGCGTCAACTCGGTGCCGACACGGCCGGCGAGGGCCAGGAGATGCACGACCGCATTGGTCGAGCCGCCGATGGCGCCATTGACGCGGATGGCGTTGGCGAAGGCCGCCTTCTTGAGGATGGCCGACGGGCTCAAATCCTCATTGACCATCTCGACGATGCGCCGCCCCGTCATGCGGGCGATGCGGCTGCGGCGCGCATCGACCGCCGGATAGGCGGCGTTGCCCGGCAGCGCCAGGCCGAGCGCCTCGACCATCGAAGCCATGGTCGAGGCGGTGCCCATGGTCATGCAATGTCCGGGCGAGCGCGACATGGCGCTCTCGGCATCGGCGAAATCCTGCTCGCTCATCACGCCGGCGCGGACATCCTCGGAGAATTTCCACACATCGGTGCCGGAACCGATCTCCCGGCCCTGAAAGCGGCCATTGAGCATCGGCCCGCCGGAAATCACGATCGACGGCAGGTCGCAGGAGGCCGCGCCCATGACCAGCGACGGCGTGGTCTTGTCGCAGCCGGCCATCAGCACGACGCCATCCATCGGATTGCCGCGGATCGCCTCCTCGACATCCATCGAGGCGAGGTTGCGAAACAGCATCGCCGTCGGCCGCAGATTGGACTCGCCGCAAGAGAAGACCGGGAATTCGAGCGGCAGGCCGCCAGCTTCCAGCACGCCGGCCTTGATGTGCTCGATCAGAGCACGGAAATGCACGTGGCAAGGCGTGAATTCGGAGAATGTGTTGCAGATGCCGATCACCGGGCGGCCGTCGAAAGCATCATCGGGCAGGCCGTTGTTCTTCATCCAGCTGCGGTGGATGAAGGCATCCTTGCCCAGCCCGCCGAACCACTGCTGCGATCGTCTCTTAGTCATGGTCTTTCCGGCGTTCAGGCGGGATGCTGGAGCTGGCTCAGTCCACCGTCGACGACGAGCGTGGCCGCGTTCATGAACGGGCACTCGTCGGAAATCATGAACACCGCGGCAAGCGCGATCTCGTGCGCCGTGGCGATGCGGCCGCCGGGGTGCAGTGCCATGGTGTTGGCGCGTGCTGTGGCCGGGTCGGCAAAGCTGTTCCAGTAATCGATCGCCTTCTGCGTCTCGACATAGCCCGGCGCCAGCGCGTTCACGCGCACGCCTTGCGCCGCATATTCGAGTGCCAGCGATTTGGTCAGGCCGAGCAGCGCGTGCTTGGCGACCGGATAGGGGAAGGTGTGCGGTATGATGGTGAAGCTGTGCGTCGAGGCGATGTTGAGGATGGCGCCGCCGCCGCTCGCGATCATGCCCGGCAGCACCGCCTTGCTGCAGTTCCAGGCTCCCTTGACGTTGACGTCGAAGTTGCGGTTCCACTCTTCCTCGGTCGCCTCGAGCGGCGTCGAGAACACATTGACCCCGGCATTGTTGATCAGCGCGTTGATCGGGCCGATCTCGGCAGCCGCTTGGCTGACGGCAGCCGCAATCCCGGCGCTGTCGCTTATGTCGACTGCCGCATGTCCGACATGGCCTTGCGGTGCGGCGAGACCGGCGACTGCCTTGTCCAGCAACGCGCCGTCGCGGTCGACCAGGAACAGTTTTGCGCCTTCGGCCAAACAGGCTTTGGCGATGGCAAGCCCGATGCCTTGCGCTGCACCCGTCAGGAAAATGCGTTTGCCGGAAAGGCGCTCAACCATTTTTGTCCCTCCAGCCTATCGCCGGCCCAAAGCCGACGAGCGCAGATTGTCGAGCAGCACGGCCAGCAGCAAAATAACGCCGCGCACGATGTACTGGTAGAAGGCCGGGATGTTGAGCAGGTTCATGGCGTTCTCGGCGATGCCCATGATCAGCACGCCGACGATGACGCCCGACATGGTGGCGCGGCCGCCGGCGAGCGAAACGCCGCCGAGCACGCAGGCCGAAATGACCGAGAGTTCCAGCCCGACCGCCGCGTTGGGCTGGCCCGAGGTGATGCGCGACGCCAGCAGGATGCCGGCGATACCGCAGACGACGCCTTGCAGCGCAAAAATGCAGATGCGCGTCCGGTCGACATTGACGCCGGCAAGCCGCGAGGCCTCCGGATTGCCGCCGATGGCCAGCGTGTTCTTGCCGAAGACGGTCCGGTTGAGGACGAAGCCGAAGATGCAAAACAGGATGGCAAGCACCCAGACCGGCGTCGGTATGCCGAGCAGTTTCGAGAGCGCCAGCTGATAGAAATCCGGGCTGTGGATGCCGACGGCGCGGCCGTCGGACGCGATCAGCGCAAAGCCGCGCACGATCTGCATGGTGGCCAGCGTCGTGATCAGCGCGTTGATGCGAAATTTGGCGATGACAACGCCGTTGATGAAGCCGACGAAAGCGCCGCAGGCGATTGCCGCCAGCAGGCCAAGCAGGATCGAGCCGGTGTAATTCGAGGCCATCACAGCGACCATGCCGGCAAAGGCGACGATCGAACCGACCGACAAGTCGAAGTCGCGCGCGGCGAGGCAGAACATCATGGTGCAGGCGACGATGCCGACGGTGACCACCGACTGCAGCAGGCCGAGCATGTTGCGGTCCGTAAGGAAGTTCGGCACCAGGGCCGACACCAGCGCGAAGGCGACGACAAAGATGACGACGAGGCCCTGTTCGCCGAGCAGGATTTTTTTCAACTGGTCGGTCATGCCAAAGTCCTCAGGATGCGATCGCGTCGGGGGTTTTCTGATCGGGCAGAGCGGCGGCCAGGATCGCCCTTTCGGCGAACTGGTCGCGGGTGAGTTCAGCGCTGACGCGGCCACCGCACATCACCAGAATACGGTCGCAGATGCCCATCACTTCCGGCAGTTCGGACGAGACCACGACGATCGCCATGCCGTCCTGCGCAAGCTGGTAGAGCAGTTCGTAGATTTCCGATTTGGCACCGACATCGATGCCGCGCGTCGGCTCGTCGACAATGAGCACCCGCACGCCCTGTTCGGACAGCCAGCGGCCGAGGATGACCTTCTGCTGGTTGCCGCCGGAGAGGTTGATGATGTCCTGCTTGCGCGACGGCGTGCGCACCTTCAGCTTCTTGATAAAGGTCTCGGCCGTGGCGATCTCGCTGGCGCGGTTGAGCACGCCGAAGCGTGTGTGATGGCGCCGCGACGAGATGTTGATGTTCTCCTCGACCGAGCGGCCCTGGATTATACCGTCATGCTTGCGATCCTCCGAGCACAGCACGATGCCGGCCCGGATCGTGCCACGCGGATCGGTGGCGCGAACCAGCTTGCCGTCGACGGTGATGGTGCCGCCCGAGCGCGGATCGGCGCCATAGACCAACCGCATCAGTTCCGAGCGCCCGGCGCCGATCAGGCCGAAGAAGCCGACGATCTCGCCTGCCCTTGCCTCGAAACTGGCCGGTGTCTGCAGTTTGGGGCCGCTGAGAGCGTCGACCTTCAGGCGGACATCGCCTATTTTTCGTGCGCGAAAACCCCAGATATCCGAAATCTCGCGGCCGACCATCTCGGCGACGACCTGATCGCGGGTGACGCCTTTCAGCGACGCGTGGTGCGCCGCGAGCTTGCCGTCGCGCAGCACGGTCAGGCTGTCGCAGAGCCGGAACACCTCGTCGAGCCGGTGTGAGACGTAGATAATGACCTTGCCCTCGCCGCGCAGGCGATTGATCAGGGAAAACAGGATTTCGCTTTCGCGCGAGGACAGTGACGAGGTCGGTTCGTCCAGCGCAATAACGCGTGCGTCGAGCATGACCGCCTTGGCGATCTCGACCATCTGGCGTTCGCCGATCGACAGCGTCTTGACCTTGCGGCGCATGTCGATGTCGATACCGGCCGATTTCAGCTTGGCGCCGACGTCGTCCAGCATCCGGCGGCCGGCGATGATGCCGGCGTTGGCGGGGAAACGACCGAGGCTGAGGTTTTCGGCAACGGTGAGTTCAGGAACGAGTTGCAGTTCCTGATGAATGACAATGACGCCATTGTCGAAGGCATCCCGGGTCGAGGTATAGGCCTGAACCCTGCCGTCAATGCGGATCTCACCCTGATCGGCATGCTGGTCGCCGGACAGGATCTTGATCAGGGTGGATTTGCCGGCGCCGTTCTCGCCCATCAGGCCATGCACGGCGCCTTTGTCGACGCCGAACGAAACGTCCGACAGCGCCTTGACGCCCGGATAGGTCTTGGTGACGTGCGAGAAGTCGAGAAAGGACACGAGCCGATCCTTTTGAGCCATGACAAACAGGCGGCGGGATGAGCCGCCGCCTGTTTGTACAGGGAGGATTATTCGATGCCGAGGCCCTGGCGGACCTTCTGGTAGTCGTCGCGCTTGGCGAGTGCACCCGAAGTCAGGATCAGCTTCTCCGATTCCTTGTTGTTGGCAACCCAGTCATACATGTTGAGCGCCGTCTCGTAGCCATGACGCTTCGGCGAGATGATCACGGTGCCGACGAAGCCGGTGGCGGTCGGCTTCTTGAACTCGTTGATCGCGGAATCCGCGCCGCCAATGCCAACGCCGATCACGCTGTCAGCGGGGATGCCGACGCTTTCGGAAGCACGCACTGCGCCGAGCACCGCCTCGTCGTTGAGGCCGAAGGAGACCCACTTCTTGATGTCGGCATGGGCGTTGAGCACGACAGTCGCCGCATTGAGGGCAGCTTCCGTGTCGGTCTTGGCCTGCGGGGCGTCAAAAATGTTCTCGGCTGTGAAGCCGTTTGCCTTCAGCACCGAGATGGCGCCTTCGACGCGGTCAACCGCGGTCGGCAGTTGGTCATAGGAGACGCGGATTGCGCCGACCTCGTCCGCCTTCCAGCCGCGCGCCTTCATTTCGTCGACGATCGCCTGGCCGACGGCTTCGCCGATCTTGGTGGCCGAAATGCCCATATGCGGCACGTCTTCCAGCGCCTTGCCGTCGGCGCCGACCAGACGGTCGTCGACAGTCATCAGCTTGAGATTGTTGGCGGCAGCCTTGGCGACGATGCCGGGGCCAAGCTTCACGTCCGGTGTGCAGACGATGAAGCCCTGAGCGCCCTGGGCGCCGAGATTGTCGATCGCCGACATCAGCTTCTCACCGTCCTCGGCGCCGATCTTGACCAGGGTAAAGCCCTTCTCCTTGGCGGCCTGGTCGGCGAACTTCCATTCATCCTGGAACCACGGCTCCTCGGGCTGTTTGACGATGAAACCGATTTTGGTGTCCTGAGCATATGCAGCGATGGTCGTGACGGACAGCACGGCAAGCGCGCCCGCGACGAGCGCGGTCTTCAAAAGTCGCATGATTACCTCCCAGCGATAGACCGGGCGCTCAGCCCGGATGCCGGAGTCTCTAATCGCTTTTATCATACTCGTCAATTGATCTGGTATGATAATTAATGTACATGCTCTGACCAGCGATCGCTGGCGCAATCGATCCGCATCCGTTAAGGGCGGACCGGTTGTGCGAAACCAGCGGTTCGCCGCCTTGGAGGAGGGCTGAGGTGACCGAGATTCTGAAAAAAGCCCCGGGAGATACGACCACTCGCCGCCCGCGCGTGATGCCCGATGTGACCAAGGCGATAGCCTCGGACATCTTCTCCGGGCGCTACCCGGCTGGTTCCTCACTGCCGACCGAAAACGAGCTCGGCGTCGAGTATGGCGTCAGCCGCACCGTGATCCGCGAAGCCCTGAAGGTGCTGGCCGCCAAAGGGCTGGTGCTGTCGCGGCCACGCATCGGCACGATCGTCTGCAACGAGGACGACTGGAACATCATCGACCCGCAGGTGCTCGCCTGGCACGCGCCGCACGCGCTGGACGACAAGCTCTTCGACGCCATCCTCGAAACGCGCCGCGCCATCGAACCGCTGGTCGCAGAACTCGCCGCCACCCGCGCGACGCTGCAGGAAATCGCCGATCTCGAAGCGGCATGGCGAGGCATGGCCGGCGCTGGCGAGGATCTCGCCGCGTTCTCGCGCAGCGACATCGCTTTCCACCAGATCGTCTATGCCGCGAGCCACAACCCGATCTTTCGCCAGATCGGCAATCTCATCGACACCGGGCTGAAATTCTCGCTCGAGGCGACGGCGGTGATTTCGCTCGACCGGCGCATGGAGGCCGTGGCGGCGCATCGCGAGGTGGTCGAGGCGCTGCGCATGCGCGACGCCGAGGCGGCGCGTGGGGCCGCAAACAAGATCCTCGACCTCGCGGCGCGCGACCTCGTCAGCGCCAAGAAACTCAAGAGCAACTGAGACTGCGCATGAAAATCATCTCACTCACCACCTACATCGTTCCGCCGCGCTGGCTGTTCCTGAAGATCGAGACCGATGCCGGCGTCACCGGCTGGGGCGAGCCGGTCGTCGAAGGCAGGGCGCTGACCGTCGAGGCAGCGGTCAAGGAGCTTGGTGACTATCTGATCGGCAAGGATCCGCGCCTGATCGAGGACCACTGGACAGTGATGCATCGCGGCGGCTTCTATCGTGGCGGGCCGATCCTGATGAGCGCCATTGCCGGCATCGACCAGGCGCTGTGGGACATCAAGGGCAAGGCGCTCGGCGTGCCCGTGCATGAACTGCTCGGCGGCAAGCTGCGCGACACGATCAAGGTCTATTCCTGGATCGGCGGCGACCGGCCGGCCGAAGTGGCCGCTGGAGCCAAGGAAATGGTTGCACGCGGTTTCCTGGCGTTGAAGATGAACGGCACCGAAGAGCTGCAGATCGTCGACAGCCATGACAAGATCGACGCGGCTGTCGAACGCGTCGCCATGGTGCGCGAGGCTGTCGGCCCCAATATCGGCATCGCCGTCGATTTTCATGGCCGCGTCCACCGGCCGATGGCGCGTGCCCTGGTCAAAGAACTGGAGCCTTACAGGCTGATGTTTATCGAGGAGCCGGTGCTCAGCGAAAACCGCGAGGCGCTGAAGGAGATCGCCGCGCTTGGCTCGACGCCGATTGCGCTCGGTGAGCGGCTCTATAGCCGCTGGGACTTCAAGTCGGTGTTCGAGGAAGGTGTCGTCGATATCATCCAGCCAGACCTGTCGCATGCCGGCGGCATCACCGAATGCCGCAAGATCGCGGCGATGGCGGAAGCCTATGACGTGGCGGTGGCGCCGCACTGCCCGCTCGGGCCGATCGCGCTTGCTGCGTGCCTGCAGCTCGACGCGGTCAGCTACAACTGCTTCATCCAGGAGCAGAGCCTCGGCATCCACTACAATGCCGCCAACGACCTGCTCGACTATGCCGCCAACAAGGATGTCTTCCGCTACGAGGATGGTTATGTCGCCATTCCCGACGGACCGGGCCTGGGTGTCGAGATCGACGAGGACTATGTCAAGGAACGCGCCAAGGAAGGCCACCGCTGGCGCAACCCGATCTGGCGCCACAAGGACGGCTCCTTCGCCGAGTGGTGATGGAAGTGGCCGCGCAGTTCAGGCGCGCGCCTGGACACTAGCGGGAAACCTGGCCGCCGGAGACCGGCCGATCGAGCCACCGCTCAACACTCTATCGCTGCACACCAGTCTGCTGTCCGACGTCAAGCCGGGCCGCGCTGGCGGATATTCCACATTTCTGTTGACTTCAACATTTGTGTGGAATATGCTATATCTATGAACAGCAAAGAACTCAAAAAGTGGCTCGCATCTCAGGGATGCACATTCGAAACCAAGAAGGGCGGCTCTGGCCACCTGATAGTGCGGCGCGGCGAACACAAGTCGGAATTGCCTATGCATGGAGGCGGCAAGGAGCTTGGTACCGGGTTGATCAACGCCATCAAGAAGCAATTAGGATTGAAGTAATGGCCGGATATCGCATCCATGTGGAACCTGACGACAATGGGACCCTTCTCATTACCTGCCCACAACTTCCTATCGTTGTGACTTTTGCCGAGGAAGAATATGACGTTCGCCGGCATGCCGTGGATGCAATTGAAACCGCACTAGCGAGCATGATCGATGACGGTGAGGATATACCCCGTCCCGATGGGGTACCAGGTCCGGTAATGGACCTTCCTTCTCTTACCTGGCTGAAGCTCAACCTCTACTGGGCTTTGCAGGACGCCGGCATAACCAGGGCTGAGTTAGCTCGTCGATTGGATTGGAAAAGAGAGTCGGTGGACCGGCTATTCCGGCTCGACCACAGATCCAGACTTGAACAGTTGGAAGCCGCTTTTGCTGCCCTGCACCAGAGAGTGGAATTCAAGGTATCGCTTGCGGCGTGAGACGGCTGAACTGTGTTAGGTTTCGGCGGGCGGAAGCATCCTTGCCGAAACCGGGACGGACAGCAAAAATATGGTTGTAGACCGAAACCGCGTCTGCGGCGCTCCAAGCCATTCACAGCGACCCGGTCGACACCGGACATCGGGTTGGCTGGCTGTTAGATAAGAACTTGGTGGAGCCAATCGGGATCGAACCGACGACCTCTTGAATGCCATTCAAGCGCTCTCCCAACTGAGCTATGGCCCCACTTCCGGCAGTCAACCGGCGCCGTTTCCGGCGAAGAGATCCGGCGCGGGTTGGAGACCGCGCCGTTAGTGCAGGCGGCTTCTAACCCCGCCCTTCTCAGATATCAAGCCTTCGAGAGCCGCTTTTTCTTCACAGGCCTCGAAAGCCCGCAAACGCCCGCTTTCAAGGCCGATCAGACCTCGTCGTCGTCGTCGCCGACGCCGATCATGTCGGCGACATCGTCGTCTTCTTCCTCTTCGTCGGCAAGGAAGGTGTCATCTTCGTCGTCGCCGAGATCGACGTCGTCCTCGTCGTCGCCAAGATCCGGCAGGTCGTCGCCCTTGACGTCCTCATCAGCCTCTTCGAGCGAGACGACCTCAACGCCTTCTTCTTCCTCGGCGTCCACTTCCTTCTCGGCCACTTCCTCTTCCTCCTCGAGAGCGGCAATTTTGCCTTCCTCGAAATAGGAACGCGGATAGGTCTTGCCAGTGTATGGCGAGACGATCGGGTCCTTGTTCAGGTCGTAGAATTTTCGGCCCGTCTCCGGGTCGATACGTTTTGTGCCAAGTTCGGTTTTTGCCACGGCAAGCCTCGTCAATAAAAGAGTGGTCCCCTTAACCACAGTTTGCAGCGCTGTCAAAGCGAAAAGCCGGCGTCACAAAACCATGCATTGAAAGGCCTCGCGTCAGTGACGACCATGGGGGATGACCATTTCGGCCCGCCGTGATACGAGACCGCCGCAACAAATGAAAAGCGCCGGCCTGCCGGCATTCCGTCCAGGGAAATTCCATGTCTCACGCCGCCGCCCCCAAGCCGGCCACCGCCCGCCAATCGCCAGCCCTTTCCGGCATCGCGCGCGTGCCGGGCGACAAGTCGATCTCGCACCGTTCCTTCATGTTCGGCGGCCTCGCCTCCGGGGAGACTCGCATCACCGGCCTGCTCGAAGGCGAGGACGTGATGCGCACGGGTGCGGCCATGAAGGCAATGGGCGCACATATCGAGAAGCATGGCGACGAGTGGGTGATCCGCGGTACCGGCAACGGCGCGCTGCTGCAACCGGAAGGCCCGCTCGATTTCGGCAATGCCGGCACCGGCTCGCGGCTGACCATGGGCCTTGTCGGCACCTATGACATGGAGACGACCTTCATCGGCGACGCCTCGCTGTCGGGCCGGCCGATGGGCCGCGTGCTGGAACCCTTGCGCCAGATGGGCGTGCAGGTGCTGAAGGCGACGCCAGGCGACCGCATGCCGATCACGCTGCATGGGCCAAAGCACGCCGCCCCGATCACCTACCGCGTGCCGATGGCTTCGGCGCAGGTGAAATCGGCGGTGCTGCTCGCCGGGCTGAACACGCCGGGCATCACCACGGTGATCGAGCCGGTGATGACACGCGACCACACCGAAAAGATGCTGAAGGGTTTTGGCGCCAATCTGTCGGTCGAAACCGACGAGCGCGGCGTGCGCCACATCTTCATCGAAGGCCAGGTCAGATTGACCGGCCAGACGATCGCGGTGCCGGGTGACCCGTCCTCGGCCGGCTTCCCGCTGGTGGCCGCCCTGATCGTGCCGGGTTCGGACATCACAATAGAAAACGTGCTGATGAACCCGACCCGCACCGGCCTGCTTTTGACGCTGCAGGAGATGGGCGGCAGCATCGAAATCCTCAACCCGCGCAATGCCGGCGGCGAGGATGTCGCCGACCTGCGCGTGCGTTACTCCGAACTGAAAGGCGTCATCGTGCCGCCCGAGCGGGCGCCGTCCATGATCGATGAGTACCCTGTGCTCGCGGTCGCTGCCAGCTTTGCCGAGGGGGAAACGCTGATGCAGGGGCTGGAGGAGCTGCGCGTGAAAGAGTCCGACCGGCTGTCGGCCGTCGCCAACGGGCTGAAGCTCAACGGCGTCGATTGCACCGAGGGCGAGGCCTCGCTCGCCGTGCGCGGAAAACCGGGCGGCAAGGGCCTTGGCGGCCACCCCAACGGTCAGGACACCACCGTGCAAACCCATCTCGACCACCGCATCGCCATGAGCTTTTTGGTGATGGGGCTGGCGACCGAAAAGCCTGTTACCATCGACGATCAGGCGATGATCGCGACGAGTTTTCCGGAATTCATGGGGCTGATGATGGGGCTGGGCGCGGAGATTGGGTGACGGTCGTGGCAACCAATAGCCTTGGTACGTCGGCGGGCCAGCGCCCCCCTCTGTCCTGCCGGACATCTCCCCCACAAGGCGGGAGATTGGCACGCTTTGCGCCTCGCCCAATTCTGCAACGTAGACAATTAGCGGAGGCCGCGATAACGGCCGATCTCCCCCCTTGTGGGGGAGATGTCCGGCAGGACAGACCAACCCTTTCGGCGGTCTGCAAATGACACATGTCTTCACCATCGCCATCGACGGCCCCGCCGGCGCCGGCAAGGGCACCCTCGCCCGGCGGTTGGCCGACCATTACCGGCTGAACCTGCTCGACACCGGTCTCACCTATCGCGCCGTCGCCTATGCGCTGATCCAGCACGCGCTGCCGCTCGACAATGTCTCAGCCGCCGAAACCGCGGCCCGCCAGGTCGACTTGGCAAAGCTCGACCGGGCGGTCTTGTCGGCGCATGCCGTCGGCGAGGCTGCCTCCAAGGTCGCGGTGTATCCGACGGTGCGGCGCATCCTCGTCGAAAAGCAGCGCGGCTTCGCCAAGACGCCGCCGGGTGCGGTGCTCGACGGGCGCGACATCGGCACCGTCGTCTGCCCCGACGCCGACATCAAACTCTATGTGACGGCCAGCGCCGAGGTGCGGGCGCAGCGCCGGCTGGCCGAGATCGAGAGCATCGGCGGGACCGCTGATTTCATCGAGATTCTCGCCGATATCGTGCGTCGCGACGAGCGCGACATGGGTCGAGCGGACTCACCGTTGAAGCCGGCGGCCGACGCGCACTTGCTTGATACCAGCGAAATGGCTATAGAAGCCGCGTTTCTTGCAGCCATGGCGATCATAGACGACGTGCTGGCCAAGAGAGACAAGGCCTGATCCGGGTTTTCCCTCGTATTTCCGTTGTCGGAGGCGAAGAAAATACCCATATCGGGCACGAACCAGCCTGCCAGCATTCTTCATGCGCCGGAATTGCCGCTTAAAGAGCGGCCCAGGGTTTTTGTAGCCCGGAACGCCGGCAGGCCAACGCAACGCTAACCTACGGCGCCCGTCCCGCTTCTAGATGCGGGGCACTCCAGGAGAAACAATGTCAGCTGCAAATCCCACTCGCGATGATTTCGCGAGCCTGCTCGAAGAATCATTTACCACAGGCCATTCCGGCGAAGGTCAGGTCGTCAAGGGTACGATCACCGCGATCGAAAAGGACATGGCCATCATCGACGTCGGCCTCAAGGTCGAAGGCCGCGTGCCGCTGAAGGAATTCGGCGTCAAGGGCAAGGACACCACCCTCAAGGTCGGTGACACCGTCGAAGTCTATGTCGAGCGCATCGAAAACGCGCTTGGCGAAGCGATGCTTTCCCGTGAGAAGGCCCGCCGCGAAGAGAGCTGGGTCCGTCTCGAAGAGAAGTTCACCAAGGGTGAGCGCGTCGAAGGCGTCATCTTCAACCAGGTCAAGGGCGGCTTCACTGTCGACCTCGACGGCGCCGTGGCCTTCCTGCCGCGCAGCCAGGTCGATATCCGCCCGATCCGCGACGTCTCCCCGCTGATGCACAACCCGCAGCCCTTCGAGATCCTCAAGATGGATCGCCGCCGCGGCAACATCGTGGTGTCGCGCCGTACCGTGCTCGAAGAGAGCCGCGCCGAACAGCGTTCGGAAATCGTGCAGAACCTCGAAGAAGGCCAGGTTGTCGAAGGCGTCGTCAAGAACATCACCGACTATGGTGCGTTCGTCGACCTCGGCGGCATCGACGGCCTGCTGCATGTCACCGACATGGCATGGCGCCGCGTCAACCATCCGACCGAAATCCTCAACATCGGTCAGACCGTCAAGGTGCAGATCATCCGCATCAACCAGGAAACCCACCGCATCTCGCTCGGCATGAAGCAGCTCGAGAGCGATCCGTGGTCCGAGATCGGCACCAAGTTCCCGATCGGCAAGAAGATCAAGGGCACTGTCACCAACATCACCGACTACGGCGCGTTCGTCGAGCTGGAGCCGGGCATCGAGGGTCTCATCCACGTTTCGGAAATGTCGTGGACGAAGAAGAACGTGCATCCCGGCAAGATCCTGTCGACGACCCAGGAAGTCGACGTGGTGGTGCTCGAGGTCGATCCGGCCAAGCGCCGCATCTCGCTCGGCCTCAAGCAGACGCTCGAGAATCCGTGGCAGGCTTTCGCCTCGAGCCATCCGGTCGGCAGCCAGGTCGAGGGCGAGGTCAAGAACAAGACCGAGTTCGGCCTGTTCATCGGCCTCGAAGGCGACGTGGACGGCATGGTGCACCTTTCCGACCTCGACTGGACCCGTCCGGGCGAGCAGGTCATCGAAGAGTACAATCGCGGCGACATGGTCAAGGCGCAGGTGCTCGATGTCGACATCGACAAGGAGCGTATCTCGCTCGGCATCAAGCAGTTGGCCAAGGATACGGTCGGCGAAGCGGCGACTTCAGGCGAACTGCGCAAGAACGCGGTCGTCACCTGCGAAGTCATCGGCGTCAAGGATGGCGGTCTGGAAGTGCGGCTGGTCGACAGCGGCATCGAGACCTTCATCAAGCGCTCCGATCTGAGCCGTGACCGCGACGAGCAGCGCCCCGAGCGCTTCACCGTCGGCCAGAAGGTCGATGCCCGCGTCATCGCCTTCGACAAGAAGACCCGCAAGCTGCAGGTCTCGATCAAGGCGCTGGAAATCGCCGAAGAGAAGGAAGCGGTCGCTCAGTACGGCTCGACCGACTCCGGCGCTTCGCTGGGCGACATTCTGGGTGCCGCGCTGAAGAAGCAGGGCAGCTAAGGCCTTCGCACCGCGAAGCCCTTCGCAGAGGCTCGAAAACAAAACCCCGCCGGAGCGATCCGGCGGGGTTTTTCTTTGACCGAGGTAAAGGTTGGAAGGTTACGCCCTGCCGTAAAGCGGCACCAGCGTGCCGCTCATCGCCTGATTGGCCGGCGAGGCAAGATAGGCGATGGCCTCGGCGGCGGCTTCGAGGCTGACCCATCTGGTGACATCGGCATCCGGCATGTCGGCACGGTTTGCCGGCGTATCGAGCGTCGACGGCGCCACGGCATTGACCAGGATACCCTTGTGCTTCAGCTCTTCGGCCATCGCCACCGTCATCGCGGCAACCGCCGCCTTGCTGGCGGCGTAAGCGACCATGCCAGCGCCGCGCCGGGGATCGAGCCCGGCGCGCGCCGTGACGTTGACGATGCGGCCCGCCGTGTCCGACGACAGCATTGAGCGAATCGCGGCGCGGCAGCACAGGAAGGCGGTGCGTGCATTGGTGTCCATCATCTCGGCAAAGGACGCCGACTCGATCTTTTCCACCGGTGCGGCGGTGAAGCCGCCGGCCAGGTGGATCGAGCCCCACAGGCCTGGAACCTGACTGTAGAACGCCTCGACCTTGGCGGGGTCCGAGAGGTCGACATTGTGCACCAACTGGACACGGTCATGCGCGGCGAAGGGAAAATGCGCTGGTGCGGCGGCATGGGCATTGGGCACATGGCAGATCGCGCCGTCACTCAGCAGTTTGCCGACAACCGCACCGCCGAGCGCACCGGTTCCACCGGTCACGACGATATGCTTGCCTTCAAGTGTTTCCGTCATCTTGGACGCTCCTGTCATTTTTTTATCGTTAGGTCGTTTCTGTGCCGCCGACGCGAAGCGTCGCGCCTTTTGCCCCGTCACTCAATTGACATCTCGACATGGCAGTTGTCGCGTCTTTGCATGCGTCCGCCCACCGGCCGGCCGTGGTTCAGGGCCGGCGAGACGGGAAATACGTAGCACCGTCCTTCAGTCAACCGTGATTTCGATGACGCGCGGCAGTCCGGTGGCCCGGGCGCGCTTCAACGCGTCCGCGAGAGCCTCGATGTCGGCAAGCCGTTCGGCGCCGATGCCATAGGCCTCGGCCAGCTTGCAGAAATCCGGCGGCGCCGGCGATACACCGACCGGCTCGACACCGACATCGAGCATCGAGGTTTCGATCTCGCGGTAGCCTCTGTTATTCCAGACGATGAAGATGACCGGCGCCCGCGCATCGAGCGCGGCGCCCAACTCCGGCAACGTGAACTGGAAGCCGCCGTCGCCGGTCAGGCAGACAACCGGCGCATCGGGTATCGCAAAGGCCGCGCCAATCGCCGCCGGGGCGCCATAGCCGAGCGCACCGAAGCCGGTGGCGGCATTGAACCAGCCGCCTGGGCGGTCGTGGTCGTAATAGAGGTTGGCCGCATAGATCGGCTGCGTCGAATCGCCGACGATGAGCGCGCCCGGCAAGGCGTCGCGGATCATCTCGACGGCGCGCACCTGTGCCTGCAGTGTTGGATTGAGTTCGGCAAAGGCTGCTTCCCGGGCGGCGGCGGCGCGTGTCGGCCCACCTTCGCTTGCCGGGATATGGCCCGTCTGCAGAAGCAGCGCTTCGAGCGCCTCGGCGCAATCGGCCTGGATCGAAACGTTTGCCGGGCGGCGGGCAAGCTGGTCGGCGCCGATATCGATGCGGATCAGATTGGCGGGCAGGACAAAGCCGCCATCGCTATAGCCGTCATAGTCAGTCGGGCCGAATTCGGTGCCGGCGGCAATGACCAGGTCGGCATCGGCCATCAGCGCCCGCACTGTCTTCAGGCTGGGACTGGCCGGCACGCAAAGCGGATGACCATGCAGCAGGCCGCGCGCATTGGTGGTCTGGACGACCGGCGCTCCCAGCCGCTCGGCCAGACGCCGCAGTGGCGCTTCGGCGCGTTTGGCGCCGCCGCCGACCAGGATCAGCGGGCGGCGCGCGGCACCGATGAGTTTGGCCGCGCTGGCAATTGCGGCACCTTCCGGCGCGGGTGGGGTCACATTGCTCAGCATGGCAGCGATGCCATCCGCCGACTTGACCATGACGTCGGTCGGGATCTCGATATGCACCGGGCCGGGCCGGGCCGATGAAAACAGGGCAAAGGCCTGCGCCAGGGCACCGGGCAATTCGCCGGCCTCGGTAACGCGCTGCGAAAACAGCGCCACCTTCTCCATCATGCCGCGCTGGTCCGGCAACTCATGCAGATGGCCCAGCCCCTTGCCCAGCGTCGGCGTGGCGTTGACGCCTGATATGACCAGCATCGGCACCGAATCGGCGCGTGCCTGCCCCATGGCGGTGATGGTGTTGGTGAGTCCCGGTCCGGTGATGACAAACGCGACGCCCGGCTTGCCGCTGGCGCGCGCATAGCCATCGGCCATGAAGCCGGCGCCCTGTTCGTGACGCGGCGTGACGTGGCGGATATTCGAGCGCGCCAGCCCGCGGTAGAGCTCGACCGTGTGGACGCCCGGAATCCCGAACACCGTGTCGACGCCATGCGCTTCGAGCAGCGAGATGAGGGCTTCGCCGAGTGTCGTCATTGGTTTTCCTCCCCGTCCGGCGCGAGGCCTAGTTCGGCCTCGACAGTCTTGATGCCGATCGCCGCCAATTCGCCGGTCGAGAACATCTCGCCGGCCAGGCAGCCTTCGATCCAGAGTCCGTCGATGATCGCATTAATCGCGATGGCATGGTGGCGCAATTGGCTTGCGTCCGGATTGCGCCGTTCGGCGGCGAGCACCTCAGCCACAACCGCCTCCACCTCATTGCGAAAACCAAGGTAGCCTTCGCGGTGGGCGTGGGCCAAGGTCGGATCCGCTCTGGCGCGGCCGATGAAGGTTGCCCAGAGCGAAAACACCCGCGCATCGATGATCGGCGCATTGAGGTTGGCGGTGACGAAAGCCGCAAGGCGCTGGCGAGGCGAGGCATCCTCCATGACCAAAGCCGCTTTCGCCTGCTCGGTCATGCGGCCCATCAGCGCTGCATAGGCTTCCTGCAGCAATTCTTCCTTGCCGGGAAAATAGTGCCGGATCAGCCCAGCGGTGACGCCGGCACGCAATGCGATGGTGCGCAAGGTGGCGCCCTGCAGGCCATGTTCCGCCACGCTGTCCAGAGTGGCCTCGATCAGATCCTGCCGCCGCCGCTCCTCGCCCTCGCGACGGAACCTGCGGCGGGATGGCATATTCATTGGCGCAGGATCGGTCGCGTCAGGCATGTCGGCCCGCCCTCGCAGGCGATGCAGAGCGCATCCGCCTCGAAGATTTCGACCGTGCAGCCGGCGGCTTCCATCGCGGCTTTGGTCTTTGGAAAGCCTGCAACGGCAATGACCTTGTGTGGGCTGGTCGGCAGCACGTTCAGGCTAAGGCCGTTGGAAGCCGCGAACTCTTCGGCGTCGCCTTCGACCAGCCGGATGTTGCGCGCCTTCAGCATCTGATAGAACGGGGCCGGCAAAAGCGGTGAATAGACCAGTGCGAGGTCGTCGGCCAGCGGGCTGATCACCGACATCAGATGCAGGCACGCCTCTTCGCCTTGCCACAGCGGCAGATCAAAGCCGTAGACGGAAACGCCCAGCGGCGTCAGCAGGTTGGAAACCTGCTGGATGCCTTCCTGGTTGGAGCGGACACCGCGCCCGATCACCAGCGTGCGGGCATCGAGCCATACACAATCACCGCCTTCGACCTGGCCAGGAACCTCGACGCGGCCCAGGATTGGAATACCCAGCCTTCGGTAGGTTTCCTCATGCAGCGGGGGCTCCCTGGCGCGCAACGGCTTGCCCATGGACAGGATCAGCGCGCCGCGATCGGTCATCAGCGACGGGTCGTGCGTGAACACCGAATCCGAAAGTCCATCCGCCGTGTCCTCGATCCATTCGATTTCGGCACCGGAAGCCGCCACCAGTTCAGCAAGGAGCGCGTGCTGCGATGCCGCTTTCGCCGGATTGAAACCCGGGCCATAGTGCCAAGCAGCCCTGTCGGCATTGCGCATGGCGTTGGCCGCCGACCGCATCAGCACGCGGCGCAGCGGCGCCGCCATGGACTGTGATCCGAAAGCGCTCATCGAAGTCCTTTTTCGCTGAAAAAAATCGAGAAAATTTCATGGAAGGCTATTTATACACTTGCACAACAAGCTCGCAAGTGCCGTAATAAGCAGGATTGACGGGCTCGCGCCGTTGGGTCCATGCTGAAGTCTGGAGCGGGGCAGTACAGCGTATATGTTGATTAGCCGGATAGACGTTCGACGAACCGCCACCGACCCTATAGAGGTCACCCAGTGAGCGTGGTGGAAGCTGCCACAGTCCAATCCGGCAAGGCGCATGACGGCGCCGCCGAAGCCATCCACGTCGAAAACCTGCACAAGAAGTTCGGTGAGCTGCATGTGCTGAAGGGCGTCTCGCTGTCGGCGCGCGACGGCGAGGTCATCGCAATCATCGGCGGCTCGGGCTCCGGCAAATCCACCCTGCTGCGCTGCATCAACTGCCTGGAAAACCCGACCAGCGGCATCATTCGCGTCAATGGCGAGGAGATCAAGCTCAAGGCCGACAGCCACGGCCACACCATTCCGGCCGACCGCAAGCAGATCGAGCGCATCCGCTCCAAGCTCGGCATGGTGTTCCAGAACTTCAACCTTTGGAGCCACATGACGCTGATCGAAAACGTCATCGAGGTTCCCGTACATGTGCTTGGCGTCAAGCGCGATGTGGCGATCGGCGAGGCCGAGAAACTGCTCGCCCGTGTCGGTCTGGCCGAAAAGCGCGACGTCTATCCGGCCTATCTGTCGGGCGGCCAGCAGCAGCGCGCGGCGATCGCCCGTGCGCTGGCCATCAATCCGCGCGTCATGCTGTTCGACGAGCCCACCTCCGCACTCGATCCCGAGTTGGTCGGTGAAGTGCTGAAGGTGATCGGCGACCTGGCGCGCGAAGGCCGCACCATGGTGCTGGTCACCCACGAGATGAAGTTCGCCCGCGAGGTCGCGACGCATGTCGTCTATCTCTACAATGGATTGGTCGAGGAAGAAGGCCCGCCCGAGCAGATCTTCGGCGCGCCCAGATCCGAAAGGCTGAAGCAGTTCATCCGCAACATCGGCTAGGACAGGCCGGGACGGAAGAAAACCGGGAACCAACAACAAGCTGGGAGTCATGAAATGAAGACCGTTCTGAAGACATTCGCCGCAGCGCTGCTGCTCGGCGTCGCAGCCATGGGCGTGGCCAAGGCCGATCCGGTCAAGATCGGCGTCGCCGCCGAGCCTTATCCGCCCTTCACCTCGCCCGATGCTTCGGGCAAATGGGTTGGCTGGGAGATCGACTTCATCGATGCAGTCTGCGCCGAGGAGAAGCTCGATTGCGTCATTACTCCGGTCGCCTGGGACGGCATCATCCCGGCACTGACGACCAAGAAGATCGACCTCATCGTCTCCTCGATGTCGATCACCGCCGAGCGCGCGAAGACGATCGATTTCTCGGACAAGTACTATAACACGC
>NZ_RZTT01000219.1 GCF_003996995.1 Mesorhizobium sp. M7A.T.Ca.US.000.02.2.1 | reverse complement strand
CTGGGGGTCCAAGCACAGAACAACTCAGGAATCAGATGAGAGTGACCGACATGAAAAACGATCTTTCAGCGCTCAGCACATTTGCTCCATCCCGGCGTCAGTTGCTGGGCCTCGGCCTGGCGTTTGCGGGGGCGGCAGCCTTCAACGCGGTGCCCGGCTTCCAGGTGCTGGCTTCGGCGCAGGCGGCTGTGCCGACCGCTGCGCAGAAGATCGCCGACCACTTTTCCTCGGTCAAATCGATGAGCGGCGAATTCGTGCAGTTCGGCCCCAAGGGCGAGCAGACCGGCGGCAAGTTCTTCCTCGAACGGCCAGGCAAGATCCGCTTCAACTACGACGGCTCTTCAAACTTCCGGGTGATTTCAGACGGCCAGTCGGTGGTCATCCTGAACAAGAGGCTCAACACGTCCGATCTCTATCCGCTGTCGAAGACACCCTTGAAGCTGCTGCTCGACAACAGGATCGATCTCTCCGGCGACCGCGTCAAAAGCGTCAAGCAGGAGGATGACCTCACCACCATCCAGCTCGCCGACAAATCGGTGTTCGGCAATTCGAAGATCACCATGATGTTCGATCCGAAAACCTTCGACTTGCGGCAGTGGACGATCACCGACGCGCAGGGCAAGGACACGACGGTGATGATCTTCAACACCAAGGAAGGCGTCAGCTTCGCGCCGGATACTTTCGCCATCGACTACACGGCGAACCGCGAGCTCAACACCAACAAGGCGCGCTAGGCCAATCGCACCAATAGCTGTGGAAAGCGCCGGGTCACGCCTCAGCGGGCGTGGCCCGGCTTGTCTTTGCGGCTTGCGGCTGGCAGTTTCCCGGACTGACTCCGTCGAAAGGCGTCTTCCCCGCCGGGGCCCATCGGTTCTGGCCGGTCGCACGCTGTCCTGGATTGCCAATGCCCTTGTCCATCGCCACCTGGAACATCAACTCCGTTCGCCTGCGCATGCCGATCGTCGAGCGCCTGCTCGTCGAGCATGCGCCCGACGTGCTGTGCCTGCAGGAAACCAAGGTTCCCGACGAGCTGTTCCCCGAAAAGGCTTTCCGCAAGCTCGGCTACGAGCACATCGCCTTCCATGGCCAGAAGGGCTACCACGGCGTAGCAACCGTGGCTCGGCGGCCGATCGAGGTGGTCGAAAAGCGACGCTTTTGCGAAATCGAGGATAGCCGGCACCTCTCGGTGACGGTGCGGGCCGGCGGCAAGGCGATCCTGCTCCACAATTTCTACGTTCCGGCGGGCGGCGACGAACCGGATCCCGTCATCAACAGGAAGTTCAAGCACAAGCTCGACTTCGTCGCCGAGATGAATGCCATCCGGGCAGAACATGACGAGGTGTCCGGCTCGGTGCTGGTCGGCGACCTCAACATCGCCCCGCTCGAACATGACGTCTGGTCGCACAAGCAATTGCTCAACGTGGTCAGCCACACGCCAATCGAGACGGAAAATTTCGAGGCGATGCGCCGCGCCGGCGACTGGGTCGACCTGATGCGGCTCAACGTGCCGCATGAGCAGAAGCTCTACACCTGGTGGAGCTATCGCGCGCAGGATTGGGAGCTGTCCAATCGCGGCCGTCGTCTCGACCACGTCTGGTCGTCGCCAAACCTGGTGCCCAGCTTTTCCGGCTACGAGATCCTGCGTCCGGCGCGCGGCTGGGAGCGCCCGTCGGACCATGTGCCTGTCATCGCGCGGTTCGATCTGGACTAGAGCATTTCACCGTTTCATGGAAACGGCGAGCTGCTCTAACTCTTTGTAGACCCAATTCTAGACGGAAAACCGCTTCACACTTTTCCTAGAATTGCTCAAGTCTGGTCGAAGATGCGGGCCTGCGGCAGTCAGTCGGCGGAGGTGGAGTCGGCTGGATCCACCCACGGACGGCCCAATCGTGTCACCATCGCCGCGTACCCAACGGCACCTGCCGCCCAAAGGAAGATGCCAAGCTCTTTGACGACGTCTTCGGCGATGGCTGCCGCAGAACCAGGGGTGGGAAACAGATCTCCGATCTGGTCGATGGATGCCGACAGCGCGAGCAGGAAGCCTGCGGCCACAAAGACGATCGTGCCGTCGAATGTCTTCCGTCGCAGCCGAAAGAACCAGAACAACCCGGCGGCGGCGTAGACAATCATCGCAACGATCTCTGGTATCGCAACCATGGGGAGCACGTCCTCATGGATCAACAACAGGTCATCGAGCCCCAGGAACAGGGTAAGGCCGCCGAGAAACGTGCAATCCCATCGGTGCGTGAGCAGGCCAGCAAACAGGGTCACCGCGCCGGAGCCGATCCACAGTGAAGCACCCAGGGACGAAATCCACCCTGTATAGAAGCCGACTTCGGCGACCGCAGATGGATCTCGATAAAAGATCCACGCGTCCAGACCACGAATCTGCGCAACGAACAGAGCGGCTAAGAGCATCGCGACGTTAATCGCCTTCGCCGCCAGTATGACCAAGCGCCAGGCTATCGTCCATTCGCCGCCATGCTTTGTGTTCAGCGCGTTGTTCTCTGGCATTTGCTATTCTCATTGAGGACTGAGAGGAACTCCATTGGAACCAAAGTACGACGGCCGCCAGATCTGGCGCCGAGAACTCCGCCTGCATTGTGCCGGTGGTCAACATGGTTGCAGCGCTTCGCCCCACCTAACCCATTGTACCATGGCGTCGATGTTCAGGTGAGGCTGGCCTGCAAATGGCCGACCTGAATCTCAACGCGCTTCGAAGCGCGACCAAATGAATTCAAGTTCAAACGGCGCGCTTCAAGTCTTCATGCATGTCGTTGTCGCGAAATTGCTGGGCTGACAGTCAGCGAGATCCGGCAGATGGGGATGGTCGCGGCGGCGCGTCGCCAGCATCCGTTGCGCCGCTTCGATGATTGTCGGCGCAGGCACATTGGCGACCAGGCCGGTCGGACTGGCATGGCGGGATTCGATCACGTCCACGCAGTTCGAAAGCGGCCTCCAACGGGCCATGTTGGCGCCGCCACTGAGGATAACCATCGGCGTCATCACGGTTGCCATGAGATGTGCGGTACCGCCTTCGGCGCCGATGTAAAGATCGGCAAACTCGCCGAGCGCCAGCAAGATGTCACCGATATCGACACCTTCGATCGCGGCGGAATCGACAAGCCGCAGCTTCGGCACGCGCTGAGCCAGTTCAGCCATATCAGGACCATCGCCTGGGGTTTTCACATAGAGAAGGTTCGCCCCGTCGGCGATCAGGCTGTCGGCGATCGCGGCAACCTGATCCGCCGACATGCGCTTGCTGGCGCTGCCGTGCGCCGCGATCATGATCAACGGAGCATGCTTGCCGTCCGCAAGGCTCCTGGCCGCCGCTCGCGCGGCCGGGCCAGGCTCCAGCCGATGGTCGAAAGGCAGCCGCTTGCCGGCAAGGCGCTCGATGAGGCGGTGGTAGCGCCAGGCATTGTGCCCGGGTCGTGCTTCAGGCCTTTGGCCCAGGCGCCAGGAAAGGGCGAAAGCCGGAAAGTTTGCCTCATAGGCGATGCCGCGGCCGAGCAGTGATGCCGAGGCTTGAAGCAGCCAACGCGCCGAGATGCGGAAATCGACAACGGCCAATCGCCCCTTCCCCTTGCGGTGATCGGCGACCAGGCGCGCCAGGGGCGTCCGCACATTGATCGCATCGACCAAATGGCCGGCATGGCGATTGAGGCTATGTTCAAGGGACGACGACCGGGTGGTTCCGTAGACGATGAAACTATCGGGGAATGCCGTTCTGGCGGCGCGCAAAGCCGGAATCCGGATCAATCCGTCGCCGAACGCGTCATTGCGGGAATACAAGATAATCGTCTCGTACCGCCCTGACGGCATGGCTCGCTCCCCCCAGGAGCCTGGTGGTGATGGCGCCTGCTGTGCCGGCCGCCTTCAGGGTGCTTTAGGATTTCACCTCGGGCCTGTCAACGGACCCTTGCCCCTGGATCCGGGCGTCCGGATGAACGAACCTTGGCGATTCCCGCTTCGGCCGCAGTGCGCCACGATCAGTTCATCGCGGCCAATGTCGTTGAAAAGCGCTGCCGCGCTTCCGCCTTTGGCCGCGAAACAACAGCTTCGCAGGCGGGCAGCCTTCAGCCGGAGAAGCGCGGCGCCAGTTCCTCGATGCGGCGGATCATCGCCTGAAATTCCTCCGAGATGCGCTGGTGGAGCTTGACCGCGATCTCGGGATATTCCTCCAGGATACGGCGGAACATCTTGCGGCTGAGACGCATCACTTCCGAATCGATCTCGGCCGAGGCGCTGGTCAACCGGTTGGTGTCGGCGATCAACGCCAGTTCGCTCAGGATCGTGCCGGGGCCTGCCGTGCCAATCGGAATGCGTTCACCACCCTGCTCCCGGTAGAGCACGATGCGCCCACTGACGACGATATAGGCGGAATCGGCCTCGTCGTCCTCGCGATAAAGCTTGTGGTTGGCAATCAGCCTGGTGTTCTCGGCGCCAAAGGCGAGCAGGCGCAATTGTTCCTGCGTGAAGCCCTCGAAGAGCCTCACGGCGGACAGGACGCGGATGTCGTCATCCAGCGCCATCTAGCTATGTCCCCGAACCGACAGTCCGACTCCTCCTCTGCGAGTTCGATCCAAACCACCCTCCAACTGGATCGTACCCGAAAGCGGCCCCGCCCGACCGCTCATTGGATAATGAAATGTTTAAGGAACCAGCTTGTAGCCGCCGCTTTCTGTCACAAGAATTTCCGCATTGGAAGGATCGCGCTCGATCTTCTGGCGCAGCCGGTAGACATGGGTTTCCAGCGTGTGCGTGGTGACACCGGAATTGTAGCCCCATACTTCCTCGAGCAGCACGTCGCGCGTCACCACCTTCTGGTCGGCGCGATAAAGATATTTGATGATCGAGGCTTCCTTCTCCGTCAGCCGCACCTTGCCACCGCGCGGGTCAAGCAGCAGTTTCTGGCTGGGCTTGAAAGTATAAGGCCCAACCGAGAAGGTGGCGTCCTCGCTCTGCTCATGCTGGCGCAGCTGCGCCCGAATGCGTGCCAGCAGCACGGCAAAGCGGAACGGCTTCGTCACATAGTCGTTGGCGCCGGCCTCGAGGCCAAGAATCGTATCCGAATCGGTGTCGTGGCCGGTCAGCATGATGATGGGCGCCTTGTAGCCGCCCTTGCGCAGGATCTTCACCGCTTCGCGGCCATCCATGTCGGGCAGCCCGACGTCCATGATGAGCAGATCGATGAGGCCGCCGCGCGCTGCGGCGACACCTTTTGCCGCAGTCGATTCCTGCAGCACGTCGAATTCCTCGTAAAGGGATAATTGCTCGACCAGTGTGCCGCGCAGGTCGTCATCGTCGTCGACGATCAGTATGGTGCGTGAAGTCATGGATCAATCCGTTGTTTTGAAAAGAAAATTCAGTTGACCGCTGCCTGTTTATGCGGAAGCTGACCGGCGCAACAGCCGTTCACAGTGATTTGTTCCGTGGCACGATCATACAAGAAAAAACACGATCGCAATGCAGCCGGCGCAATTTTGCGAAAAGGGCTGCGTGTGCTGACCGTGCGGGCGAGGCCTGGGCATCCAAGCCAGGGCCTGCTGCAGGCCGGGAAAACGGTGTTTGCCTGTGCGTTGGGGCGCGGTGGCATCTCGGCCGGCAAGCGCGAAGGCGATGGCGCCACGCCGCTGGCCGCGATGCGGATACTGTCGGGGTATTTCCGGGGAGATCAGTTCTCCAGCGGCCGCAGGACCCGTCTGGCGATGACGCCGATCGGGCCCGATCTGGGCTGGTGCGAAGTGCCCGACGACCGCAACTACAACAGGCCGGTCAAGATACCCTATGGCGCCAGCCACGAACGCATGCGGCGCGACGACCGGCTCTACGACGCCTGCCTTGTGCTCGACTGGAACCTGTCGCCGCGCCGGCGCGGGCGCGGCAGCGCCATCTTCTTCCATCTGGCGCGCCCCGGCTTCACGCCGACGCAAGGCTGTGTGGCTGTCACGGCGCAAACCATGGCGCGGCTGCTGCCACTGCTGTCGGACCGGACGGTGGTGAGGGTGGTGAGATAGTAGGGGAGTAGGCAGTAGGCAGTAGGCAGTAGGCAGTAGGCAGTAGGCAGTAGGCAGTAGGCAGTAGGCAGTAGGCTACCTGTCGGCGCTGGCTTAAATTTTCCTCTACTGCCTATTCCCTGACCTTCGCGGTCTCTGCCAGCCGATGTCGAGCAGGCCCAGCCGGCCAAGCTCCCTGTCCATTGCGCGAGCGACGTCACGGCGCTCGCCGCCGATATCGCGCAGTTGGCGATCGGAGAGATCCTCGACGTTCTGGTAGGCAATGTCGCGGCGGGCGAGGCGTATCGCGGCCCGGGCGTGACGCAGCCAGTCGAGAGTTTCGCCCAGCCAGGCCGGGCGAGGTGTCGATGAATTCAAAACGATGATGGACATGGTGTGCTCCGTTCTCCCCGGATATCAAATCCGGCTTGATGATGTTTCGATAGATGGATGATGCCAGATTGAAATCCCTGCGAGAAACGAGTAGTTTTCTCTGGATCATCAAGTTTTATTTGAGGATAGGATGGCTCGTCTTCTGCCCGGGACTCGTGCCTTGAGGACACTGGAAGCAGCGGCCCGGCACCTCAATTTCACCCGCGCCGCCGACGAGCTCGGCCTGACACCGGCCGCCGTCAGCCATCAGATCAAGGAAATCGAGGATCAACTCGGGCTGGTGCTGTTCACACGCACCAGCCGCACCATCCGGCTCACCGAGGCGGCAACGGGGCTGTTCGACGCCTCGGCCGACGCGCTCGACCTGCTTGGCCGGGCCGTTTCGCGGGCGCAGAAGCTGGCGCGCGGCACCGCCCTTTTGAAGGTAACGCTCGACGCGCAGTTCGCGTCAAAATGGCTGATGCGACGCGTCGACGATTTTCGCAAGCATCACCCAGATATCGAATTGCGATTCGACATTGCCTATGAAGTGCGGGATTTCGAACTCGATGACATCGATGTCGGCATCCGTTTCGGCGCCGGCAAATATCCGGGTCTTCGCACCCACCGGCTGTTCGACAACATCCTCATTCCGGTGTGCAGCCCGAGCCTCTTGACGTCCGGTCCGCCGCTGCGTGAGCCGCGCGACCTCTTCAACCACACGCTTGCGCATATCGAATGGTCGCGGCAAGGCGTGACGTGGCCGAACTGGCGGATGTGGATGGCGGCGGCCGGCATCACTGATTTCGACGACAGCCGGACCGTCGTCTTCGGCAACTCCACGGATGCCGTCCAGGCAGCGCTCGACGGCAATGCCGTTGCGCTCGCCGATTTCGCCATGGTGGCGAACGACCTTTCCCAAGGCAGGCTGGTGCAGCCTTTCGAACTCGGCCTGCGGGTGGCGCCCGAGTTCGCCTACTTCCTCGTCTATCCCGAAAATACCGCCGCCGATCCGCGCATCGTCGCCTTTCGCGAATGGATGCTCGAGGAAGTCGCCAAGACGCGGACCACGGACAAAGGGCAGTAGGGCAGTAGGGCAGTAGGGCAGTAGGGCAGTAGGGCAGTAGGGCAGTAGGGCAGTAGGGATAGGCGTCGGTGCCGTCTGCCCCCTATTCCCCTACTGCCTTACTGCCCTACTGCCTTTGATTCAGGTTGCAGCCGCGCCGAACCAGCCGATCACGGCGCCGATGATCAGCAGCACGCCGAGCCAGTGGCCGCCGTCGATGAGGGTCAGGTCCCAGCCGAAATTCTCGTAGCGGTGATTGACCGAGAGCGTCGTGGCGACGAAACCCAGCCAGAGCACGAAGCCGAAGACAAGTCCGGCGATCCATGTCGGCTCGCCGCCGGTCATCGCGCCGACGACCAGGGCCAATATGGTGGCCATGACCAGTTCGGCGATGAAGCTGATGACGAAGGGCAGCGGCGATTTCTTCATCGTCGCTGGATCGAGCTTGGCGGCCTTCAGCCACGCCTTGCTCAGGCCCATGTACCAGGCGGCGCCGAACAGCCACGCGGCGATCGCGGCAGCGACCACCGCCAGCCAGTTCACTGTTGAAAAATCCATGAGCTCCCCCTCTGATTTGTATGTGATGGAACGCCTGTTCGGCGATCGCGTCAAGCGAGCCGCCAGACCGTCGTGCGCTTGACCAGCGCATCCTCCAGCGCCCGCGTGACGGCCACTTCATACACAGAAAGCGGCTCCAGCCCTGCCTTCGGCATATACGAGCGGCCGGGATCGCCGACGAGGATTTCGGCGCCGCGCGCCTTCAGCGTTGCGAACCATGGCATCAGCCGGTCCGCGAAAGATTCGTCGTAGAAAACATCACCGGCCAGGACCACGTCCCAACCTGCATCGGTGCCGATGCAATCCGTGCCGAGGAATTCGGTCCCGACACCGTTGATCTTGCTGTTGAGCCGGATCGCGGTGGCACAGAACGGATCGATGTCGGCTGCGGTCACCTTGGCGGCACCTGCCTTGGCGGCAGCGATGGCGACAAGGCCGGAGCCGGAAGCGAAGTCGAGCACGCGCTTGCCCCGCACCGTGCCGGGATTGTCCAGGACATAGCGGGCAAGGCCCTGGCCGCCGGCCCAGGCAAAAGCCCAGAAAGGTGGCGGCAGGCCGATCTCGACCAGCTCATCCTCGGTCCGCTGCCACAAATCATGCGCTTCGTCGGCAAGATGAAGCAGTATCTCCGGCACGTGCGGCGGCGCCATCAGCGCCGTGTTGTCAAGAATGAATTGCCTGGCGCTGTTGGGCGTCAGCGCCGTCACGGAGCCGGCGTCAAGCCGCCCATGCGGCAGACTTCCTTCCACTCGGCCGTCGTCACCGGCTGCACGGAAAGCCGGCCCAGCCGCACCAGCGCCATGTCGGCAAGCTTCGGATTGGCCTTGACCTGCTCCAGCGTCGGCGGGTTCGGCACATCCCTTACGGCGCGGATGTCGACGCATTCCCAGCGCGGATCGTCCGAGGTGGTGTCGGGATGGGCAAGCGCGCAGACTTCAGCGATGCCGACGACGTTCAGCCCCTCGTTGGAATGGTAGAAGAAGCCGAGATCGCCGATCTGCATCGCCTTCATGTTGTTGCGCGCGGCGTAGTTGCGCACGCCGTCCCATTGCGTGCCGGCCTTGCCCTTGGCCTTCAGCATCTCGAAGGAGAACTTGAATGGCTCGGATTTGAACAGCCAGTAGTTCATGTCTTTCTCCTCCTTGGAGTCGCGCGGGCGACCGGGATTTAACTAGCTGCCGGCTTGTTGAACGTCCAGTTCCACGGGCGGATTTCGACGCTTTCGAACAGCTCGGCCTTGGCGTAGGGGTCGGCCGCCGAAAGAGCCTGGGCGCCAGCCAGGTCGGACGCTTCGACGACCACGAGGCTGCCATTGGGCTTGCCCTCGGCATCAAGAAACGGACCGGCGAAGGCCAGCTTCTTGTCGCCGTTCAACCCTTCGAGAAAGGCGATATGCTCGGGCCGCGTGTCGAGGCGCACCTGCAGGCTTCCGGGCTTGTCCTTGCAAATCACAGCAAACAGCATCTTTTTCTCCTGATCGTTCAAAGTCGTGGGGATCAATCGTTGGTTTCGGTCTTCAGCGGGCGGGTCATCAAGGCCGTCACAGCCTGCCGGACGGTGATGGCACCGTCCAGTATGGCGGCGACGGCGGCAATGATCGGCGCGTCGATGTTGCGCTCGGTGGCGATGCGGGCAGCGATCGCCGCCGTCGGCACGCCTTCGGCGAGCGGCAATCCGGCAAGCGGCTTGCCTTGGCCGAGCGCCAGGCCATAGGCGAAATTGCGCGACTGGGTGGACGAGCAGGTCAGCAGCAGGTCGCCAAGGCCGGAAAGCCCCATCAGCGTTTCGGGCCTGGCGCCGAAGGCAGCGCCGATGCGGCGCAGCTCGACAAAGCCGCGCGTCACCATGGCGGCCTGGGCGCTGGCACCGAGACCCGCGCCAGTGACGGCACCTGCGGCAATGGCAAAGACGTTCTTCAAGGCGCCGCCGATCTCGACGCCGATCAGGTCGTCGTTCGAATAGCAGCGCAGGTTTTCGGCGGAAAAGCGGGCGGCGAGATCGGCGGCCAATGCCTCGTCGCGGGCAGCGACCACAACGGCCGTCGGCAGGCCGCGGGCGACGTCGGTGGCGAAGCTCGGACCCGACAGAGCGGCAACCGGATTGAGCGGCAGGATTTCTTCGACAATCGCCGACAGCAAGGCGCCGGTCTCGCTTTCGATGCCCTTGGCACACAGAACCAGCGGGACACCGGCCGGCATATGGTCCTTCGCTGCCGCCAGCGTAGTCCGCAGCGACTGGGCCGGCGTCACCGCCAGCACGCAGTCGGCACCGTCGAGCGCGGCCTGGATGTTGCTCGTCGCCGCGATCGACCGTGGCGAAAATCCACGCTACCTGCCGGGCATTACGC
>NZ_RZTT01000218.1 GCF_003996995.1 Mesorhizobium sp. M7A.T.Ca.US.000.02.2.1 | reverse complement strand
CCCGAAAGGCCGATGCCGCCGATCACGGCGACCAGCACGATGTCGTAGAGCAGCGTCGAATTGACGACGCGGGTGTTGATCGAATGCAGGCTCGCCGCCGTCAGCAGGCCGGCGACCAGTGCGACGAAAGCGGAAAGCACATAGCGCAGCACCAGCATCGGCCGCACCGGAATGCCGATGTTGCGGGCGGCAACCGGATTGTCGCCGGCGAAGTAGATGTAGCGGCCCCATTTGGTGTAGCGCAGGAACAGGAAGAAGAGGAAGGCGAGGCCGGCAAAGACGAACACCTCGACCGGAATATCGAGGAAGCGCAGGCCGCCAAGCAGCTCGACCCAATGGTCCTGCGGCACCGGCACCGCATCCTGCGTGATCAGCTGCGAGCGCACATAGCCGAAGACGAAGGAGCCTGTCGCCAGCGTCACGAAGATCGCGGGCACATCGGCATAGGCGACGAGAAAGCCGTTGAGCAGGCCGATGGCCAGCACACCGGCCAGCACATAGGCGAAGGCCAGCCCGTCCGGCGTTCCCGAATTCAGAAGTTGCAGATACCAGGCGACAGACATCGCCATGATCGCCACGGCGGAGAGGTCGATGCCGCGTCCGATGATGACGACGGCCATGCCGAGCGCAAGGATGCCCAGCACCGACACCGAGCGGACGATGGCGACGAGATTGTTGGGGTCGATGAAACCTGGCAGGCCTATGGCCGCTGCAACGAACAGCACCACCGCTATGGCAAAGACAATGCCTTCCTGATTCAGGCTCCTGAAATTCGGCCAGCCGATCGTGTTCATGTATGCGTTTGCCCCGATGGCAGCGCTGCCATCCCTGGGAAAGAACGCTAATCGGCCCAACGCCGGTTCGTCAAATGAATCCGCGCTCGGAACCCCGGCCGGCAGCGATATTTGCCAAATGGACGCATCGATTGCCGAAGCTGGCGCAATGCTCGGAAAACTCTGCACTTTTGGCAATTGCTTGCGCCATAGCCGCCACTCGCGAAAAGGCTGCACCAAGGCGAAAGGACAAGACGGAATTTATCTCCGCATCAGGCGGAAAAATCGATCTCAATTTCCCGGCGAGTGGCCGGAAACCTCCGCGCCCGCACCTGGCGGCAGCACGAGAAAACGCAACGCCGCCACCAGCCCGATGGCGCCGATCGCGAGGAAGGCCACTCGAAAATCCACAAGATCGAGGGCCGGCCGGTCCCTGGCGATCTGCGACAAATTGAGGATCGCCGCCGCCACCGCGACGCCGAACAGCATCGCCACCTGCTGCAGCATCGAGGACAGCGTCGCCGCCGAGCTTCGTTGCGCCGCATCGATGTCGGCGAAGGCCAGTGTGTTGAGCGCGGTGAACTGCATCGAGCGCGACAGGCCGGCGATCAGCATCAACGCCACCACCAGCGCTTGCGGCGTCTGCGGTGAGATCGCAGCACATGCCATGATCGCCGCCGAAGCGATCAGGCCGTTGACAACCAGCACCGACCGGAAGCCGAAACGGCGCAGCGTTGGTGTCGTCACCGTCTTCATGCCGAGATTGCCGAGGAAATAGGCCAGGATCATCAAGCCGGCATCGACGGACGAGAGGCCAAAGCCGACCTGGAACAGCAGCGGCAACAGGAATGGCGTGGCGTTGATCGCCACCCGGAAAATGGTGCCGGCGGCAAGCGTCGAGATGGCGAAGGTCAGCACCTTGAACGAGGAGAGATCGAGCAGCGGATGCGGCACGCGCCTGAGATGCCGCACCGCCAGCCAGCCGATGACGATGCCGGCTACGACCAGCAGCACCGTCGGAAGAACGCCGTCCTCCGGGTGCGCGATGCGTTCAAGGCCATAGAGAAGCAAGGCAAGCCCCGCCGATGTCAGGAAAAAACCCGGCCAGTCGAGCGGCTTGGGGTCGGCTTCGCGATCGCCCGGAATGAAGCGGGCGACCATCACCAACCCGACCACGCCAAGCGGGATGTTGATGAAGAAATTCCAGTGCCAGGACAGATAGGTGGTGATGAAGCCGCCGAGCACCGGCCCGATCACCGGCGCAAACAGCGCCGGCCAGGTGATCAGTGCCGTGGCGTTCAGCAGCTCCGACTTCGACGCATTACGCAGTACCAGGATGCGCCCGACCGGCGTCATCAGCGCGCTGCCGAGCCCTTGCACGACACGTGCGGCGACGAATTGGGTCAGGTTTTGCGAGACGCCGCAGGCAAGCGAGGCCAGGGTGAACAGGACGATCGCCAGCAGGAAGATATTGCGTGCGCCGAACCGGTCGGCGAGCCAGCCCGACAGCGGCACGAATACGGCCATGGTCAGCATGTAGACCGTGATGCCGATGCTGATCGCCACCGCCGACACGCCGAAGGAAGCCCCCATCTGCGGCAGCGAGGTCGAGATGATCGTCGAATCCAGAAACTGCATGAAGAAAGCGATGGCGACAATCAGCGCCACGCGCCGCGCATTGGTGGCCGTTTCGGATAAGGTTGCGGTCTCGGGAACGGCTGTCATGACGGAACCGGTTTGAACAGCATCTCACCTGCGGCGTCCAGAGACCTCGCAACAAACTTTCGTGTCCCGCCTTGGCCTGCTATGGGATGAACGGGGTGGCCGAGGAAAGTGTCCGCGTAACATGAAGCCCATCTACATCGACTACCTCAATGCTCTCGACATCGACGCCCTTGCCATGACCGATGGCGAAATCATTGCCGCCGTCGAGGCTGGCCTGGTTGCGCAAGGCAAGGGCCAGACGGTGATCGAACCGCGCGTCCATTTCGAGCCGGACCCGTCCTTCCACGGCCATTTCAACGTGTTGCGCGGCTACGTAGCGCCGCTCGACACGGCCGGCGTCAAGATCGTCGGCGACTATGTCGACAATTACCTGCATGGCCTGCCTTCCGAATTCGGCATCCTCAACCTGTTCGACCCGCGCACCGGCGCGCCGCGCGCCATCCTCGACGCCACCGTCATCACCGACATGCGCACAGGCGCCATCACCGCCATCGGCGCCAGGCATCTGGCGCGAAAGAATTCCAAAGTGCTGGCCCATATCGGCGCGCGCGGCACCGCCTACTGGAATGTGCGCCTGCTCGACTATCTCTTCGATTTCGACGAGATCCGCGTCCATTCGCGCCGTCCGGAAAGCCGCGACGGTTTTGCCGCCAGACTGTCCGCCGATCTCGGCAAGACGGTGACGGCGGTCGCCGACTGGAAAAGCTGCATCGAGGGCGCCGACATTGTCGTCGAGGCCTCGCGGTTGCCGGAGCCGCAGCCATTGCTGAAGACCGAATGGATCAAGCCCGGCGCGCTGGTCGTGCCCTACGGCACCATGAGCGCGGTGGAACTGTCATTGACCGATATCATGCAGAAAATGGTCGTCGACGATTGGGGCCAGTGCAAGGGTGGCAAGTTCGGCTCGCTGCGCGCCCATGTCGAGACCGGGCGGCTGAGCGAGAAGACGCTGCATGCCGAGCTCGGCCAGATTGCCGCCGGTCTGAAAGCCGGGCGCGAAAGCGACGCCGAAACGATCCTGTTCTGGCATCGCGGCCTGTCGCTGTCCGACATTGCGCTGGGCAAGGCGATGCTGGCCAAGGCCCAAGTGCAAGGCATCGGCCAGCGGCTGCGTTTCGCATGAGCGCGCTCGTCCTCACCGGAACCGGCGTCGGCGTTGACGATGTCGCTGCGGTCGCCCGCGATGGGCGCAAGGTGGAAATTGGACCCGATGTCATTGGCAGGCTCGAGAAGACACGAAAAGTGCTCGACCAGGCCGCCGCGTCCGGCCAGCAAATCTATGGCCTCAACACCGGGCTCGGCGCCAATCTCGGCACCGCGGTCGACGGCGACGCCGGCGCCTTCCAGCGCCAGTTGCTTGAAGGACGCAGCGGCGCCGTCGGCGAGGTGCTGCCGGTTGAAGCCGTGCGGGCAACCATGGCCGCCCGCGCCGCGATGCTCTCGGTCGGCGGCTCCGGCCTGTCGCCTTCCGTCTTCGTCGCTTTGGTCGACGCCCTCAATGCCGACGTCCATCCCGTCATGCCGTCACTCGGCTCGATCGGCGCCGGCGACCTGGTGCTGATGACAGCACTCGCCCGCATGCTCACCGGCGAAGGCGAAGCCGACTATCAGGGCCGTCGCATGCCGGCGGCCAAGGCGCTGATGATGGCGCGCCTCGCCCCCATCAGCCTGGCGCCGAAGGACGGGCTATCGCTGATCAACGCTTCGGCGGTGTCCGCCGGCAGCGCCGCACTTGCGGTGACGGATGCGCTGTCGGCTCTTGCCCAGCAGCAGCAGGCCGGGGCTCTGACTATGGAAGGTTTTGGCGCCAACCGCACCATCCTCGACCCGCGCCTGCATATGGCGCGCCCGGCGGCAGGCCAGCAGCAAGCAGCCAAGGTGCTGCACGATCTGCTCGTCCGAGATGAGGCGCCGGCGCCGACCACTTTGCAGGACCCGCTGTCGATCCGCTGCATGTCGTCGATCCATGGCGCGCTGATCGAGGCGATCGGTCAGGCGAGACAGGCTGTCGAGATCGAGCTCAACGCCGCCGCCGACAACCCGCTGGTGCTGGGCGACGACGAACTGGTGCTGTCGACCGGCAATTTCCACACCGCGTCGATAGCGCTCGCCTTCGAGACGCTCGGCCTGGCGATCGCCCAATGTGCCGCCGCAAGTGCAGCCCGCTTCATCCAGCTCACCGGTTCGGGCCGCAATGGCCTGCCTAAATATCTGTCACCGGTCGGCGGCGCCTCGGCCGGCTTCGTACCGTTGCAGAAGACGGTGACGTCGATCCTGGCCGCCATCCGCCACAAGGCCAATCCGGTGATGCTCGACTTTCTTCCGGTTTCAGAAGGCGTCGAGGATCACGCCACGCAGACACCTCTGGCGGTGGCAAAATGCGCCGGGATGATCGCGCTGTGGCGCCGCCTGATCGCCTTCGAACTGATGGCCGCCGCACAGGCCATCGACCTGCGCGACGGCTTCACATTGGCGCCACGCACCGCCGCAATTCACACGGGGATACGCTCGCTCGTCCCCATGCTGAAAGAGGACCGGCCGCTCGGCATCGACGCCGAAGCGCTCTACGCCGCGCTCGCCGGCGGCAGTTGGCCGGCTGACGCGGCTTCTCAGAAGACGACGGTCTTGTGACCGTTGAGCATGACGCGGGCTTCTAGATGCAGCTTGACCGCGCGCGCCAGCACCCGGCTTTCGATGTCGCGCCCGACGGCGACGAAATCCTCAGCGCTCATCGCATGGGTGACGCGTTCGGTCTCCTGATCGATGATCGGGCCCTCGTCGAGGTCGGAGGTGACGTAATGCGCCGTCGCACCGATCAGCTTGACGCCGCGGTCGAAGGCCTGGTGATAAGGCTTGGCGCCCTTGAAGCTCGGCAGGAAGGAATGGTGGATGTTGATCGCCCGTCCGAACAGCCGGTCCGACAGGCCTTTCGAGAAGACCTGCATGTAGCGCGCCAGGATGACCAGTTCGGCCCCTGTCCGCTGCACCAGGTCCAGCAGCTTCTGTTCCTGTTCGGCCTTGTTCTCCCTGGTGGTCGGCCAATGGTGATAGGGAATGCCTTCCAGCTCGGCGAAGCGGCGGGCATCCTCGTGGTTGGAGACGACGGCGGCAACCTCCGCGTTCAGCCAGCCGACCCTGATCTGGTACAGCAGATGGAGAAGCGCGTGGTCGAACTTGGAGACCATGACGATGATCTTCGGGCGGCGCCCCTGATCGACGAGCGCGGTCTTCATGCCGAAGCGGTCGACACTTGATTTCAAGGCCCGCTCCAGGCTGTCCCTGGTCGAGCCTGGCGGGCTGATGAAGGCGATCCGCATGAAAAAGCGATTGGTCTGCCGGTCCCAGAACTGGCTGCTTTCGGCGATGTTGGCGCCGGTCGCGGCAAGCTCCGCCGTGACGGCGGCGACGATCCCCGGCCGGTCCTCGCAGGAAAGCGTAAGAATATGAACCGGCGCGGCGTCGTCCGTCGCATTATTGTCTTGAGATTTCACGCCCTGTCGACCCTTTTCATGAACAGGCTGAGCTCAGCCGGATCCATATGCACCACATGCTTGTCTTCGGGATAGGCGAGACTGTTGACATCGGCAACATACTCCGAGAACGCGGCGATGCGCTCGGCCTGCAAACGATCATATTCGGCGGCGAAATTGCGATAGACCTTGGAATGGCGAGGCATGTGGCCCCGGGTCTGGCCGAGAATGTCGTCGGCGAACAGATATTGCGCATCGCAACCGGTGCCCGCCCCCATCGACAGCATGATCAAGGATGTGCGTTCCGAGATCGCCTTGGCCACCTCGACCGGCACGACCTCGATCTCGGCGCCGATGGCGCCTGCGGCCTCCAGTTGTTTCACCGCCGCGAAGACCTCCATGGCGGTGTCGGCGGTCTTGCCGACCGCCTTGAAGCCGCCGGTCCAGGTGGCCCGTGACGGGATCAGCCCGACATGGCCGATCACCGGGATATTGTCATCGGCCATCCGCTTGACCGTGGCGTAGCCGGCGCTGCAATAGACCGCGTCGGCGCCGGCCTTGTAGAGCCGGAAAGCCCAGCGCACGAAATCGTCCGCCGTGCCGATCTCGTAGAAATTGTCGCCTGGCATGGTGAACAGGCTGGGTGCGGCGTCCCGGTATTGCGGGTTGAGCACCAGTTCGGGCGGCACCGAGACGATGTCGACCCCTGCGCGCTCCGCGGCCTCTGCCTCGTCCATCGTCAGCACGCGCAGCATGGTCAGCTGGCGCTTGCCTTTCATGGCGCGCAAATCCGCCACCGTCGGTCTTTTTCGGCTCATCAAAAGGGTTCCCTCAGTTGCATTCGGCGGCAGGTCAGCCGATCTGGATCATCACTTTGCCAGCCTCGACCTTCACTGGATAGGTGGCGAGATTGACGCATACCGGTGCGCCTCGAGCCACGCCCGTCTTGTAGTTGAAGCGGCCATTGTGCTTGGGACATTCGATGATGTCGTCCATCACCAGCCCATCGGCCAGATGCGCCTTCTCATGCGTGCAGTATCCGTCGGTTGCGAAGTACTCGTCATCGGGACTGCGATAGATGGCGAAGGTCCGGCCGCCATGATCGAAGCGGATGACATCCTCTTCCTCGACATCGTCGACGCCGCACGCTTCAACCCAGTCGGCCATCTCTCGTCTCCTGCAACTCTATTCCGCCGCCGCCGGAACGGTCAGCGCATGGAACTCGTCCCGGTATGGCTTGGCCGTCGGCGGCAATTCACGCTTGAGAAAATAGTCCTCGTACTGAAGCTGCTTGATGAGCACCGGCCAGACCTCGCGATAGGCATGCCACATCGAAGGGTTCGGCTCGGGCAGATCGTGCTTGATCAATTCGTGGAGCCTCGGCAGCGCGTGATACGGCACCATCGGGAACATGTGATGTTCGACATGGTAGTTCATGTTCCAATAGATGAAGCGGCTGATCGGGTTCATGTAGACGGTGCGCGTGTTCAGCCGGTGGTCGGTGACATTATCGGCCAGGCCGATATGCTGCAGCAGGCCGGTCAGCACCATGTGCCAGCTGCCGTAGAGGCGCGGCAGGCCGATCAGCACCAGCGGCAGGAACGACCACAGATAAAGCGCCAGCACGATCGTCGCGGCATAGATGGCGACATGCCAGCGCGCGGCTGTGACCACCTTGTGAAGCTCCATCTCGGGAATAAAGCTTTTCTCGTCGGGCGAGATGCTGCCGAACGCATTGCGCACAAGCGACGGCAGCGAATAGCGGAAATCGAGAATGCCGGTGAAGGCGAGTGCGGCGCGCAGCAGGTCCGGCGGACGCATCACTGCGATCTCGGCGTCGCGGCCGACGATGATCGTGTCGGTGTGATGGCGGGCATGGCTCCAGCGCCAGGTCACCGGGTTGCGCATCAGCATGAAACTGGCGATCTGGTAGACGGCATCGTTCATCCAGCGCGTGCGGAAGGCGGTGCCGTGGCCGCACTCGTGCCAGCGCGAGTCGCTGGACGAGCCATAGAGCACGCCATAGACGAGCAGGAACGGCACCACCCACCACGTGCCCCAGAACCAGACGATCCCGGCGGCAGAGCCCAATATGGCAACGATCCAGATGATCGTGTCGCGGATCGCCGGCCCGTCCGAGCGCTGCATCAGCTCTTTCATCGCCTTGCGCGGCACATCGGTGTGATACCACTCGGCCGAGGCCAGCCCGGTCTCGATCGCGATGCGCGTGCTTTCCCCGACCAGGCTGTAGTCGCGCTTTTTCTCCATCACATCGACCTCCGATTTCCGGCCCGCCAGCCGGAGCATTCGTTTCGCATCATGCCCTGTCCGCCAATCCCGGGAAATTGCCCGACGGCACAGGATAATCCTGTTGCGGCTGCCTGGCGATCGACGCGATCTTTGCTTCGGCCGCCGCGATCGCGCCGGCGCCGTCGAGCACTCGGAACACCGCGTCGTAAGAACGGCTTTCGCCATGCTCCAGCCAGATCATCTCGCCTCGCTCGCGCGCCGCGAGATTGCCCAAGACATGGTGTGTCGAGGGCTCTATGCCCAGCGCATACTGCCCTGCCTGGAAATTCTGCCATTGGTAGGCGCAAGGCAGCTGATCCTTGCGCGTGATCACTTCGAAGCCGAGCCCGAGCTGATCGTTGACCACCGCCACCGGCACCTCGCCATTGGCGTCCGCCGCCATCTCATGCTGCCAGACCTGCTCGCTGAAGCCCAGTCGCGGCGCCGGCACGGTGCGGTAGCCGACCTTCTGCGCCTCGTAGCGTTCGCCTGCATGGCCAGCCCAGACGACGTCGCGGATCGGCGCCAGATAGCGCGAACCCTCGTCGAGCAAGGGGTGGCTGACATTGACGTGGTAAAAATACATGTGCGGCGTGCGATTGAAGCCATGGTTGACGACGCGGTCCGACAGCCGGATCTCGTTGCCGCCGACATCGGCCTCGATACGCCGGATCAGATGCAAATCCTCGCCGAACACCGCCGATTGCTGAACGATGCCTTCGGCCCAAAGCACGCAGCGGTCGCCATCCCAGGCCTCGCCATAGCCGGTCAGCCGCGCTGGAATGGTGCCGACGCGGCCATGCAGCGAATGGATCACGGTCTTCTTGCCCGGGTAGTTGTAGCTATCGGCAGGCACCTCTTCGCGGCCCAATATGTGGTCGAGGCCGCAGGTGACAAGCAGGCCTGAAAACGAGCGCGCCCAGGCGAGTCCCCCTTCCCCCTCATAATCGTGCAGGCCGGGGTGGCGAAAACCGCTCGGCGAATGCCAGCCGATCGCCTGGCCCTTGAAGTCGCAATCGGCGATATCGAGCGCCCGGTCGACCAGCGTCGTGAAGCGCAGCCCCGTGCCGGTACGGAACTCCAGCATGCGGATGCCGCGTTCCACCCCATCGCCAAGCGTCATCAGCCGCACGCCGGCAAATTGCGACAGCATGCCCGAACGTTCCGACACCTGCCGGCGCGAAAGCGTCTTGCCGTAGAGTTCTACCATGTGACGGCCAACTTCTTCACTTCGCTCTCGTCTCTTTCAGCAGGGCCGACATATCGGCGCCGGTGATGATGCTCTCCACCGTCAGGAGATCGGTATCGGCAACCGTCTGCTCGGCGACGATCTCGCCGCGGCGCATGACGATGATGCGGTCGGCGACCTGGAACACGTGGTGGATGTTGTGGGTGATCAAAAGCACGGAATGACCGGCGTCGCGCACCTCCTTGACGAAGCGCAGCACGCCATGGGTTTCCTCGACACCGAGATTGTTGGTCGGCTCGTCGAGGATGATGACCTTGGCGGCGAACTGCATGGCGCGAGAAATCGCGATCGACTGCCGCTCGCCACCCGACAGCGTCGAGACCAGCGCATCGGCGTCGAGTTTTTTCGAGATGCCGACGCGCTTCAACAGCGCCGACGCCGCATCGCGCAATTTGGCGAAATCGAGCGGCGCGAACACGCCCAGCCATTTCAGCTTGACCGGTTCGCGCCCAAGGAAAAGATTGCGCGCAATGCTGAGATCCGGCGCCAGAGACGTATCCTGGTGGATGGTCTCGATGCCGAGGTCCATCGCATCGCGCGTCGAGCGGATCGAGACCTTCTCGCCGCGCACATAGATGTCGCCACGGTCGATCGGAAACACACCGGAAATCGCCTTGATCAGCGTCGATTTGCCGGCGCCATTGTCGCCGAGCAAGGCCACCACCTCGCCCTCCTTGAGGGCAAAGGACGCATTCTTCAGCGCCCGAACGCTGCCGAAGGATTTTTGCAGATTCTGCAGCCGGAGAACTTCCATGATCAGCCCCTTGCAGCGTTCTTCTGCAGCAAAGCGTGCAGGATGAGCATGGCGAGGATGATGAGGCCGACGAAGATGTTGTAGGCG
>NZ_RZTT01000217.1 GCF_003996995.1 Mesorhizobium sp. M7A.T.Ca.US.000.02.2.1 | reverse complement strand
CACCGGTTCACCTTCCAGGCATTCTGTTGAGCGACATTTTTTCCAGGATCGAGCATTCGCGCACCGCCGACGAGGTGGTGCAGCAGATCGAGAGCCTCATCCTCGAAGGCGTGCTGCGCACCGGCGACCGGCTGCCGGGCGAGCGCGAGCTTGCACGCCAGTTCGACGTATCCCGGCCGATCCTGCGTGATGCACTGAAATCACTGGAAGGACGCGGCCTTTTGACGACAAGGCCCGGCGGCGGCACCCATATCGCCGATGTCATCGGCCAGCTCTTCACCAAACCGGTGACGGACCTGATCTCGATGCACCGCAAGGCAGTGACCGATTATCTGGAATATCGCCGCGAGATCGAAGGGGTCGCGGCTGAATACGCGGCACGGCGCGCCACTGCCGACGACATGGCGCTGCTCGACAAGATCATGGCACGTATGGACGATGCGCACCGGACCGGCGACTTCGACGACGAGGCCGAGATCGATGTCGAGTTTCACCACGCGATCTGCGAGTGCGCGCACAACATCATCCTTTTGCACACGTTGCGCTCCTGTTACCGGCTGTTGTCGGAGGGCGTGTTCCAGAACCGGCTGCTGGTGTTCAGCGTGCCCGGCGCGCGCGACGCCCTGCTCGCGCAGCACCGCGCGATCCATGCGGCGGTGAAGGCCGGCGATCCGGATGCCGCCCGGCAAGCGGCGATGGACCACATCACCTATGTCGAACGGTCGATGGCGGAGGCCGAGCGCAGCGGCGACTGGCAGCGCGTCTCGCGACTGAGGCTGAAGCAGCGGGTCGACGCCACCGATACAGAACCAGCACGCAAACGCTCCTAGCTATCGAAACGGAAAGCCCATGAGCCAGATCCTGACCATCGCCGACCTCAAGGACCTCGCCCGCCGGCGCGTGCCGAAGATGTTCTTCGACTATGCCGATTCCGGTTCGTGGACCGAAAGCACGTATCGGGCCAACGAAGAGGATTTCCAGAAGATCAAGTTCCGCCAGCGCGTGCTCGTCGATATGGACAACCGTTCGCTGGCATCGACGATGATCGGCGAAAAAGTGTCGATGCCGGTGGCATTGGCGCCAACCGGCATGACCGGCATGCAGCACGCCAATGGCGAGATGCTGGCGGCGCAGGCGGCGGAGGAATTCGGCGTGCCGTTTACCTTGTCGACGATGAGCATCTGCTCCATCGAGGATGTCGCCTCGGTAACCACGAAGCCGTTCTGGTTTCAGCTCTATGTGCTGCGTGACAAGGATTTCGTGCTCAACCTGATCGACAGGGCAAAGGCGGCGAAATGCTCGGCGCTCGTGCTGACGCTCGACCTGCAGATTCTCGGTCAGCGCCACAAGGACATCCGCAACGGGCTTTCCGCACCACCCAAGCTGACGCTGACGAACATCGTCGACATGGCCATTCGCCCGCACTGGTGCGCCGCCATGGCCGGCACGAAGCGGCGGACCTTCCGCAACATTGTCGGCCACGCCAAGGGCGTCGGCAACATGGCCTCGCTGGCATCCTGGACGACGGAGCAGTTCGACCCGCATCTGTCGTGGAAGGACGTCGCCTGGATCAAGGAGCGCTGGGGCGGCAAGCTGATCCTCAAGGGCATTCTCGACAAGGAGGACGCGCTGATGGCGGCCAAGACCGGCGCCGACGCGATCATCGTTTCCAACCATGGCGGGCGCCAGCTCGATGGTGCGTCGTCGTCGATCGGCGTGCTGGAAGAGATTGCCGACGCGGTTGGCGACACGATCGAAGTGCATATGGATGGCGGCATCCGCTCCGGCCAGGATGTCCTGAAGGCGCTTTGCCTAGGTGCCAAGGGAACCTATATCGGCCGGCCATTTCTTTACGGCCTGGGGGCGCTTGGCAAGGAAGGGGTTACCAAGGCGTTGGAAATCATCCGCAAGGAGATGGACATTACGCTGGCCCTGTGCGGAAAGCGTCTGGTCACCGACATGGGCAAGGACCAGCTCCGGCGCTAAGCCCGTGACCGCGCGACCACGGAGACACCGAAAAATTGGCAGAACCCGGCATCCATTTTCTCGACGCGCATGGGCCGGAAGGTGTGCGTCTTTACGCGATCGGCGACGTCCACGGCCGGCTCGACCTGCTGGCCGCCATGCATCGGCGCATCAGGGCCGAGATCGAGCAGGAGGCGCCTGCCGACTGGCGCGTCATCCATCTGGGCGACTATGTCGACCGCGGGCCGGACTCGAAGGGCGTCATCGATTTCCTGATCGAAGCGCAAGAGCGCGACCCTCGTCACCTGATGCTGGCCGGCAACCACGACATCGGCTTTCTCGATTTTCTCAAGACCCCTGACCCGGAAGGACTTTTCATCCGGTTCGGCGGCATCCAGACGGCACAGTCTTACGGCGTGGCGATCAGTGAAGGCACCAGCGTGTGGTTCGGCAAGGCCGAATCGGCCGTGCGCAAAGGACATCAGGCCCTGGTCGAGGCCGTGCCGCAAAGCCACATCGACTTCCTGCGATCGCTGCCGTTCTCCGTGACTTTCGGGGACTTCTTCTTCTGCCATGCCGGCATCAGGCCGGGTATTCCTCTGGAGAAGCAAAGCCCGCAGGATCTGATCTGGATCCGCGACGCCTTTCACAACCACCCCGACCTCTATCCGAAGATCGTGGTGCATGGCCACACGCCCGTGCCGGAGGCGGAAGTGATGGCCAACCGCGTCAATGTCGACACGCTTGCCTGGCAATCAGGCATGCTGAGCGCGCTCGTCGTCGACGGCGCGGACAAACGCATCCTGACAATGACGATCAAGGAAGCTTGAGCGTCGCGCGTCGGAGGACGCGAAAGACGCTTCCTGCCTTTAGCGCAGCGAGGCGGTGACGCCGTAACCGTCGACGGCGTTGTGGTTGTTGGCTGCGTCGGCGGCATAGATGCCGAGACCGCACAGCACGATGGCGGACAACATGGCAAAGGACAGAAGCGCTGCTTTCACGGAGGTCATCTCTTGTTGAGCTTTCTGCATCTGTGCACCAGGCGGTTACCAATGCGTTGAAACGGAGAATTCGCTTCAAAGTTTCGACGATTTTGCGCTTCTAGGCATGTTCTGTATCAACGGTGTGTCGCGCGGGTCACACAAAAAGTTCATAGCCGTTGCACAGAAGATGCAGAGCGCGCGCCTTCTAGGATGGCGGGCGGACATAAGCCAAGAATGAAACGGTTTTCCCCAGGCGGTTTCACCGCCGCGTGCCAATTATGTCACGCTGCAGGGTACGGAGAGACCAACACTCGGATGGTCGCTACCCAGGCACGGGCAATGGCGAGGCCAGCGGCATCCGCATCGGGCCCGTTGCGGGCCATTTCGCCATCGAGCTTGCCGGCCCAGTCGGGATGGCGCGCGGCAATGGTCGGGGCAAACGACGTGCTCCAGCCCTCGACCATCGGCCGGTCGGCCTCGAAATGGAACTGGAAGCCGTAGACGGCGCGGCCGACGCGAAATGCCTGGTTCTCGGCGACATCGTTGCCGGCAAGCCGCACGGCGGCCTCAGGCAGCACGAAGGTGTCGTCATGCCACTGGAAGATCGGGAATTTCTCCGGCAACGCGCCCAGCACCGGATCGCCCTTGGCGTCCGCCGTCAGCGACACGCCGTGCCAGCCGAACTCATTGGCGCCCCCGATGCGGTTTTCGCCGCCGAAGGCACGGGCGACGAGTTGGCTGCCAAGGCAGATGCCGAGCACGGCGCGATCCTTGTCGGCAAAGTCGCGGGTCAGTTCGAGCAGTGCCGGGAAATAGGGGTACTCATCGTCGGCCAGCGCGTTCTGGCCGCCGCCGAGCACGATCATGGCATCATGCCCGGCCGCGTCATCCGGCAGGGGATCGCCTTTGTAGGGGAGACGCAGGTCCAGATCGGCGCCCGCTTCCGCAAGTGCTGCGCCGACTTGGCCGAGGCCGGTATTGTCGTAGTTTTGGACCACCAGCACCCGCATCACAAAACCCTGCTGACATGAAAAGATGCGAGGAGCGATATCATGCCGCTCGCATTGCAGCCAAGATGCGTGTCCGGAGAGAAAACTATGCCACTGCAGAACCGGGTCGATCCGTTCGGTACCATCCACGCTGTGCCTGATCGCGGCATGTTTACCGGCAATCGCGGCATTATCCACGACCCCGAGACGAAGACGCTCAAGAAGAAGCGCTGGGCGCTTCAAGCCTGGATCGTCTGCGTCTGCCAATTCCGAAATGTGCGGCGCGAACCGATGGGCCGCAACCGGAAGGGCGGCAAAGCGGGCTGGACAGAACTGTTCTTCCTCGACGAGGTGACGGCATTGGCGGCCGGGCATCGCCCCTGCTTCTTTTGCCAGCGCGAACGGGCCAGGGATTTCGTCGGCCGCTTCGGCGACGCGTTCGGCATTGCCGAACCGCGCGCGCCGATGGTCGACAAGCGGCTGCACAAGGAGCGGCTGGCCTCGGGCGGCAGGCCGCCAGGGATTGCTGTTGAAGACCTTGCCGGCCTGCCGGACGGCGCCATGGTTGCGGATGGTCGCACTGTTTATGCCCTGCGTAGGGGCAAGACGCTGCGCTGGTCGTTTGCGGGATATGGCCCACCCGCAGATTTCGGCCTGCTCAAAGGCAGGACGCTGTCGCTGCTGACGCCGGCCACGACGCTCGCCGTGCTGCGGCATGGCTTTCGGCCGGTGTGGCATCCTACCGCCGAGGCTTGACGCCGGCGGCCGGCTCGCTCATTCCTCGGCGATGCGCGCCAATTACAAGATGCAACGTCTGTTCGTGCCCGACGATCTCGCGCCGGATGTCGAGTTCGACGCTGGCCAACCGCAGAGCCACTATCTCCTGCATGTGCTGCGGCTTGGCGAAGGCGCCGAAATCCTGGTGTTCAATGGCCGCGACGGGGAGTGGTCAGCGGCCATATCAGCGAAGACGAAAAGGGCGGTGCGGCTGAAGGTGTCAGCGCTGCAGCGGCCGCAGCCGCCGCTGCCTGATCTCGTCTACTGCTTTGCGCCACTGAAGCAGGGCCGGCTCGACTATCTCGTGCAGAAGGCGGTCGAGATGGGCGCCGGCATCCTGCAGCCGGTCATCACCCAGCACACGCAAGTGGCCAAGCCGTCGATCGATCGCCTGCGCGCCAATGTCGTCGAAGCCGCCGAACAATGCGGCATCCTGGCGGTGCCTCAGGTGCGCGAAGCCGAAAAATTCGACCGCCTGCTGACCGGTTGGGACACAGAGCGACGGCTGATCTTCTGCGATGAGGATGCTTCGACCAACAATCCGCTGGCCGCGCTGCAGGCGGTCAAGGAAAAGAAGCTTGGGCTGCTGGTCGGGCCGGAGGGCGGTTTTTCCGACGACGAGCGCAAGATGCTGCGCGCCCTGCCCTTCGTCACCGCCATTCCGCTCGGCCCGCGTATCCTGCGCGCCGACACCGCGGCGGTGGCCGCGCTCGCGGTGATGCAGGCAACTGTCGGAGACTGGTGAGACGTCATCCCTTGCAAGGGATGCAGAGTTCCAGCAACGTTCAATTCCTGTTGACCTGTGGCTCAGGATTTTTCGCTTGATCGTCTGCTGACATTTCGTCCATTTACCGCCGGCGGTCATCCGGCCGCCTCTGAGGGTACCATCATGGCGCGCGATACGACCGATTTCCGCCCGATCGAAGGTGTCGACGAACTCGTCGAGCATCTGGCCGAAGGCAACAAGCCGCGCGACAAATGGCGCATCGGCACCGAGCACGAGAAATTCCCCTTCTATGTCGACGGCAATGCACCGGTCCCCTATGGCGGCGAGCGCGGCATCCGCGCCATTCTCGAAGGCATGCAGTCAAAGCTCGGCTGGGATCCGATCGTCGATGACGGCCGCATCATCGGCCTGGTCGAGCCGACCGGTCAGGGTGCGATTTCGCTGGAACCCGGCGGCCAGTTCGAGCTTTCCGGCGCACCGCTGGAAACGATCCACCAGACCTGCCGCGAGGGCAACGCCCATCTGGCGCAGGTGCGCGAGATCGCCGAGCCGATGGGCATCCGTTTCCTCGGCCTCGGCGGCAGCCCGAAATGGTCGCTGGCCGAGACGCCGAAAATGCCGAAATCGCGCTATGAGATCATGACGCGCTACATGCCCAAGGTCGGCACCAAGGGCCTCGACATGATGTACCGCACGTGCACGATCCAGGTGAATCTCGACTTCGAGAGCGAAGCCGACATGCGCCGCAAGATGCAGGTGTCGTTGAAGCTGCAGCCGCTGTCGACGGCATTGTTCGCCAATTCGCCTTTCACCGAAAGCCACCCGAACGGCTTGCAGAGCTGGCGCGGCGATATCTGGCGCGACACCGACAACCAGCGCTCGGGCCTGCTCGAATTCTGCTTCTCGCCCGATTTCGGTTTCGCCGACTATGTCGAATGGGCGCTCGACGTGCCGATGTATTTCGTCATCCGCGACGGCCGCTACCACGACATGACGCACGTCACCTTCCGTCAGTTCATGGCCGGTGCCGCGCGCAATGAGGTGCCGGACGGGCTGCCGACAATGGGCGACTGGGCGAACCATCTGTCGACGCTGTTCCCGGACGTGCGGCTGAAGCGCTTCCTTGAGATGCGCGGCGCCGATGGCGGGCCATGGCGGCGCATCTGCGCGCTGCCGGCCTTCTGGGTCGGATTGCTTTATGATGAGGCCGCACTCGACGCCGCCGAGGCGCTGACGTCGAGCTGGACGTATGAAGAAACGCTGGCGATGCGCAACGCCGTGCCGGAACAAGGCATTTCCGCACCGTTCCGCAACACCACGCTGCGCGAGATCGCGCGTGACGTGATGGTCATTTCCCGCATGGGCCTGAAGAACCGTGGCAAGAAGAACCGCGACGGCTATGACGAGACCTCGTTCCTCAACACGCTCGACGAGGTGGTGGCGCGCGGCACCACCAGCGCCGAGGAGATGCTGTCGGCCTACCACACGCGCTGGGGTGGCTCGATCGAGCCGGTTTTCATGGAATACGCCTATTAACCCTCGGATCTGGCAAAGCTGACCGGCTGGCAAAAGTCGCTTCAATCGGAAGTGGAAACAAACTAGGCTTCTTCGGCGAGGATTTCCGGAGGAGAGACCAATGCCTTCCTTGTTCGACATGCTGACACAGGCCCAGAACGGCAACGGCATGCAGGCGCTTGCCCAGCAATACGGGCTTTCGATGCAGCAGACGCAAGCCGCGGTTGCCGCATTGCTGCCGGCCTTTTCGCAGGGGCTGCAGCGCAACACAGCCGACCCTTACGGGCTCGGCGCCTTCATGACGGCGATGGCCAGCGGCCAGCACGCCAAGTATTTCGAGGACGCAACCCGGGCCTTCTCGCCGCAAGGCGTCGATGAGGGCAACGGCATTCTCGGGCACCTGTTCGGCTCGAAAGACCTGTCTCGCGCCGTGGCCAGCCAGGCGGCGCAAGCCAGCGGCGTCAATCAGCAGATCCTGCAGCAGATGCTGCCGGCGATCGCCTCGATGGTCATGGGCGGGCTGTTCAAGCAGACGACAAATCAGATGCAGGCCGCCGGCGGTTTTGGCGGCGGCGGCAACAATCCGCTGGGCGAGATCATCGAGCAGATGATGCGGCAAGGCGGCGGCATGCAGGCCCCGGCGCCGCAGCCGCGCCAGGCGCCGGCACCCCAGAACCCGATGGACAACCCGCTCGGCAAGGTATTGCAGGACATGTTCGGCGGCGGTGCGCCTCAGCCACAGCCGCAAAGCCAGCCGCAGCCGCAGCCCAATCCCTACGGCGAAAATCCACTTGGCAAGGTGCTGCAGGACATGTTCGGCGGTGGCGCGCCTCAGCCGCAGCCGCAAGGGCGGGCGCAGCCGCAGCAGACACAAAGCCCCTACGGAGACAATCCGCTGGGGAAAATCTTCGAGGAGATGCTGCGGCAAGGTGGCGGTGGCTTAGGCGGCATCCCTGGCGGACAGCCGGCGCCGCAACAGCCTCAAGCGCCCCCACAGCAGCGTCAGGCACCGCAGCCACAGGCCGATCCGAGCGGCAGGCCGAAAAATCCGTTCGACGACCTGTTCGGCAAGATGTTCGAGACCGGCGCCCAGCAGCGTGACGACTACCAGAAGGGAGTCGAGACGATCTTCGACCAGTTCAAGCGGGATATGGACCGACGGTAGGCGACATCCGTGGGTAAGAGACTGGAGCAGATGCGCCGCAATCCGCGCGGCGACTGGTCGATAGCCGATGTGAAGGCGGTTTGTGACGAAGCTGGTGTCCAATGCGTGCCGCCAAGGTCAGGCGGTTCACACTACAAGGTCTATCATTCGGCAATGACCGATATTTTGACTGTGCCTTTCAAACACCCGATCAAACCCGTATATTCCGAAAGCTCGTGGCATTTATCGACGAGGCAAAGAGACATGATGGACAGACTTGAATATCCGGTCGTCATTGCGCCACTTTCTGCAGAGGATGGAGGCGGTTTTTCGGCTTTGGTGCCTGATCTGCCAGGTTGCGTGAGTGATGGCGACACTCCTGAAGAGGCCATCGCTAATGTCCAAGACGCCATAGCATCTTGGATAGAGGCCGCGCATGAGCTCGGCAGATCGATACCAAGGCCATCGCGAAAGCTGGCATTCGCCTGACAGCCAAAGGAAGAGCCCGGTCCTGGGAGGACCGGGCAGAGTGCAGGCGGGCCGGGGGGATCCGGCAGGGAGTGGGAGCCTGCATACTCGTCAGTCGCGTCGAACCCCGAAAAGGTTCGCGGCAACCCAAACAACAAGCATCAGATCAGGCCACCTTGCGGGCGATGTCCTCGATCGTCTCGACGCGATCGCTGGCGATTTCGCGCAGCATCGCCGTCGGGTCGCGGCCAAACGGCACGTCGATGGCGACGTGCAGGTCGGCGCGCGTCAGGCCGATATCGGCGAGTTCGGCGTCCGACATCTCGCCAAGACGGTAGAAGGCGCGGCGGTTTTTCCAAGCGCGGTAGACGTTGGAGACGGTGTTGGCCACGCGCGTCGCAACGGCCGGACGCGAGGTGATGCGCGAGGTCTCGGTGGCGAAATCGAACGTGGTCATGTCGGTCTCCTTCAGACTCGAACGGGCAAAACCAGGCGATCGGCGCTGGCGACAGCGGCCGTTCCGGCTTCGATTCACATGCCTTCATGTGGACAATGCCAATTTGCCATCGGCCGATTGATTAATCCAACGAATGTTTCTAATCTTTACCATCAACACCAGTGATGGATCATGTCGATGAAATCGCCGCTCGATCTCGATCAGTTGCAGACCTTCATCTCGATCGCCGATACCGGCAGCTTCACCAGGGCGGCCGAAGAGGTGCACCGGACCCAGTCGGCGGTGTCGATGCAGATGCGCCGGCTGGAGGAGCGGCTCGGCAAGCCGCTGTTCGAAAAGGACGGGCGCACCAACAGGCTGACCGAGGAAGGCGACAAGCTGCTTTCCTATGCGCGGCGGCTGCTCTATCTCAACCGTGAGACGCTGGCTGCCTTCGACGACCGGCGGCTCGAAGGCACGATCCGCATCGGCACGCCCGACGACTATGCCGACCGTTTCCTGCCCGAGATCATGGCGCGGTTCACGCGCTCCAATCCGCGCGTCGAACTGACCGTCATCTGCGAGCCGACACCGGGGCTGGTCGAGCATATCAAGCGCGGCAATCTCGACCTCGCGCTGGTGACTCACAACGACGTACGCGGCCAGTCGGAGGTGGTGCGGCGCGAACCGCTGCTGTGGGTCACCTCGGCCAACCATGCGACGCATGAGCAGGAAACGCTGCCGATGGCCTTCGGCCGGCCGAACTGCATCTGGCGGCGCGCCGCCGTCGATGTGCTCGACCAGCAGAATCGCGACTATCGCATCCTGTTCACCAGTTTCTCTGCCACCGTCATCACCGCCGCGGTGCTTTCGGGCCTCGCGATCTCGGTGCTGCCGGAATGCGCGCTGCGGCCCGGCATGCGGGTGCTGAGCGAAGCCGACGGCTTCGGCGCCCTGCCCGATTGCCGCATCGGCATCATGCGCGGCCAGACGTCGCGGCCGGAGATCGTCGATGCGCTCGCCCGCCATATTTCGGAAAGCCTGGACAACATCTCCGTGCCGGTCGGTGAAGACCCCGGGACATTCGATTTCGCGACGCTCGCCTTCACCAAGCTGCGGCGAACCAAGCCGAACCAGATCCTGCCCGGCTGGTAGGCAGGGCCAGGTATGCGGGTTATGAACGGCTGGCCCGACGCAACCGCCTTGACGCGGGCGCCCAACCGTTCCCCAATCGACCGATGAGCGAAGCAGCATCCGAATCACGCACCAACGCCGCCGAATACACGGTGAGCGAGATTTCCGGCGCGCTGAAGCGCACGGTCGAGGACGTTTTCGGCAATGTGCGGGTG
>NZ_RZTT01000216.1 GCF_003996995.1 Mesorhizobium sp. M7A.T.Ca.US.000.02.2.1 | reverse complement strand
GATGTGCGCGGGCCGAAGCCGATCATGTAGGCGCCGTCAAGCACGACCAGCGCCTTGTTGGCCGCCGCCGGCGTTGCCGCCAGCGCGCGGTTGCCGAACACCTGCTCGGGCGTCGGGCCACCCTTGCCGTCGCTCATCATCAGGATGACATCAGGCGCCATCTCGATCAGCTTTTCCTCTGATGCCGCCTTGTAGCCCTGCACGACATCCATCGGGTTGCGGCCGCCGGCGTAGCGGATGATGGCGTCGGCCGAGGTGCCGGCACCGGCTGCGCTCAGCTTCACAAGGCCATGGAAGAACACCACTTTCTTGCGCCGCTCCGGCGGGATTTTTGCTGCCAGATCGGCTGCCGTCTGAAAGGCGGTGAGCACCTCGGCGGAAACCACCTTGCCCTTGTCCTCGAGCCCAAGGCTGGCGGCGATCAGGGTGATCTTGCGCTCGATGCCTTGCGGGGTGTTGTCCTGCGGGACGAAGACGATCGGGATCGCCAGCGACTTCAGCACCTCGACCGCCTCCGGCGGCCCGCTGTCCTCGGCCGCCAGGATCAGATCGGGACGCAAGCTCGCCAGCCCCTCGACCGAAAGCTGGCGGCGGTAGCCGACATTGGGCTTCCCGGTTACGGATGGCGGATATTTGCTGCCGCGATCGACGGCGATGATCCGCTCGCCGGCGCCGAGCGCGTGCACGATCTCGGTGACGTCGGAGACCGAGCGTCACGATTCGGGTCGCCGCGCCCGGCACGACGCTTCGCCCCAGCGCATCGACAACCGTCTCGGCGGCCAGCGCCTTGAAGCCACAAGAAGGCGCCAGCACCGACAGTGCCAGAAGCAGCATCGCCGCGATCCTGCCTGGTTGCAACCAGCCGATCCTCTTGCCCTCGCCCACACTTCCGACCATGCCGCTGCTCCGTGCCAGATGCTTCTCGATGACGGTCGGCTATAAAATTAAAGTTGACTCATGTCATCATGTTTTAATATGTGACCCCTGCCCCGACCCGCCTGGTCGAGGGATTCTCGATCATGCCAGCCAAGGCCCTTCAGCCACCGCCAGCAGTTTTGCTTTTGCTTGGGGGCTGCATGACAACGACAACAAACACGACCTTGATGGCGAGCACCGCGCTCGCCTTCGTGCTCGGCCTATGCGCTGTGCCCTTTGCCAGCGCGCAGGAACAGGACCAAGAGAAAAAGGCCGCCGCCAAGGCCGGCCGCCTGGCGCCGGCCAATCCCGCGCAGAACCAGCCGGCGACGATGCTCGACGTGATCACCATCTCGGCAACGATGATCAAGACGGCGGTGATCGAATCGATGGCCGCCATCAGCGCCATCGATCAGGACGAACTCGACCGCATCCAGCCCGACACAGCCGCCGACATCTTCCGCACCACGCCCGGCGTCGCCGCCTCGATGAATGGCGACGACCCGGCGACCGCCATTAACATTCGCGGCCTGGAACAATATGGCCGCGTCGTCGTGACGCTCGACGGCGCCCGCCAGGACTATTGGCGCGTCGGTCATGGTTCTGGCTCGTTCTATGTCGAACCTGACCTCATCAAGGAGGCCACCGTCATTCGCGGCCCGGTTTCGAACGCCTATGGTTCGGGCGGCATCGGCGGGGTCGTCTCCTTCGAGACCAAGGATGCCGGTGATTTCCTCAAGAAGGATGAACGCTGGGCGCTGAGCGAGAAGCTCGGCTACGAGGACAATGGCGACGGCTTCACCACCAGCACCACCGGCGCCTACCGTTTCAGCGACGATGCCGACATCATCGGCAACCTCATCTATCGCGACCGCGACAGCTACACCGACGGCAATGGCGACACCGTGCCGTGGACCGGCGAGCGGGTGACCAGCGGCTATCTGAAGACGACTCTGCGGCCGGCCGATGGCCACGAGCTGAAGCTCGGCGCCATCCTGCAGCGCTACAACGACCAGATCAGCGGATCGAGCGGCTCGACCTCGCCGACACTGAGCCGCTACGACACCAACACCACCAACCAAACCTACACCGCCGCCTATACCTGGAAGCCCGACGACAACGCGCTGATCGACTTCAGCGCCAATGCCTATCACAACCGCACCCGCGCCGAGCAGACGCAGGTCGCGCCCGCCTCAGGGATCGGCAATTTCCGTTTCTATGATGTCGCCACCTCGGGCTTCAACGTGAAGAACTCCTCGCGCTTCGACGCCTGGGGGCTGGCCCACACACTGACCTACGGACTCGATTACTACTATCTCGAAGCCTCCTCGGAAGCGGCGCATTTCGGCGCTGGCGAACAGCAGGGCTATGGCGGCTTCCTGCAGTGGCAGGGCGATTACGAGGACTGGCTGCAGGCCATAGCTGCGATGCGCTATGACGGCTACCAGCTCGATGGCGAGACGCGCATCCCGTCGCCACAGGAAGCCTCGATCTCCGGCGATCGCTGGTCGCCGCGCCTCACCGTCGGCGTCACGCCGTTTGACGGCTTTCAGCTCTATGGCACCTACTCCGAAGGCTACCGGGCGCCTGGCCTGCAGGATGTCTTCCGTGGCGGCGGCGCGCATGGCGGCGGCGACACCTATCGGCCCAATCTCCTGCTGCAGCCCGAAACGGCGAAGAGCTGGGAAGCCGGCATCAATGTCAAATACGATGATTTGCTGACGCCGGGCGACCGGTTGCGCGCCAAGCTCAACGTCTTCCACACCGACGTCGAGGACTATATCGACGTCGACCTCACCGTCCTGCCGCGCACGGCAATCAACATCGGCGACGCCCGCCTGAAGGGCGTCGAGGCCGAGATGGTCTATGACTACAACTGGGGTTTCGTGAACCTCGCCGGTGCGCTGATCAACGCCAAGGTCGTCAGCGGCGTCTATTCCGGCCAGGCGCTGAACAATACGCCGCTCGACCGCTTCTCGGCCACAATCGGCTTTCGCATGCTGGAGGACCAGCTCACGGTCGGCGCGCAATATCTCAGCGTCGGCAAGATCACCCGCACCAGCCGCACCAATCCCAACGCCGTGCCGATTGTCGACGACGCCTTCGATCTGGTCAATGTCTTCGCCAACTGGGCCATCAACGACAACCTCAAGCTCGATTTCGGCGTCGATAACATCTTCAACACCGCCTACACCGACCCGCAAAGCGCATGGTCGACCTCGGCGGCAACCGAACAGGGCAAGGGCCGCACCTTCAAGGTGGCCCTCACCGGCAGGATCGGAGGCTGACAATGAACGAAGCATCGGTGCGTGAACTGGCCTGCGAGGCGCGGCTCAACCTGAGGCGTCTGCCGGACTACATGGACAGCATCTCAGACAGGCTGCGGAGCTTCGAGGCCGATGCCTCGCATGAGGGAAAGCGCATCGATTTCCGCTTTGCCTTCGGCGGGGCCTCTTTCGACATGGAACGGCTGGTGATGCGGGCCAATGCTGCCGACCGCGACGGGCTCGCCCGTATCAAGGACCTGCTGGCCACAGCCGTACAGGTCTACGCCAAGGAGGAAAACCCCGAGATCGTCTGGACCGGCGATCTCTCAGGCGAAACCAGCCTCGCCCAGTTCCGCGAGATGGTGGTGACGGATATTCGCGACCTCACCCCGCACATGCGCCGCATCCGGCTGGCCGGCGAGAATCTCTCGCGTTTCACCAAATTCGGCGGCATGCACATCCGCATGCTGTTTCCGACCAGGGAGGTGCCCGATCCGCTGTGGCCGGTGCTCGGCGGCAATGGCCTGCCGGCTTGGCCCGCCGACGACCGGCGCCCGGTGGCGCGCGTCTACACCATCCGCACGCTCGACGTGGAAACGGGCCTCATCGACGTCGACTTCCTGATCCATCCGGGTGACAGCGTCGGCTCCGCCTGGGCCATGCAGGCAGCGCCCGGCATGAAGGTTGGCATCATGGGGCCGGTCGGCCGTCCGGTGCGGCAGGCAGAATGGTATGTCTTGGGCGCCGACGAAACCGGCTTGCCGGCGCTGGCGCGGCTGCTGGAGACGCTACCGGCCGAGACAAAGGGCGTCGCCTTTGTCGAGATCGCCAATGATGGCGAAAGGCAAGCGATCAACAATGCCACCCGCATCGAAGTGCATTGGCTGACACGGGATGGCGTGGCGGCGGGCGAGGACAGACTGCTCGCCGAGGCTGTCCGCTCGGTGGCGTGGCCGCAAGGCGGCTCGGCCTTCGGCTGGTTCGCGGCGGAAGCCGCTGCCGCCAAGATCGTGCGCGAATACTGGCGCGACACGCTGGGCCTTGGTCGCGATCAAACGCTGGCGGCCGCCTATTGGCGGCGTGGCTCTGCCGGATTGATGGCAGGGTGAACTCTGACGATCGGCCCCCCGTCTTTGCCGATGCCGATATCAATTTGATCACCGGAGACAAGGTTCGAAATATCGCAAACCACCAGCGGCATGCGGATGTCATAAAGAAATTCGGCAACGATGGCGCCGACCGCCAGGATCGGGTCCGGCCGCTCCAGAAGAATCCCGGTTGGCGCGGTTCCCCTGCGGATCGCCTCGGCCAGGACCGAGGATGAAGACGATGAGCCGCGCCCGCTCGGCATGACCAGGATCTTGCCAGCGACATTCTGGCCGAGACCGGGATGCGAATGGTCTGTTATGTCGCCCGTCTCGGCATCGATGCCGCCCCAGAAGCTCAGCGGTTGCGAATACACCAGCGCCTGGCCCCTGGCTTCGCCGGCCAACTGGAAGATGCCGGTTCGTTCCACCGGTCGCGTCATGAGGCGCTCCGCACGACATGCCCGACGGCAGCGGAGCGGATGCAATCCTCCATCTCGGCGAAGGCGACGGACACGCCGATATTGCCCGGCGCGTAATGCGCCCATTTGCCGGAATTGGTCATGACCACGCCGTCGAGGCGTTCCAGGATCGATGTGACATAGGTGCAGGTATCGGCGACCGGGATCAGACCGAACGCCTCCATGCCCACCAGCGCGCCCTCCTCCTGCAGTCTCGCCAGGGTCGCACGGCCCGTGTTGACATAGATCGGGATGCGCCTTTCGGGTGCTGCCTCGCGCAGCAACGGCAACAGTCGCATCCATTCCTCATGCGAAAAATGCGGCGTGCCGAGCGACACGGCCGCTAGCGGCGCGCCATCCGGCACGCTCGATAGCCTGGCCAGCGCATGGCCGATATCGGCGCGGGTGATGCGGATCGTCTCGTCAGGCGCATGACCCTGGAACGCCTCATCGAGCGTCATCGCTTCCGGCGTGATGCCGACCGCATGGAACAGCGCCACAGCACCCGTCGTTGCAGCCGCCGCACCCAGCGCCTTCAGCTGGTCCTCGTCACGCGGCCGCGGCAGACCGGCAATCACCGGAACGCGGTCGCCACTCGCTTGCCCTATGATTAGCCCGACGCCGACGAAAAGGCTGTCACTCAGCTCGCCGTCTGGAACATCCAGTTCGAACAGGATCCGGCCGCGCCGGTTCTCGCTCAGATGCAGGCCCCAGGCCGGCGCGCGGCCGGTCATGGCGCAGCACAGATCGATGAAATCGCCATAGCGGTTGGTGCGCGCGCCGATCACCGAATTGGCAAAGACGATGGCGTTGGACTCACCCCAGGCGATCTGCTGGCCAAAGCTTGGCCGAAAGCGCGTCTGGTAGGGGGCGCAGGTGAAGGTCGCCTGGCAGCCGAGTTCCAGATGCGCCTTCATCAGCCGCCGCGCCGGCACCTCTTCCGCTAGGGGCATCTTGACCATGCCGGGATGGATGAGATCGAACGAACCGACATTCAGCGTCGTCGGCACCTGAACGCGGCCACCGCCTTCGACCAGCCGCTCGACGAAATCGAGACCGGCCTTGCCGTGGTAAAGACAGCCATCGATATGGGCGCCGGCAATGTCGAGCAGGCAGCCCGCCCCGACCGCATTGGAAAACGCGACCAGGATCTTCATCGCGGCGGCGGCGGACGGGCCCTGCTCGCCATCGAGCATGGCTCGGTCCTGTGCGGTCAGTTCCAGCGTCATCGCAGCTCCGGGCTTTGTCGGAAAGGAGGGAAGGACAGCGCCCCCTCTGCCCTGCTGGGCATCTCCCCCACAAGTGGAGAGATCGGCAGCTTCGGCCTTATTGCACTTTTTGCAATGTGGGAGATTTGCGAAACCAACGATGACAGCCGATCTCCCCACTTGAGGGGGAGATGTACGGCAGGACAGAGGGGGCCGCCACGGAACGCCAACCATCCCATCCGTCCACAGTCCTACTTAACCCGCCGCGATCAACACCGTACTCTCCGGCGACCAGCGCAGAACGACGTCCTGACCTTCCGCCAGCCTGTCGACACCCGTGTTCTGTACAATCACCTTCAACGTCTGGCCGCCACGCTCGACGAAATAGGTGCTGTTGTTGCCGGCGAAGATGCGCTTGGAAACCTGCCCCTTGAGCATGTTGGCGGTGCCATCCGGTGCTCCGGCATCCGTGGCGATGCGGATGCGTTCGGGGCGCACGGCACAGCTCGCCTTGGCGCCGGCGGCAAGCTTGGCACCCGCGCCGGCGGCAATCGCCGTGCCGTCCGGCAGCCGGATGCCATCGCCCGTCGTATCGCCGCGAAAGATGTTGGCATCGCCGAGGAAGGTGGCGGCGAACTCGCTCTTTGGCCGATCATAAATTTCCTCAGGCGGCCCTTCCTGCACCAGCCTTCCGTCGCGCAATATGCCGATGCGGTCACTCATCGTCAGCGCTTCTTCCTGGTCGTGGGTGACGAAGATGGTGGTGATGCCGATCTCGCGCTGGATGCGCTTGAGCTCAATCTGCATGTCGACACGCAACGCCTTGTCGAGCGCGCCCAATGGCTCGTCGAGCAGCAGCACGCGCGGCTTGGTGACGATGGCGCGGGCGAGAGCCACACGCTGGCGCTGGCCGCCGGAGAGCTGATGCGGCCGGCGGCCACCGAGCTTGCCAAGCTGCACCAGATCGAGAGCGCGCTGCACCTCGGTAGCGATGATCGCCCTGGCCTCGCCGCGCACCGACAGGCCGAAGGCGACATTGTCGGCGACGCTCATATTGGGAAACAGCGCATAGTTCTGGAACACCATGCCGATACGACGCTTCTCGACGGGCACCCGCTCGACGCTCTCGCCGCCGATGGTGATGCGACCCGAGTCAGGAAAATCGAAACCGGCGATCTGCCGCAGCAACGTGGTCTTGCCGCTGCCCGACGGCCCGAGCAGCGCGTAGAAGCCGCCATCGGCGAAGTCGATGGAGACGTTGTCCAGCGCCTTGTGTGCGCCAAAGCTGCGCGAGACATCAGATACCTGCACGCCGGCCATTATTTCTCTCCGCCGAATTTGAAGAACCGCGCCGTCAGCAGCATCAGCGCCATCGACACGACAATGATGATGGTCGAGACCGCGTTGATCTCGGGCGTGAAACCCTTGCGGATCGCGGCGTAGATTTCGACCGGCAGCGTCGTCTGGCCCGGCGTCGCCAGGAAATAGGACACCACGAACTGGTCGAACGAAACGGCAAACGCGAACAGCCCGCCGGCGATGACGCCGGGCATGATCCAGGGCAGCGTGACGCGGCGCGTCACCTGCCACTGGTTGGCGCCGAGCGAGCGCGCCGCCTCTTCCAGCTCCGGCGCGAAGGTCTGCAGCCGGGCCGAGACGACGACGATGACATAGGGCAGCGCCAATGCGACATGGCCGAGCAGGATCGCATGCAGGCCACGGCCGATACCGACGCCGAAGAAGAAAATCAGCATTGCCGTGCCGGTGATCAGCCACGGTATGGCGATCGGCGGAAACAAAAGCGCCTGCAGGAACTTCTTGCCACGAAATTCGTAGCGATAGAGCGCCAGTGATGCCGCCGAGCCGAGCACGACGCAGATGATCGTGGTGATGATCGCGATCTCGACGCTGTTCCAGGTCGCTGCGATCAGTTGGTCATTCTGCCACAGCGAAGCATACCATTCGGTCGTCCATTCGAACGGCAATTGGTAGAAGGGAGAAACGTTGAACGACATCAGCGCCATGATGATGATCGGCAGATAAAGAAAGGCGAGCAGCAGCCAGATATAGAGGCGGCCGAGTCCTTCGAGGATGCGGGTCGTCGTCATCACGCAGCCCTCCGCAGCACCGGCGACGCCACCGCCAGGATGACCAGCACCACCGCCAGCAGGATGAAGGAGAGCGCCGCACCGAGCGGCCAGTTGAACACGGCTACGAACTGGTCCTCGATGACCGTGCCGTAGAAGGTGCCGGTGCGGCCGCCGAGGATGCGCGGTTCCATGAACGAGCCGACGACCGGCACGAAGATCAGCGCCGCACCCGCCACCAATCCGGGCATGGACAGCGGGATGATCACCCGCTTCAGCACCTGGAGCCGCGAGGCGCCGAGCGAACGCCCGGCCTCGATCAGCGAGTCGTCGATCGCCTGCAGCGTGAGATAACAGGTCAGCACCATGTAGGGCACATAGGAATGCACCAGCCCGATGATGACGGCCGGATAGGAATACATGAGGTCGATGTTGATCTTGAACGGCAGCACGGCATTAAGCGCGGTGTCGAGGATGCCGCCTTCGCGCAAAACCATCGCCCAGGAAAAGATGCGCACCAACCCGTTCGACCAGAACGGCAGGATGACGAGCAGGAAGATCGCCTCGCGGCTGCGCCCCTTCAGCACCTTGGCGAGCACATAGGCCGCGGGATAGCCGATGACGACGCACCACAGCGTCACTTCGAGGCCAAGGCGCAGCGAGGCCAGCAGCAGCGTCAGATAGAGGCTCTGCGAGAAGAAGGCGGCATAGTTGCCAAGCGTGAACGCCCACGGCTTTCCCGACAGCGGCAGCTCGGTCATGAACGAGAAGAAGACCATAGCGGATAGCGGCAGGAAGATCGCCACCGTCAGCCAGAGATAGGCCGGTGCCAGCAGCGGCAATGCCGATCTTAGCCCGCTTCGCGACGCTGTCGCAGCTGCCATGGTACCCTCCCTCCCAGGATTGGAAGAACCAGCCGACGCAAACCGCCGGCTGGCCTGGCTGTGATCTTACTTCACGTCGACCTTAAGCTGCTGCCAGAGTGCCAGATAGGCTTCGCGCTGGGCGTCGGTGATCGGCGCCTGGAACTGGATGCGCTTGGCCACTTCGGGATCACCCATGACCTTGCGGTTGAAGGCATCCTCGGGCAGCGCTTCCACCGCCTTGGTGTTGGCGGAGACGGGAGCACCGACCTTGGTGACCCATTCGACATAGAATTTCGGGTCGATCATGTAGTTGATGAAGGCCTCGGCGCCGGCGACGTTCTTGGCGCCGACCGGAATCGAAAACGCGTCGAGCCAGGCGACGGCGCCTTCCTGCGGCACCACCAGCGAGACCGGCAGCTTGAAATGCGTCTTGGCGCGATCGGCCGAGCCGCTCCAATAGGTGCCGATGTCGATCTGGTTGGAGGCGACCATCTGGTTCCAGTCGTTTTCCGAGCTCCAGAAGGTCTTGATCTGCGGCATCAGCGAGGTCAGCTTCGTCTTGACCGCATCCATATCCTTGATGTCGTTGATGTTCTGGCCGGTGGCGATGGCGCCGAACTGCACCGCTTCAACGGCATCGTCGCGAATTACGACGCGGCCCTTGTGGGCGGCATCCCACATTTCGGCGATGCTCGTCGGTGGCTTGTCGAAGGACTTTTCGTTGATGGCGAGTGCGGTGAGGCCCCATACCCACGGCACGCCATAGACCTTGCCGTCGTGGACGAGCATCGGTGATCCCGCCTTGTCCTTGCTGATGTCGGCATAGTTCGGCAGCTTGGAAACGTCGATCGGCTGGATCAGTTTCCCGGCCATCGCCTGGTCGTTGAAGGCCGCGTTGATCATGACCACGTCATAGAGGCCGGGATTGGTCCGGATCTTGGTCAGCATTTCCTGTTCGGAATTGAAGAAGTCGTTGACGACCTTGTTGCCGGTCGCCTTTTCGAAAGCCTCGACGGCCCACGGTTCGTCGGCGCCGTAACCCTTCCAGTTGAGCACATGCACTTCGTCGGCCTTGGCGGCGAACGCGAGTGCGGAGGTAAAGACGGCGGTCGCCGTCAGCAGAGCAGTCAAATCAGGCATGCGCATGGTTGGTTCCTCTCTGTGGGTTTGCCCGGTTCCCGAGCTTGTCAGGCTTTTCCAGCTGTTATGCATTGGCCTTCTGTGTCCGGCCTGCTCCCGATGGGTCGGCGGCATGGCTCAGGAATGTCTGGATTTCACGGTTCGTCGGCGCCGACGAGCCACCATGGCGGGTAACCGAAATGGCCGCCGCAGCATTGGCATAGCGCGCTGCCTCGAAGGGCGGGGTGCCGCGCGCCAACGCGCTGACAAAAGCGCCGATATGGGTGTCGCCGGCGCCATTGGTGTCGACGGCGTTGACCTTGAAGCCGGCAATGGTCTGCGCTGACCCGTTGGCCAACCGTACG
>NZ_RZTT01000215.1 GCF_003996995.1 Mesorhizobium sp. M7A.T.Ca.US.000.02.2.1 | reverse complement strand
CTCCTGGGAGGTGCTCAAGCCAGGCGGGACGCTCGTTTCCACTCTTTCCGAACCGTCGCAGGAAAAGGCAAACTTGCGCCGGGCGCGTGGCGTCTCCTATCTGGCCGAACCGAATGCGGCGCATCTTGCCGAGATCGGCCGCCTCATCGAGGCCGGCAAGGTCACCCCCTTCGTGGAAGCCACCTACCCTCTTGGAGAGGTCGCCAAAGCGGAAGAACGGCTGGAAAATGAGCATGTGCGTGGCAAGATCGTGCTTGAGGTTTCCGCCTAGCGAGTTGGTGCTTCTGCCATCCCTCTGGAACGGGTTATCCGATCCGCGCGTCGCCGTCGCGACTGTCGAGCCAATGACAGTCTTGACCATCATGCCGGCAGCGCAACCAAGAGCGTTCCGTGGTTTCCGGAAGCAGAGCCGGATCACGGGCCGCCAAGCCAATTTTAGCGACAGATAGCGAAACGATTGTCCCCAAGCATCGTTTCGAAACCAGACATGAATTCAATGAGGAGCGATGATGCGTAAGCGTTGTGCCATCTCACGGTGACGGCCGTGATTGCAGTTGACAGCCTTGCCAAGCATGACTTATCCACGTCCACACGGTAATGGATTCTGCCGGGCATTACGCCGTACCGCTTCCCCGATGAAGCTGATGACTCCTACTCAACGCGAGCCACGCGAAGGAGTAGAGTCGTGCCTGGAATTCACTTTCTGTGTTCTCCCAATCAGGGTGCCGTCCTCGACGGAGCGTCGCACGCATGACGCCGGCATCGATTTTCGGCCTCCGTTTTCAGCAAATCCGCAGTCTCACAAAGTGGATCATGACCGTTGTCCCCATGGCGGTCGCGGTGGGATCGCTGATTGCACTATTTCTCTGGAGCCTCGACAGGGCGACAGAGCTTCGCTTCGCGTTTCCCTGGCTGATCTTCTGCATGCCGGTGGCGGGTTTTGCCATGGTCTGGGCCTATGGCAGCTTCGGGAAGTCCGCCGAAGGCGGCAACAATCTCATTGTCGATCAAATCCATGAACCGGGCGGCGGCGTGCCGTTCCGCATGGCTCCATTCATCCTGGTGAGCACTGTCATGACGCATCTTGTCGGCGGCTCGGCCGGACGAGAGGGTACGGCCGTCCAACTTGGTGGCAGCCTGGCAAGCGCATGTGGCAAGGTATTCAAGCTGCCTCCTGCCGACGTCCGCATCCTCCTGATGGCAGGTATTGCGGCGGGCTTCGGGGCGGTGTTCGGCACGCCGATCGCGGGAGCGGTCTTCGCCCTGGAGGTTCTCACCATCGGCCGGATGCAATATGAAGCGCTGCTGCCAGCCCTGCTCGCGGCGGTCGTTGCCGATTGGACCTGCCATGCCTGGAGCATCGGCCACGTCCACTACTCGATCACCTATCTCGGCGGTGTCGGTAAAGGGATCGGCTTCCATCTTGACGCTTTTCTGATGCTCAAGGTGGTGATCGCTGGCGTCGCCTTTGGGCTGGCCGCACACGTCTTTGCAGAACTCTCTCATCAAGCGTCTTCACTCTACAAGACAATCCTGCCCTACGCTCCGCTACGGCCCGTGCTGGCGAGTGCCATGCTGATTGGTCTCGTCTACCTCCTTGGTACACGGGAGTATCTCGGCCTGGGCGTCTGGTCCCCCAATCCTGATGACGCGACGCTCCTTGGCTTCTTCCGTCCGGATCATATCGACTACTGGAGCTGGGCCTGGAAAGGGCTTTTCACCATCGTCACCCTGAGCGCAGGCTTCAAGGGCGGTGAGGTCACGCCTCTGTTCTTCATCGGCGCGGCCCTCGGCAGTGCGGTTGCAGGCGTCCTCGGTGCACCGCCAGACCTGTTCGCAGCTCTTGGATTCGTGGCGGTTTTCGCTGGCGCAACCAATACACCGCTCGCCTGCATGATCATGGGCATCGAACTGTTCGGGGCCACACACGCCGTCTATCTGGCGGTCGCCTGCTTCGTTGCCTATCTCTGTAGCGGCCATTCCAGCATCTATCTCTCCCAACGGGTCGGCGTGCCGAAGACGGTCGCCGCCAATGACATTCCGCCGGATATTTCCGTTCGCCACATGCGCGACATGAACGCCCAAGCCATGGGCGACCTCATTAGCCGTGCACGGCTGCGCTCCCTCCGGACAACCGCAAACTTTCAGGAAAGGCCTACCGTCATGACCAGCCACAAGCTCACCTCCCGCGAAGTTGGGATGGTCCGCATCTACATGAAGCCGCGCGAGAAAGCAGTCGGCAAGGCTGCTTGGTTCGGCAGTGGCAAGCCCCTCTACAGGGAGTTGGTCATGCAGGCCAAGGCCGCTGGTATCATGAATGCCGTCGCGCATAGCACTCATTTCGGATACTCGAACCATGGGAAGCTTCAGCAGGAGGGCGTGGAGATTCCCAGTCCCGATCTGACCATGTGCGTCGAACTGATCGCGGACCGTGAGCAACTCGAAGATTTCTGCTGCACCCATGGGGCGCTCCTGAGGAACAAGGTGATCGTCTACAAACACATCGAGCACTGGGATGTTCTCGGCCACGAGATCGCCGCCCAAGAGGCGCTGATGAGGGCTACACTTTGAAGAGACCGGAATGATCTACTTGGTCGTCTTCGTCGGCGCTGGGATCGCGTCGTGCGCTGCCGAAGGAAATCCAGGCGCTCTGGCCCGAAAATAGCGACGGCAACGAATCCGACGGCTTTGCGAGCAACCTTGCCGAGGCTGGCGCGCCGAGGGCGTCAGTCCCGCAAACGGTTGGCGGCATGATCCTGATGCTGCTCGGTCGCGACCTGCCTGGAGTCCAAACCGCGTTCTTTGGAATGCTGTGCCTTGTCGCGATTGGACAGAACCTTGTTTTCTTCAAGCTTGTCCTTTGGCGTTATGATGCGAATTTGTTGGTCATGGGTTTTGCGTCCAGTCATCGCTTCCTCCGGCGTGTTCGTGTTGGCGCTCGAAAGTCATCGGCCGCCTGTAAGGTCGGGTCACGGCGTTTGCCTGTCCGAGCCGGCTCTCGTGCTGATAATGGCAAGGTGACGGGATCGTTCCGAAGGCGTTGAATAAGCTTTTCGCCAGATGGCTCGGTTCACCGAGGCGCTCACGTTGACCGAGGCCGCCGCCCCGCCTTCTGAACCAGTACGTCCTTTGAACGTTTCGGCGACCGCCGGACTGGTGCCGGACGCCTTTCCGTCGCGCTCAGCGCAGGAAATCGACCACAGCCTGGATGAACTCTGCCGGATATTCGATGTTCGACAGATGGACCGCGGGCAGCACTACAAGCTTCGCGCCGGGCACCGCTGCGGCAATCATCTCACCGTGGCTGGCTGCTGTCACCGTGTCGTGCTGACCGGCGATCACCAGCGTCGGCCGCGGTATCAGTGCTACGGTGCGGCGAAGATCGGCGTCGCGAACCGCTGCGAACAGACCCGCCAGACCTTGCCGGTCGATAGCCAGCAGCATGGTGCGAAACTCTTCGACCACGGGCTCGTTGGCGGCAACCATCGACGTGGGGAACCAGTTGCTCAGGAACGTCTCGGCGGTTTCCGACATGTCCGGCGCCTGCCGCACCGCGGCAATCCGCTCGTCGAAATAGCTTGCCGGCGAGAGATGGGACGAGGTGTTGCTCAGGATCAGCCGGTCGATCCGCTCGGGCGCGTGGATGCCGAGCCACTGCGCGACGAACCCGCCGAGCGACAGGCCAAGGAAATGTACGCGTTGCAGGTCGAGCGCGTCGAGCAGCTCGATGACGTCGCGGCCAAGCCGGTCGAGCGAGTAGGCGCCGACGGGAACGCTCGATCCGCCATGGCCGCGAAAATCGTAGCGCAAGACACGGAAATGCTTCGACAACTCGCCGATCTGCTTGTCCCACATGTGCAGCGTGGTGCCGATGGAATTCGACAGCACCAGCACCGGCTTGCTTGCCTCGCCATCGAAGCGGTAGGCGATGCGCGTGCCGTCGCCCGTTGTGACGAAATTCAGCTCATTCATGATGAAGATTCCTTCTGGAACGTTGAACGAGACAGAGCCTAGCCGTGGAGCGTTTTTGTTGATATTACAAAGATAGGACAATCTCTGTAGTAAAAACTGACATGGCCGAATTCACCCTGCACGACCTGCAATGCTTCGATGCAGTGGTCCGCACCGGCGGTTTTCAGCCTGCGGCGGCCATGCTGTATCGCTCGCACCCGGCGGTGTTCGCCGCCGTCGCCAAGCTGGAACGACAGCTCGGCCTCATCCTTTTGGACCGCAGCGGCTATCGCGTGCGTCCGACCGATGCCGGGCTTTCGTTCCACCGCCGAGCGCTATCGCTACTGCGCGAGTTGGACGGTTTGCGCGTCCATGCCGCCCAGTTGGCGATGGGTGAGGAAAGCGAGATCCACGTGGTGATAGGCGACCTGTGCCCGCGCCCGCATGTGCTGGGCATGCTCGGGCGGTTCTTCGCACAGTACCCAGGCACGCGCCTGCATCTGCATTTCGAAGCGGTGGGCGGCCCATGGGAGCGTCTATTCGATGACGAAGCCGATCTGATCCTGCACTGGGTCGACAAGGGCGATGCGCGGGTGGAATGGGTTGATCTGTGCAAGGTGTCCTTCATTCCCGTGGTGGCGCCGGGCTTTCTGCCCGAGCGTATCGAGCAGCCGATCACTCTGGACCAGATGCAGGCACTCACCCAATGCGTCATGCGCGACAGCGCCCGCCATTCGCCACAACAAAACTATTCGCTGATCGAAGGCGCGCCGCAATGCCTCGTCGCCGACCAGGGCATGAAGAAGGAGATCATCCTGCAGGGCCTGGGCTGGGGCCACCTGCCCCGCTTCCTGATCGAGGAAGAACTGCATGACGGGCGCCTGCAATCCATTGCCGGCCGCCATCTGCCGGGCCGCACCGACGAACTGGTGGTGGCGAGGCGCCGCGACCGGCCGCATGGGCCGATCGCCAACCGGCTGTGGGATCATATCCAGCAGGAAGCGCCGGCATTGCGCCGCGCATTGGAGCCGAGGAGGCCCGCCGGACAGATACCGACCAACCTGTCGCGAAAGGCGCAACTGGAAACCGGTCGCTGATGACCGGCCGTGCAATGCCAGGACCTCTCGGGTCCCGTCCAGCGATCACTTCTTGACATACGCTCCAGGCTGGCGGCCGCTCTTCGGAGCCTTGGCGTCCTTTGAACGCTCCGCGATAGCGGGGCCGGCGCCGGACGTCTTTTCGGTTGCGGCGCTCGGCGTGACTTGCCTTGGCGGGTTTTGTCCCTCCGATTGGCGGGTGCGGTCTTCTACTTCATCCTTCCTGCGGGTGAGCCCCATTCCGCTGGCGGGCTTCTTGTTGGCGGCCGCATCCTGGGAGAATTCATCGGAAGCGTCGGCATCGGTCTTTGCCGGATATTTCGTCGCACCGGTTTCATAGCGGGTTTCGTTCTCAGTCATGACATCTCTCCAGTTGCATGACGGATAAACATCTCGGCGCTATCCGGGTTCCAATTCCTGGACTTGGATTCCGGACGGACCTGGATTCGGAGAGCGCCCGGTCGGCCAACCAAGCGACGAGATGAGCAGCACCCTACTGCAGCAGGCCCTTGACGATGCCGCTCGCCTTGCCGAAATCCATCTGGCCGGCATATTTCTGCTTCAGTGCGGCAATCACCTTGCCCATGTCCTTCTGGCTGGCCGCACCGGTCGCGACGATCGCCTCGCGCGCCGCAGCCGTCACCGCCGCATCGTCCAACTGCGTCGGCAGGAAGGTGCGGATGATCTCTATCTCGCCGCGCTCCTGCGCGGCGAGTTCGGGCCGCTTGCCGTCGTCGAAGGCTTTGGCCGATTCCTCGCGCTGCTTCACCATCTTGGCCAGGATCTGCAGGATCTCCTCGTCGCTGGCCGGCTCCTTGCCCGAACCGCGATTGGCGATGTCGCGGTCGTGAATAGCCGCCTGGATCAGCCGCAATGTCGGCAGCCGGTGCTTGTCCTGCGCCTTCATCGCGCTCTTCAGGGATTCGGCGATTTTGCCGCGCATGGTGCATTCTCCTTCGATCGGCGCGGACAATAGCGCCAGGCGCAAGCCAAGGCAAACCCTGATATGCCGGGGCAAGCCACTGATTTTGCTACGCGAAATAAAACATGGCGGCATTTCGCATGATCATTGACCGCCCTGCCCCCTTCCCCTATGTACTGGGCCTTGCATGAACGGAAATTTGACTGCGTGGAGGCCGCGAAATCGCCGCTTCGCGCCGTTTGCCGCGCAGATGGCCCGCCGGGCCGGTTGCAGCGCGCGGCCTGATAGGAGTGCCGCATGGCCGAGATGACCGCCGCCTCGACGCCCGCCTGGGCCACTGAAAAGCCGACCGCCCTTCTGGTGCTGGCCGACGGCACCGTCATCGAAGGTCGCGGTCTCGGCGCCACCGGCTCCGCCGTCGCCGAAGTCTGCTTCAACACGGCGCTGACCGGCTACCAGGAAATCCTCACAGACCCTTCCTATGCCGGCCAGATCGTCACCTTCACCTTCCCGCATATCGGCAACATCGGCACCAATGACGAGGACATCGAGGACCTCAATCCCGCCGCCCGCGCCGGTGCCGTCGGCGCCGTGTTCAAGGCCGATGTCACCAACCCTTCCAACTATCGCGCCGGCGCCGGTCTCGACCAATGGCTGAAGAAGCGCGGCATCGTCGCCCTGTCGGGCATCGACACGCGCGCTCTGACCGCACTGATCCGCGAAAAGGGCATGCCCAACGCCGTCATCGCGCACGCGCCCGACGGCGTGTTCGATCTCGACGATCTGAAGCGGCGCGCCGCCGCATGGTCGGGCCTGATCGGGCTCGACCTCGCCAAGGATGTCACCTCGGGCCAGTCCTCGGTCTGGCGCGAGACGCCCTGGGTGTGGAACGAAGGCTTTGGCGAACAGACCGAACCGACAATGCATGTCGTCGCCATCGATTATGGCGTCAAACGCAACATATTGCGCCTGCTCGCCGGCCTCGGCGCCAAGGTCACGGTGGTGCCGGCCAAGACCGGCGCCGAAGAAATCCTTGCCATGCAGCCGGACGGCATTTTTCTCTCCAATGGCCCCGGCGACCCGGAAGCCACCGGTGACTATGCCGTGCCGGTCATCCGGGATCTGTTGAAGACCGACATCCCGGTGTTCGGCATCTGCCTCGGCCACCAGATGCTGGCACTGGCGCTGGGCGGCAAGACCGCCAAGATGCACCAGGGCCATCACGGCGCCAACCATCCGGTCAAGGATCACACCACCGGCAAGGTCGAGATCGTCTCGATGAACCACGGCTTTGCCGTCGATGCCGACTCGCTGCCATCGGGCGTCGAGGAAACCCACGTCTCGCTGTTCGACGGTTCGAACTGCGGCATCACGCTGACCGGCCGGCCGGTGTTCTCGGTCCAGCATCACCCGGAGGCTTCGCCCGGCCCGCAGGATTCGCACTATCTGTTCCGTCGCTTCGTCAATCTAATCCGCGAGAAGCGCGGCGAGGAATTGCTGGCCGAACGGGTTTATTGACCGCATGCAATAGCGCGGCACGGCTTTGAGGGAGGAGCGACATGCCTAAAGACACAGACCTGCGTGCCGCTGAAGAAGCCCTTGAAGACGCCGCGGATGTGGCGATCTATGACGAACGCAAGGCTGAGCTCAAAACCGAAAAGGCTTTGCCCGCTGACGTGACCGTGGATATTCTGCGGGGCCGGCTCACGCACGCCGAACTGGCGCAGATCAATATTCGGCGTTCCGAGTGAAATGAATTGAGCACTAAATCCTCGACGAGGAAGCTTTGATCCTTCGAAAGCAAATCGCGTGACTTCGACATTTGGCTGAGACCTGCCTCCCATCCGGCGGACTTCGCCAAAGCGAATGGTCGATAGCGCCGCTGGCAGACTTCCAAGCGGCACAAGCCTCGCCCTCACGCCACCGACCGACCTTCGCTGGCCGGCGAACCATTGCTCGCGGTCGAGCACGATGTCCAGCGCCCTGATCATGGCCGCCAGCCTTTCCGGCTTCATCGAACCCAGCACCGGCACCAACCGGGCCGGATGGCGCAGTAGCCAGGCGATCGCGACGGCAGCCAGATCGCCGGCACCGATTTCTGCTGCCACCTGGGCAAGCGCTGCCCGCACCCGCGCCTCGCGCCCCTCCTTGCCGGTGAACAGCGAGCCGCCCCCGAGTGGCGACCAGATCATCGGCGCATAGGCAAGGCGCTGCGCGTGGTCGAGGCTGCCGTCGGTCAGCGCTGATGTCTTCAGCACCGACATCTCGATCTGGTTGGTGGCGAGCGCGAACGGCATTCGCGAGGCCAGCAGATCGAACTGCGACGGCGTGAAATTGGAGACGCCGACCGCCCTCACCTTACCGGCTTTGACCAGGCCGGCCAGTGCCGTCGCCGTCTCATCGGCATCCATCAACGGGTCCGGCCGATGCAGCAGCAACAGGTCGAGATAGTCGGTGCCGAGATTGGCGAGCGAGCGGTCGACCGAGGCCGCGATATGAGTGGCGCTGGTATCGTAGTGCTTCAGCCGGTTGTCCGGCCGGTTTGGCGATTTCTTCATGATGTCGCATTTCGAGATCAGTTCGATGCTGTCGCGCTTGCCTTTCCAGCGCGCCAGCCCGGCGCCGAAGGCCGCTTCAACCTCATAGTGCCCATAGATGTCGGCATGATCAAAGCTGGTCAGTCCGAGATCGACGGCGGTGCCGATCAGCCGTGCGACCTGATCGGCATCCGGGCGGGCGGAGCTGTCGAGCAGACGCGAGGCGCCGAAGACCAACCGCGACAGGGACAGTCCGTCCCGAGTCAGCGCAATGCGGCTGTCATGGCTCACACCTGCGCTCCATCTCGGCGACGCCGACGGAGACATTTGCGCGCGCCGTGGGCCTCGCCACGTTGGTGACGAAGACGATGACCGCCAGCGTCAGAAAACATGCGCCGACCAGATAGGGCGCACCGCCGAAGGTCACCGGCGCGCTTGGCCCGGTGAACCAGGAAAAGATCGCCGTATAGAGCAGCGGCGTGATGATCGAGGTGATCGAGAAGATCGACGTCATCGCGCCCTGCAACTCGCCCTGTGCCGAGGGCGGCACCTTGGCGGCGGCGAGGCTCCTCAGCGGCGGATCGGCCAGCGCTTCCAGACAGCCGACGACGATCACCGCATAGATCATCCAGCCTTGCGACGCGAAGGCGTAGCCGAAGGCGCTGGCTGCCGTGAATGTCAGGCCGATGACCGCCGTCTTCCACTCGCCAAGCCTCGGGATCACGCGCGGCAGCACCGTCGCCATGACGATCGCACCGCACAGGCCGAAGGCGCCGAGCGAGAAGCCGATCTGCTGCTCGCTCCAGTCATAGCGGTAGCTGGAGACGAACGACCAGACCGCCGGATACATCATGTGTCCGAGCGTCATCAGGAAGAAGACAAGCCCGATCCAGCCGATGCCTTGATATTGGCGCATCTGCAGCAGCGTGCCGACCGGGTTGGCGCGTTTCCACTCGAAGCGGCGGCGATGCTTGTCATCGAGCGTTTCCGGGAGGAAAAACAACGCAATGAGGAAATTCACGAAGGCGAGCCCGGCGGCGAAATAGAATGGCACGCGCGGCCCGAACGTGCCGAGCAGCCCGCCCAGAACCGGCCCGATGACGAAGCCGACGCCAAACGCGATACCGAGCAGGCCGAAATTCTTTGCCCGGTTCTCATCGTTCGAGATATCCGCGATGAAGGCTGAAGTCGTCGAATAGCTGGCGCCTGAAATGCCGGCCAGCACACGCCCGATGAACAGCATCGGGTAGGACCAGGCGACCGCGCAGATCAGATTGTCGATGGAGAAGGTCAGCACCGATGCGAGCAGGATCGGCCGCCGCCCGAACCGGTCGCTCAAGCCACCCATGATCGGCGCGAAGACGAACTGCATCGCCGCATAGACGAAGAACAGCCAGCCGCCTTCGATCGCCGCGCCACTGATGCTGACCCCGGTCAATTCCTTGAGATAGGCCGGCAGCACCGGCATGATCATGCCGAAGCCGATAATGTCGAGCAGCAGCGTGGTGAAGACGAGCGCAAGGCCCCGTCTGGCGGTTTTGGGATCGATCATGCTGGGTCAAGCTCCTCTGCTCGCCCTCAGGCGCAGGCGGACGCAGCTTATAGGCGAGCTCGCGGCAAGGAACAATGCGGGAACAGGCCGAATCTGGTTATCCTGACACCCCCTGACGACAACATCGCCGGCAGGTGAAGCTTGAAAACGGTCTGGTCAGATCGGCCCACTCAGCGTGTTGCAATCCGACAGCTTGCCGCTCTTGTAACCACGCGCCAGCCAGGTCTGCCGCTGCTGCGAGGTGCCGTGGTTGAAGCTTTCCGGTACGACATAGCCCTGCGTCTTCTTCTGCAGCGTGTCGTCGCCGATCTTTTGGGCAGCATTGAGC
>NZ_RZTT01000214.1 GCF_003996995.1 Mesorhizobium sp. M7A.T.Ca.US.000.02.2.1 | reverse complement strand
TCTATTACGAGAGCCACGACCAACTCCGCCAGCACCTTGCCGACTTCATCTCGGCCTACAACTTCGGTCGCAGGCTCAAGACCCTCAAAGGCCTTACGCCCTACGAGTTCATCTGCAAGGCGTGGGCATCACAACCGGAACGCTTCAAACTCGATCCGCTCCAGCAAATGCCGGGACTAAACAGCTAGAGCACTCCCGCCCTCTAAAGCGATTTTACATGATCCGGAAACTGGGCGCAGATCGAACCACCGAGGCAGAAACGGAGAACGCCAGCTCTACGGAGTAAGGTACGGACTGCAACAACATTGCGCGACGGCGAAATTCGCCGCCGAAACTACGCTATTGCCGCCGTTTGTACCCTCACTCCCACTCGATTGTTCCCGGCGGCTTCGACGTCACGTCGTAGACGACACGGTTGATGCCGCGGACTTCGTTGATGATGCGGGTGGCGGCGGCGCCGAGGAAGGCCATGTCGTAGTGGTAGAAATCCGCCGTCATGCCGTCGACCGAGGTGACGGCACGCAGCGCGCAGACGAACTCGTAGGTGCGGCCGTCGCCCATCACGCCGACCGTCTGCACCGGCAGCAGCACGGCAAAGGCCTGCCAGATGGCGTCGTAGAGGCCGGCCTTGCGGATCTCGTCGAGATAGATGGCATCGGCCTCGCGCAGGATCTCCAGCTTTTCGCGGGTGATCCCGCCTGGGCAGCGGATGGCGAGGCCTGGGCCGGGGAATGGATGGCGGCCGATAAAGCTTTCGGGCAGACCGAGCTCCTTGCCGAGCGCCCTCACCTCGTCCTTGAACAGTTCGCGCAACGGCTCGACCAGCTGCATGTTCATGCGCGCGGGCAGGCCGCCGACATTGTGGTGCGACTTGATCGTCACCGACGGGCCGCCGGTGAAGGAGACGCTTTCGATCACGTCGGGATAGAGTGTGCCTTGCGCCAGGAAATCGGCGCCGCCGAGCTTCTTGGCCTCTTCCTCGAACACCTCGATGAACAGCCGGCCGATGGTCTTGCGTTTTTTCTCCGGGTCCGACTCGCCTTCAAGCGCACCAATGAATCGATCCGACGCGTTGACCAGAATGAGCGGCAAATTGTAATGCTCGCGGAACATCGCCACCACGCCCGCGGCCTCGTCCTTGCGCATCAGGCCGTGGTCGACAAGGATGCAGGTCAGCTGGTCGCCCACCGCTTCGTGGATCAACAGCGCCGCAACGGAAGAATCGACGCCGCCCGACAGCGCGCAGATGACCTTGCCCTTGCCGACCTGCTTGCGGATCGTCTCGACCGCGTGCTCGCGGTAGGCGCGCATGGTCCAGTCGCCCTCGATGCCGGCGATGTTGTGGACGAAATTCATGAGCAGCCGGGCGCCGTCGGGCGTATGCACCACCTCGGGATGGAACATGATGCCGTACATCTTGCGCTCGATGTTGCCGAAGATGGCGAAGGGCGAGCCCTCGGACTTGCCGAACACTTCGAAGCCCTTGGGCAAGGAGATGACGCGGTCGCCATGGCTCATCCACACCTGATGGCGCTGGCCGGGCGCCCACAGGCCCTCGAACAGCGGGCTGTCCTTTTGTATCTCGACGAAGGCGCGGCCGAACTCGCGATGGTCGGAGCTTTCGGCGACGCCGCCCATCTGCACACACATGGCCATCTGGCCGTAACAGATGCCAAGCACCGGCACGCCGGAATCGAAGACGATCTGCGGCGCGCGCGGGCTGCCGATATCGCCGGTCGAAGCCGGACCGCCGGACAGAATGACGGCCTTCGGATTGATACGCTTGAATGCCGCTTCGGCCGACTGGAACGGCACGATCTCGGAAAACACGCCGGCCTCGCGGATGCGGCGGGCGATGAGCTGGGTGAACTGGCTGCCGAAATCGACAATCAGGACGGTGTCGGGATGATTGGCTGTTTTCATGGCGAGCGTTTAGAGAAAGAAACGAGTCGACGCAATGGGTTGCGTAGCCCGACTTTCAGGCTGGTCCGGCATCTTCATTGGGTGGTTCCGTCCGAAGGGCGCCGTCGCCGATCGCCCGTTCGAGCCGCATGACGGCGTCCGCCAGCTTCTCGTCGATGACTTCAAGATATTCGGTCCAGTCGCCGACATGCCTGAGATCCGCCGCCCCGTCGGAAATGCCGCGCAGACCGATCAGCGGAATGTCGAACAGCTGGCAGGCGCGCAGGCAGGCGAAGGTCTCCATGTCGACCATGTCGGCGCTAACAGCATCATACGCCGCGCCAGTGATGATCGCGCCGCCGGTCGACAGGGTCGCCTGCTTGATGTCCGGTATCTTGAAGGGCAATGGCACGGTTACCGGCAGGTCGAGGAAGGGGGTGGCGCCCTTCTCGAAGCCGAGCGGCGAAGCGTCGATGTCACGGTAGCTGACCGAAACCGCCTGGTAGATTTCCGTCTGCTGCAGCGTCCGACTGCCGGCTGAACCGAGCGAAACAACGAGATCCGGCAGTGCTTTTTGCGATTTCAGCCAGGAGAGTTCAGCACCCAGCCTGACGCCGGCCTCGACCGGACCGACACCGGTCATCAGCGGCGTGAACAGCTGCTTGAGGTGCGGGCCGTATTCGGCCTGCGCCGCCATGACGAAGAGGACGTCCTTGCCCGACAGGCGGGAGATTTTATCGGCCATGATGATTTATTCCTCTCCGCCCGATCATCTGCTTATCTGCACCGCCGCTCGCCGGGACCCGCTGCCTCCGGCAGCTCCCGGCGTTCGTGGCCTTTCATCGTGCCACCGGCACGATGAATTCGCCTGCGGCGAACCGGCCACTCACCCTTCAATCCCATCGCGGCCAACCACCGTCATCATGGTGCCGGTCATGGTGGCGATCAGCTTGGCCTCGCCGTCGGCGGCAAAGGCGTAGGCCTGGCCGTCGGCGACGATGATGGTGCGGCCTGGCTTGGTCACCGAGCCGCGGAACAGGAAGCGCTCGCCCCTGCCCGGCGCCAAGAGGTTGACCTTGAACTCGATGGTCAGCACGCCGGAATTTTCCGGCATCAGCGAAAAGGCGGCATAGCCGCAGGCCGAGTCCAGCGCCGTCGAAATGACGCCGGCATGGAGGAAGCCGTGCTGCTGGGTGAGTGCCGCCGAATAGGGCATCTCGATCTCGATGATGCCGGGCGTCACCAGCGTCAGTTCGGCGCCGATCGTGGCCATCGCCTTCTGCCGCGCGAAGGAGGTCCTGACGCGATCCTCATAGTCTGGGGCGGGTACGATCTTTGCTGCCATTGCCGCTGCCTTCCTTTACGCGGATAAGCTTATTGCAGAGGCATGGACGGCAGGCAAATGCTTTTGCTGCACTGCACAATCGACCTGGCCTACCGGCCGGCGCCACGCATCCGTCAGGAATAGGATTCAGGCCGATCTGCGTAACGCACAGAGATAAAACCCATCGGTGCCGCTGAGGGCCGGCGACAGCGAGATGTCGCCTCTGGCGCCGATGCGTGCGGCTGCCTCATGGCCGGGAAAACGGCTGTCCCAGAGCTGGCGGTGGTCGACGGGAACAAAGCCGCTGTTACGGTCCCGAAAGGCCGCGATCTGCTCACCGTTTTCCTCATCAAACACCGAGCAGGTGATGTAGACCAGCAGGCCGCCTGGTTTGACATAGACTTTGGCCGCATCGAGGATCGCCGACTGCTCGCCCTTGCGTGCGTCGAGCTGCCTTTGCGTCAGCCGCCATTTGGCATCGGGACGGCGCCGCCAAGTGCCGCTGCCGGTGCAAGGCGCGTCGACCAGCACGATGTCCATGTGGTTGCCGAGCGGCGCGAGTTCGGCCGGCTTGGTGACGATCTGGACATTGCGGTTTTCAGAGCGGCGGATGCGGTCGAAGATCGGTGCCAGCCGTGCTTTTTCGGCATCATGGGCAAAGATCTGGCCGCGATTTTCCATCGAAGCCGACAGTGCCAGCGTCTTGCCGCCGGCGCCGGCGCAAAAATCCAGCACCTGCATGCCGGCTTCGGCCCCGGCAAGGGCGGCCGCGATCTGCGAGCCTTCGTCCTGGACCTCGAACCAGCCCTTCTGGAAAGCCGGCTCGGCCTGCACGTTCGGGTGCCGGCCGTCGCCGTCGATCGGCGGAATGCGGATGCCGTGTGGGGCGATTGCCGAGGGTTTCGCGCCGGTTCCCGACAGTTCGGCCAGCACCTTGTCTCGGTTGGCCTGCAAGGTGTTGATCCTGAGGTCGAGCGGCGGGCGCGTTGCCAGCGCGGCGCCCTCGTCGGCCCAGGTCGGGCCAAAGGCTCGCTCGAAAAGCGGCGCGCACCAGTCGGGAACATCCGCGCGCACCGCGTCCGGCGCGTCGGCGAGCCGATGGTCGGCGATGGCCTGAAGCTCGGCGGCGCTCAGCAGCGGCGGTGCGAACTTGTCGCCATCGAGCGCGTCGTTGAGCGACTCGGCCGTCTGCCCCCATTCGAGCAGCAGCGCGCCGAAGCCGATGGCGCGCGGCGTGTCCTGCCCCAGCAGCCAGCCGGCGGAACGCTTGTGGCGCAAGGCGTCATAGACGATGTTGCCGATCGCCGCACGGTCGCCGCCGCCGGCGAAGCGATGCGACAGGCCCCAATCCTTCAGCGCGTCCGCCACCGGCCGGTGGCGCCGGCCGATGTCTTCCAGCACTTCGATGGCCGCAGCCAGCCGTCCGCCCAGTCGCATGGTCTTGTTCCGTCACGCAGAAAATTATTCCGGCCCTGCTCTAGAGCGCGCAACCGGCGCGCACAAGCAGGTCGGCTGGCACAACCGCTCTGCTTTCCAACTTTTCTGGTTGCGAATACTCTTCCGGTTGTGATTCGCGGCGCGCAAAAGGTGGACCGGCGGATCGACACGAGGAGAGGGCAATGAAGACTTATCTGGCGGAAGTTCTAGGCACATTTCTATTGGTGTTCATCGGTACGGCTTCTGTGGTGACGGGCGGCTTCGGTGGCGCGCTGCCGCTCGGCCAGGAAGGCATCGGTCTGGCGTTCGGCATCGGCCTCATCGCGGCGGCCTATGCGATCGGCCCCATTTCGGGCGCGCATCTCAATCCGGCGGTGACGCTCGGCGTCTTCCTTGCCGGCCGGCTGCCGGCCAAGGACGTGATCCCCTACTGGATCGCGCAGGTCATCGGCGGCGTCCTTGCTTCGCTGGCGTTGTGGATCATCGTTTCCGGCCAGGTTGGCGGACACACCACCGGCTTCGGCGCCAATGGCTGGGATGTGACGAAATGGGGTGTCAGCTCGGCATTCCTGTGGGAAGTGATCGGCACCTTCACCTTCGTCACCGTGATCCTTGGCGTCACGGCTGAAAAGCACTCGACGGCGTTCGCCGGACTGGTCATCGGCCTGACGCTGGCAGGATTGCACTTCGCCATCATCCCGGTGACCGGCACCTCGCTCAACCCGGCCCGCTCGATCGGTCCGGCACTGTTTTCGGGAACTGCCGCGATCGGCCAGCTCTGGCTGTTCATCGTTGCACCGCTGATCGGCGGCGCCATCGCGGGCGTCGTCGCCAAGGCGCGCATCTTCGAGAAGGACTGAGCTTCGAAGGCAACATAGAAAGGCGCGGGCCAGGTCCGCGCCTTTTTCTTTGGTGGATCTTCTTACCGTCAAAGTACAGCCGGGCCGGTCGTCGCCAACACCCGGACCTTCAAAGGACGTAGCAGAAAATAGAATGCGGCGACGTGCGTGATCATCAGCAGCGGCACGTAGATGATCGGGATCGCGTAGGCGGCACCCAGCTGCTCCGCATGTGCGGGAAGGCCGACCTGGATGGCGTGGTAATAGTCAACGACGAGTTCGACCGTGCCGACGAGATTGAAGGCGACGACGAACAGCCAGAAGAGCCGAGGCAGCCTCACCGTGAGCAGCGCCAGCATTGCCAGCAGCCCTGTTGCAAAGTCACCGTAGGCGGCGAACACGGCGAAGCCGGCTGGGAGATCGGGGCTAACGACACCCGGCAGGATGAAGACGAGCCCAAAGAAGCGGAAGCTGTGCAGCGTGGCAATGACGCGTTGCACCGCGACCCGGTCCATGGAGCTCAGCCACGGCAAACCGTATGCGCCGAAGCAAAGCAGCCACGCGACGTAGCCTAGAACGAGATGGGTTTGGAACACCATTTCCGTGGACATTTGGCCTCCTGGCAGCAACTGGTTCACGAAGCCTCCCTGCTTCAGTCGGCTACCTCTAAGCCCGCTTCCATAATTCGACTATCCGGTATAATCAAAACAACCTATGAAGCAGAACTACACAGTCCGGCACGGTGCGCTGGAGGGCGTCGAGGTGTTCCTGGCAGTCGCCAGGCGCCGCAACTTCCGCCGTGCCGCCGCCGATCTCGGCGTAACGCCATCCGCCGTGAGCCAGGCGGTGCGCGCGCTGGAAGCCCGCATGGGCGTGGCGCTGTTCGTGCGCACGACGCGGAGCGTCGGGTTGACCGAGGCTGGCCAGCGGTTCCTCGACCGTGCAGGCCCTGCCTTCGAGGAAATCGTCATGGCCAGCGAAGCCGCACGCGATGTCGGCCAGCGGCCGACCGGACTGCTGCGCCTGTCCGTACCCCGCGCCGTCGTGCCGTTGATCCTGGAGCCGATGATCGCGTCGTTCTGCCGAACCTATCCCGAGATCGAACTGGAGATCGCCGCGAGCGACGAGATGGTCGATCTGGCGAAAGGCGGGTTCGATGCCGGCATCCGCCTTGGCCAATTCATCGCGCCCGACATGGTCGCGGTGCGGCTGACGCCATCGTTTCCGTTCGTGGTCGTCGGCAGCCCGGACTATCTCGAGCGCCACGGCAGCCCCGAGCATGTCGAGGATCTGCGTCACCACGCCTGCCTGCGCTTGCGCCGCTCGAACGGCGCCATCGCGCCCTGGTCCTTCGCCGACGGCAACGGGGCGATTGAAGCGATGGTCTCAGGCCCACTGATCGCTCACGACTACCCGACATTGCTCGGGGCTGCGATGCAGGGCATTGGGCTGGCGCAGACGCCTCGACCTGTCGCCGAAGGTCCGATCGCCCAGGGAAAACTCAAATCAGTGCTGGACAGCGTCGCCGCCACGACACCGGGCGTCTTCCTCTATCATCCCGGCAAACGCCAGATCCTGCCGAAGCTGCGCGCCTTCATCGACCACCTCAAATCCGCGGTCTGAGGTAACGAAGGATACCGCCCCCTTGGCGCTTCGCTTGCACCAAGCTCTCACGGTATAAATATGAGAAATACATAAGTAAAAAATACTACAAGATGGACCATTCCGGTCAAGAATGTTGTTCTTTCAGTACTAAAACTCACGTTGCATATGAACAGCGCTAAAATCAAAAGCACTGTGTCAGTCGCTGGAAGCCCCAGGGTTAACCCTCTTCCCGTCAGCAGGCTGGCGGCTGCGACCGCCGGTATTGTCAAACCGATTGTGGCGCAAGCGGAACCCATCGCGACATTCAAACCGCGTTGCAGCTCATTGTTGAGTGAGGCGCGAACCGCCGAAATGGCCTCCGGCATCAAAACCAGCCCGGCGATCAATGCCCCCACAATGCTGTCAGCCTGTGTCACCTGATAGGCAACGAGCGTATCCTCGACACTTGCGGCGACCTGCTCGGCGAGCATGACAATGCCAATCAGCCCGATCAAAAGCAGCAATGCGCCGGCAAAGACGCTTTCGTGAGGGGCAGTCCGCAGCAAAACGCCGTGGGCCTGCCCTTCGACAAAGTCTTCCCGGTGGCGGACGGTCTGCGCGAACACGAAGCTTGCATAAAGCAGCACTGAGAGGACGCTGACGAAACCAAGTTGGGCTGCCGAAAACGTGCCGGGATCCGTGGTCTGGGTGTAGGTTGGCAGAATAAGCGTCATGATGGTCAGCGCGATCAGAACCGCGAGATATGCGCTGGTCCCCTGTCGAACAATTGCCTGCTTGCGATGACGCCAGCCGCCAAGCGCAAGACACGTGCCGACGACGCCGGTAGATGCAATCATCACCGTTGAAAAGACAGACTCACGTGCAAGCGTAGGGTTGTTCTCTCCATGCAGCATCATGGAAACGATGATCGACACCTCGATTGCCGTTACGGCAAAAGTCAGCACCAATGTGCCGTAGGGCTCTCCTACACGCCGAGCCACCGCCTCGGCGTGCTCGAGCACCACGAAAATGGTGGTGAACATAATCGCACTCGAAAGCGCTCCGACGAGTATCCTGACGCTCAGCGAACCTTCGTCTGCCGACAGCCCGCCGGCTCTGACGGCGACAGCCATCACCAAGGCGGCCAGCGGCATCGCAAACGAAGTCACCGAACGTCCGAAACCGCTCATGCAAGCCCCTGACCGCTGCTGCGAACCGTGGCTGCATTCGCGCACCGACAGATCGAAGCGTTCACCCGTTCACGCCGTCTTCTGCGCCACCAGCCCCAGTTCCTCCACCATCGCCTCGCGCATCAGGAACTTCTGCGGCTTGCCGGTCACCGTCATCGGCAATTCGGTGCGGAAGCGTATGTGGCGGGGGATCTTGTAATGGGCGATCTGGCCGGCGCAGAAGTTCTTGACCTCCTGCTCGGTGGCGATCTGGCCGGGCTTGAGCACGATCCAGGCGCACAGTTCCTCGCCATATTTGGCGTCGGGAATGCCGAACACCTGCACCTCCTTGACCTTTGGATGGCGGTAGAGGAATTCCTCGACCTCCCTGGGATAGACGTTCTCGCCGCCGCGGATAACCATATCCTTGACCCGGCCGACGATGTTGCAATAGCCCTCGGCGTCTATGGTGGCGAGGTCGCCGGTGTGCATCCAGCCGTCGCTGTCGATCGCCTCGCGGGTCTTGTCGTCGTCGTCCCAGTAACCCTTCATCACCGAATAGCCGCGCGTGCAAAGCTCACCCGGTACGCCGACCGCAACGGTAGCGCCATCGGCATCGACCGCCTTGACCTCGACATGGGGGTGGATGCGCCCGACGGTCGAGACGCGCTTTTCCAAGGGGTCGTCGACGCCGCTCTGGAACGACACCGGGCTGGTCTCGGTCATGCCGTAGGCGATGGTCACCTGTTGCATATGCATCAGCGACACCACCTTCTTCATCACCTCGATCGGGCATGGCGAGCCGGCCATGATGCCGGTGCGCAGGCTGGTGAGATCGAAGGCGGAAAAATCCGGATGATCCAGCAGGGCGACGAACATGGTCGGCACGCCATAGAGCCCGGTGCAGCGTTCCTGAGCCACCGCCTTCAACGTTGCGCTGGCATCGAAGCCCTCGCCCGGGAAAACCATCGTGGCGCCCTTCGTGACGCAGCCCATCGTGCCCATCGACATGCCGAAGCAGTGGTAGAGCGGCACCGGTATGCACAGCCGGTCGTCGACGGTCAGCTTGATCGCCGAAGTGACGAAATTGCCGTTGTTGACGATGTTGCCGTGGGTCAGCGTCGCGCCCTTGGGGGCTCCCGTGGTGCCTGAGGTGAACTGGATGTTGATGGCCTCGCCCGGCTTCAGCTTCTCCGAGATCCGGTCGAGGCTGTCATGCTCGTCACGCCCGGCCATGGCCAGCACGTCGCCGAAATTGAACATGCCGGGCGAATTCTCGTCGCCCATGCGGATGACAATCTTCAGCGCCGGCAGTTTCTGCGCCTTGAGCTTGCCCGGTGTGGCCTTGGCGATCTCGGGCGCCAGCGTCTCGATCATGCCGAGATAGTCTGACGTCTTGAACTTGGCAGCGGTGAGCAGCGCCTTGCAGCCGACCTTGTTCAGAGCATAGTCGAGTTCGGTCAACCGATAGGCGGGGTTGACGTTGACCAGGATCAGGCCGATGCGAGCGGTGGCGAACTGCGTCACCAGCCATTCCCAGCGGTTGGGCGACCAGATGCCGACGCGATCGCCCTTTGCCAAGCCCAGTGCCAGGAAGCCGGCGGCCAGCGCATCCACCGTGTCCGAAAGTTCGCTCCAGGTGAAGCGCTTGTCCTGATCGACGAAGACGGCGGCGTCGAGCGTGCCGTATTTGCTGACGGTGTCGGAAAACAGCGCGGGGATGGTCTTGTCGAGCAGCGGCACGCTGCGTTCGCCAGAGACATGCGCCCTGTTGTCGACGGGTGCGACGAAGACACCGCCAGCGCGCGCTCCGGGTCCGCGCAAATTGCTGGCGTTCTTCAGCTCGTCGAGATTGACCGGCATCGCTCTCTCCTCCCGGGACTAAGTGCGTCGCGCTGAAACAGAATCATGCGACGCGTTCTAGGTCCTTGCTTTTATGCATGTCGTTCTCCCAAAACCGAGATCACTTTGGGCGACATGCATTAGCCGAGCCTATCAGCCTGCCGGAGTGGAGGAAATCCCGCCGATGGTCGTGAAAGGGCAACGATCCGGTCAACGATGCTCCGGAACTTCGCGTTGGCTGACGAAGCGCGCCAAAACGAAAAAACCCGCCTGGGCGGCGGGTCACCGGCGCAAATCAGCAC
>NZ_RZTT01000213.1 GCF_003996995.1 Mesorhizobium sp. M7A.T.Ca.US.000.02.2.1 | reverse complement strand
GACTATATCAAGGGCCTGCTCACCGATTTCACGCCGCTGGCCGGCGACCGCAATTTCGGTGAGGACCAGGCGATCGTCGGCGGTTTCGCCCGTTTCCGCGGCGAACCCATTGCCATCATCGGCCAGGAAAAAGGTTCCGACACAGCCAGCCGCCTGAAACACAATTTCGGATCGGTTCGCCCGGAGGGCTACCGCAAGGCGGCACGGCTGATGGAACTGGCCGACCGCTTCAAGATCCCGCTGCTGACGCTGGTCGACACGGCCGGCGCCTATCCCGGTGTCAACGCCGAGGAGCGCGGCCAGGCGGAGGCTATCGCCCGTTCAACCTCGACCTGTCTCGGCCTGAAAGTGCCGTCGATCTCAGTGGTCATCGGCGAAGGCGGTTCGGGCGGCGCCATTGCCATCGCCACCGCCAACCGCGTCTACATGCTCGAACACGCCATCTATTCGGTGATTTCGCCGGAAGGGGCCGCCTCGATCCTGTGGCGCGACACCACGCGATCGAAGGACGCGGCGACCAACATGAAGATCACCGCGCAGGATCTTTTTGAATTAAAGATCATCGACGCCATCATCCCCGAGCCGCTCGGCGGTGCGCATCGCGGCGCCGAAACGGTGATCGCCGCGACCGGAGACCTCATCGCCAGGACGATGAAGGATTTTGCCGGCGCCAACACCGATTTCCGCGAGCAGCGCCGCGAAAAATACCTGGCCATGGGCCGCAGTCTCTGACCACAGGCAGCCTTGGCCGCAACAATGTGGCGGGGCGGAGCATTTTTGCCACAAAAATGCCGCTGCATTCGGCTCAATGAGACTGCCGCAGGGGGATGCGTCGGCACTTGCGGTAAGGAATTTATTAGGGTTAACGGGCTTAGGGTCCGTCGATGCGCAGTGTAGCAGCCGGGGCAGGAAGCGTCCTGGCGCCAGAGAAAAGACGATATCCGTAGCCATGTTTGTCAAGCTTGCCCGCACCGGAATCCTGATCGCTGCCCTCGGCGTTGCCGGCTGCAACAATTCGTCGATGAAGGATTTTGCCCCGGAGGCCAACAAGCCGCTGCCCGACAAGATCCTCGCCGACATGAGAGCCAAGGGCATGGTCCGCACCTCGTCGGTGATGGCCCGCATCTTCAAGGAAGAAGGCAAGCTCGAGATCTGGAAGGCCAAGACCAACGGCCGCTACGACATGGTCGCCAGCTACGACATCTGCAAATGGTCGGGCAAGCTCGGGCCGAAATACACCGAAGGCGACCGCCAGGCGCCGGAAGGCTTCTACACGGTGCGCCCGGCGCAGATGAATCCGCGCTCGAACTACCATTTGTCCTTCAACATCGGCTATCCCAACGCCTATGACCGCGCCAATGGCCGTACCGGCTCCAATTTGATGGTGCACGGCGCCTGCTCGTCGTCGGGCTGCTATTCGATGACCGATGCGCAGATCGAGCAGATCTATGCGTTCGGCCGCGATGCTTTCCAGGGCGGCCAGACCGAGTTCCAGATCCAGGCGTTTCCGTTCCGCATGACCGCCGCCAACATGGCGCGCTACCGCAACGACCCGAATTACGACTTCTGGAAGATGCTGAAGGTCGGCTACGACAATTTCGAGATCACCAAGGTGCCGCCGAAGGTCGATGTCTGCGAGAAGCGTTATGTCTTCAACCAGGTTGCCGCCGACGGTCAGACATTCGATCCGGCCGGCGCCTGCCCGGCGACCACGCAACCTGATTCGCTGAAGAGCGCCTACAATTCCTACATGAGCACCTACGACGCTGCGTTCAGCGGCGCGGTCAAGGCCAGCGTGCCAGCGCCCAAGCCGACCATTGCCGGTATCAAGGAAGCCAGCATCGTCTCCGACTGGTCCAAGCGCCGCGCACGCGGTGAACGCGTGCCGATCGATCCGCCGTCGCTCAACAATGACGGCTCGGTCACCGAGACGGCGCGCATGGGCCGCATCGATTCGCCTGCCGGCCGCAAGATGGCGGCCCTCGATGCCGAAAAGGCGGCCAAGCAGAAGGCCGAGGAGCAGAGGCTCGCTGCCATAGAGGCGGCCAAGCAAGCCAAGGAAGCCGCCAAGGCCCAGGCTGTGGCCGAAAAGGAGGCCGAAAAGGCTGCCAAGGAAGCCCCTGTCGCCACCGCGACCATCGCGGCCCCTTCGGAAGCGGCACCGATGGCTGAGACGCAAGCGGCGAGTGCCGACGAGAGCCGCGTGACGAAGCTGAAGAACAAGCTGCTCGGCATGTTCGGCGGTTGATTTCGCCCGTGGATGATCGCGCCGCTATTTATGACCTCAAGGGGCTGAACTGCCCCTTGCCCGTGCTCAAGGCCAAGAAGCGCCTGGCGGGGATGCAACCGGGCAGCCGGCTCTGGCTGGAGACCACCGACCCGCTGGCCGTCATCGACATTCCGGCATTCTGTTCGGAGAGCGGCCACCAGTTGATTGAAACGGCGGCGGTCTCCGGCGGCCATCGCTTCCTGGTCGAGCGCGGCGCGCCGTAATCGTGGGAGCTACCGCCCGGCAATCGCCAGCGGGTTGTTTTCCAGCGCGGCGCGATCGGGCGTGTCGATCGACGGCCGGTTGGTGAAGGCGGCGAACAGCCTGCGGATATAATCTTCGGGCATATCGAGCGTGATCAGCACCAGCCGCGTGCCGCGCTGGCCATCTGGCCAGGACGGCAATTGCACCGGCGGATGCAGGATCTTCTGCACGCCATGGATCACCAAAGGCCGCGACGGGTCTTCCCTGAGCTCGATGACGCCCTTCATGCGCAGCAGGCGCTCGCCATGTGTCGAGCGCAGCAGGTCGAGGAACATCTCGATCGCCGAAAACGGCACCGGGCCGTCATGCACCAGCGAATAGGAACGCACCCGCGAATCGTGGCGATGACCGTGGTCATGGCCATGTTCGTGATCATGCCCATCATAGTGATCATGATGGTGATGATCATGAGCCGCTTCCTCGCCCAGCCAGCGCCGCACATCGGCGGATTTGGTTGCCGGGTTGTAGAGGCCGCAATCAAACAGCGCCGCCACGCCTGTCCCCGTGTCACCGGCATCGAGCAGTTCGGCGCCCGGATTGATCTGCCGCAGGCGCGCCCGAAGCATTTCCAACTCATTGGGATCGGCGACCAGATCGGCTTTGCTGAGCACGATGCGATCGGCGACGGCAGCCTGCTTGACCGCCTCGACGTGGGCGTCGAGCGTGGCGTTGCCGTTGACGGCATCGACCAGCGTGATGACGCCGTCGAGCCGGAAGGCCTGGATCAGCGCCGGATGCGCCATGATCGACTGCAGCACCGGCGCCGGGTCGGCAAGGCCGGTGGTCTCGACGATGACGCGGGCAAGCCGGGCGATGCGGCCGGTCTGCAGCCGGTCGACCAGGTCGGCCAGCGTGTCGACCAGTTCGCCGCGCACCGTGCAGCAAAGGCAGCCGTCCGAAAGCTGGATGATGCCGTCGGAAGACTGCTCGACCAGCAAATGGTCGATCGCCACCTCGCCGAACTCGTTGATGATTACCGCCGTGTCGGCCAGCGCCGGATCCTTGAGCAGCCGGTTGAGCAGCGTCGTCTTGCCGGCGCCTAGGAAGCCGGTCAGCACCGAGACGGGGATCGGGAAGCCGCTGCCCATTGGCTAGTTCGCAACCTTGGCCGGCTGGTCGCCCTGCGCGGCGGAGCCGGCAATCTTCGGGCCTGCGCCGGCCGGTGCCGGCCTGTCGGGCCGCCAGCTCGGGATCGGCACATCGGCATATTCCTGACCGCCCCGGTCGAGGATGGCCTTCGGCGCCGGACCGGTGGCGCCGCCAAGGCCGACGGCAACCAGCGTCGGCACATGGTCGAGCTTTTCCTGATAGGGCGATTTCGGCACGTCCTTGGCGGCAACCGGCGGCGCCTCCGACTGCTCCTGCGGCGTCTTCTTCTTGCAGACCTCGTCCTTCATGTCGTTGGGCGAGACCGTGTCGCCATAGGGCGCCAGCGTGGTGACGGTGGCCGAGCCGGCGGCAGGCGCGTCAAAACCCTGATCGAGCAGTTTTGCCGCGGTCTCGGCACGTGTGACCGCCGATTTCTCGCCAAGCACCACCGCGACCAGCGTGCGCCCGTTGCGGGTCGCCGAACCGATCATGTTGAAGCCGGAAGGGCAGACAAAGCCGGTCTTCATGCCATCGGCGCCGGGATAACGGCCAATCAAGAGATTGTAGTTGGGAATAGCCTTCTTGCCGACGGCAAGGCCCTCGATCGAGAACCACGGCGCATATTGCGGAAATTCGCGGCGGATCGCCATCACCAGCACGGCGAGGTCGCGCGCCGTCGTGTACTGATCCGGCGAATAGAGCCCGTTCGGATTGACGAAATGCGTGCCGTTCATGCCGAGCCGGGTCGCTTCGGCGTTCATCCGGTCGGCAAAGGCCGCCTGCGAACCGCCGACATTTTCGCCCACCGCCATGGCGATGTCGTTGGCCGATTTGACCAGCATCATCTTCAGCGCGTTGTCGAGCCGCATCACCGAGCCCGGCTTGAAGCCCATCTTGCTTGGCGGCTCGGCGGCGGAGTGTTTGGTCACCTTGATCGGCGAATCAAGCTGCACCTCGCCGGCGGCGATCGCCCGAAAGGTGACATAAGCGGTCATCAGCTTGCTCAGCGATGCCGGATACCAGCGCTTGAACGCGTCCTGATGCTGCAGGATCTTGCCGCTGCCGAGATCGAATACGACCACCGGATTGGCCAGCGCCGGCCCGGCCACGACCGACAGCGCGATTGTGCCAACCGAGAATAGTTTGAGGAAATGCCTGTACCGCATGATCAAATCCGAAATCGCCTCTTGCCGTAGTCGCCCCTGGCTCCGTAAGATTTCGTTACGCGATCGCCAGCATGATTGGTCCGACCCTCAAAAACCGGACCGCATCGTTGCGGTGCTATTTACCCTATGTGACGCCAAGATGGCAAAGTGCCTGGCGATCACAATTGCAAGGCAGCGGACGACACCCGCCTGTCCCAACAGCGAGATGGAACCATCATGCCAATCCTGAACCGTGCCGCCGAAATGCAGGACGAAGTTGCCGGCTGGCGCCAGCATCTGCACCAGACGCCAGAACTGAACTTCGACGTCTTCAAGACCGCCGCCTTCGTCACCGAGAAGCTGAAGGCTTTCGGCTGCGACGATGTGGTCACCGGCCTCGGCAAGACCGGCGTCGTCGGCGTCATCCGCGGCCGCCAGGGCGAAGGCCCCACCATCGGCCTGCGCGCCGACATGGACGCGCTGCCGCTCAACGAGATCACAGGCAAATCCTACGCCTCGACCATCCCCGGCAAGATGCACGCCTGCGGCCATGACGGCCACACGGCAATGCTGCTGGGCGCGGCCAAATACCTCGCCGAGACGCGCAACTTCACCGGTTCCGTGGCGGTGATCTTCCAGCCGGCCGAAGAGGGCGGCGGCGGCGGCAACGAGATGGTCAAGGACGGCATGATGGAGCGTTTCGACATCTCCAGGGTGTTCGGCATGCACAACATGCCGGGCCTGCCTGTCGGGCAGTTCGCCATCCGCCCGGGCCCGATCATGGCGGCGACCGCCGAGTTCACCATCACCGTGCGCGGCAAGGGCGGCCACGCGGCGATGCCGCACGGCACGATCGACCCGATCGTCATCACCAGCCAACTGGTCGGCGCCTTGCAGACGATCGCCTCGCGCAGCACCGATCCGGTCGAGGCCGTGGTGGTGTCGGTGACCAAGTTCCACGCCGGTGACGCCTACAACATCATCCCCGAAACCGCTGAAATCGCCGGCACCGTGCGCACCTTGCGCAAGGAGATCGCCAAGAAGTCCGAAGAGCGCATCCGCAGCATATGCGACGGGCTGGCGACCGCATTCGGGGCAAAGATCGAGGTCGACTACCAGGCAAATTACCCCGTGACCTTCAACCACGCGGAAGAGACGGTGTTTGCCGGTGATGTCGCGATGAGTGTCGCCGGCGACGCCCATGTCCACCGCGGCATCCAGCCGGTGATGGGCGGCGAGGATTTCTCCTACATGCTCGAAGCCCGCCCCGGCGCCTTCATCTTCATCGGCAATGGCGACACCGCCGGTCTCCACAACCCTGCCTACGATTTCAACGACGAGGTCATCCCGCACGGCATGAGCTACTGGGTGAAACTGGCGGAAACCGCGCTGGCCGCCTGACGGCGGCAGCGCAAAGCCGGCCGAATTGCCTTCGGCCGGCCTCTTGGCGAAACGATCCGAAGCGGCTATGTGTCTGGCCGCGTGGTCCCGTAGCTCAGTAGGATAGAGCGGCAGATTCCTAATCTGTAGGTCACAGGTTCGATTCCTGTCGGGATCACCACGCTTTTCACCAGCTTAGCAACTGACGTCGTACTTTTCGCGAAACAGTGCAACGAATTCTAATCTCGGCGGGAATGCATCGCCGAACAAGGAACGATCCAGCTTCGCTCCGAAGAGCGGGCACTACAATGGCCCTTTTGTCTGGCCGAAGGCTGCCGACAGGATCATTGCGAGGTGATGGTTGACCGTGGTGCGCTGTGACCTAGCTTAAAGTTCATGATGGACAGTCAAGAGCCGGGAAGTGGCGAATTGTCCGCACCGGCGAACTCTCGCGAGGTTGATATGCAGAGGCGCAAATCGGCGTCTCAGGGCCCCGCATGTGTCCTTGGTCGGCCATTGCCCGCCAAGGAATATCAACTGCGGCGATCTATCAGCGCGCGACCGGCGCCCCGCCATCCGCAACAATTCGCAAGTACCAGAAGGATCCCGAAGAAAGCGACGTTTCGAGGGCGGTAAGCCTGGCCAATACCAAGGCGGATGACCAGACATCGCTTTACGAACTTGACGATACACCCCAGAACGCACGGGCACGGCAATGCCAAATTATCTTGCCGAAATGTATGCAAACGACGTAAATTTGGCCATTCTGATCGCAGTGGTGACGCTTGCATCGGTGGGCGTCTATCTTGTGCTCCGGCGTATCCTTGCCGCGGTGCGACGGCGCCGCCTTGCAGCGTTTGACGAAGGCAGATCCGGTATCGCCGACGAGGCTTCTTGGGAATGGGAAAGCCCGGCCGGACTTGTCGCCGGTCCTGCTTCTTCCAAGGCTGCCAACCCCTTGCATCCGGTCGGCCTGGATGTTCGGGCTCAAAATACCAACTACTCTCGGTTCGGAGTGCGAATCGAGCATTTCGCCGCGACATCCGAACCCAGCGGGAGCTCGTTAGTGACCGGTGCTCCTGCACCGAACAGTGTGCAGTCTGGCCGGCTTGCAGCATCCATCAGCGCGATCGCGGAACGTGGGAAGCGGATTTGCGGGTCGGCATGGGACCAATTGCGCCATAGAGCTTCACCGCCAAAAATTGCTCCGTTGGCCTATGCTGCGGATCGCGGTTTGAATTTCACAGCGCAGATGGGAGATCCCGACCCGGCCATGGCGCCTGCCTCAAACCCTGTCGTTCGCAGGCCGATCGTTCTTGTATCGCGCTTGGGTCTCGCCGCCATTTGTCTGGCCGCGCCGATTGGCTATGCGATGACGAGACAAATCTGGGTCGAAAGCGCTTCCGCCATCTCGCAAACCCAAGACCAGGCCCATCGAGACCTTTCGCGCCCGTTGGGACCTCAGGCGAGTGCCGAATTGCTTGGCCCGGATCTCACGGCTAACCAGGCGCAAGACGGGACGGATCGTGCTCAGGCTGCCGCTGCGAGACAATTGGCCGACCAGGAGCACCGGGCGGCGGAAGGCGAGCGTGCCAGGAGCGCCGCTCTGCAGGGAGCGCTCCTCGAGGCGAGCAAGCAGATCCACACGCTGAGGGCAAGCATGGCAGCTGCCGATGACGCGCGCGAGGAGCGGTTGCGCAATGAACTCGCGGCGGCCCGCACTCTTGACGCGTTGCGGCGCATTGCGGGAGATGCCCGCACGATGCTGAGCGAGGCCACCAGCTATGTCCTTGAGGAGATGCCCGCTGCTCATCTCGAGCAGGAGCAGGCCCAAAGGCAGGCGCGCGATTTATCGCAAGCGCGCGTCCAAATTGAACAGCTTGAGACCGAGGCCGCCGAGGATCGCGCCACGGCCAAGGCTTCACTGGCGCAGGCGAGCGGCATGCTCGACGACGAACGCCGGAAGGCGGAGCTGCTTCGTGGCGATCTCGCCGAAGCGAAACTGGCCAATGCCGCACTCATGAAGCGTACGGCCGTGGCTGAGCAGGAACGGACCGACGCGGTCACAGCGAGACAACAAGTGGAGCGGACCGCAGCTGACACGGAGCGAACGCTCGCACGAGAACGCGCTGCAGCAGCAGCGGCCGTTGAGGAGCTGAAAGAAGCTCGCGTCGAGCGCCAGGCGGCTGAACTGGAGCGAGCCAAAGCAGTCTCAGCGAAAGAGCGTGCCGAGCAGGCCGCAACCGAGACGGCACAGGCTCTGGCACGGGAACGTACTACAGCCGTCATGAATCGTGAGGATCTCGACAGAGCCCGCATCGAGCGCGAAGCAGCCGCCCAAGCTCTTTTGTTGCGTGTCGCTAAGCTTCAGGAGGCTCTGGACGAGCAACGCGAGGCCACTGTTTCTCTTGCCCGCGACTTGGCTGCGGCGCGCGGGGACAACGACAGGCTCAGGACTGAGCGCCGCAGCGCGCAGATCGAACCGCCCCTGAAGCCGCGTTCTGGCCGCGCGGCAGCCAGCCAGGTGAAGGCCGTCAGCAAGAAGACTGGCAAGGTTCGCAACGCTTCGCGGATGACCCGGGTGCGTTCGATCACACTTCCTTATTCGCTCTTGCCAAGACACGTGACACCGCAGTGATTTCCGACTGCGCGGTCCCTTCCGTGGAAGGCCATCTTTGATGCCCCGCACCCTTGGTAACACACCCGAGGCCTGCTGCCATTTCGGCCAAAGATGAATGGCCCCTCGAATTCACCCTGCTTCATCAGCGAGGTGTTCTGCGCGGTTCGCTATGTCAGGCCGATCACGCTGCCTGTCGCGTCCAATTCGCATTGGATCGCCGCCTGCCGCGTTTCCACGTTGCCTTGCCGCACATAGTCGATGCTGACTTCGATAGGGGCCGAGATCGTCGCCCGACTCAACTGATGTACGAAGCCCGCGCTGCTGACGCGCACGCTGGTCGCGCCAAACGGAGCGGCGGCCGACTCGATGGCATCATGGCAGGCCCGAACGACTTTATCCGGGACGCCCGGCAGCGCCTCGGTTCGGCTGACTGTTGATTGAGTGTTGCTGTCGCTGGGAGGCTGGAGAGCGGCCGGCAGGTCGAGTGACTGTCCGCCCCTTGCGGACGCAACAGCAGTAGCGGTGGCCGGACCTACCGTCCCCGGGACTGTCGCAGTGCCGCTTGTGCTGGTCTCGCCGTCGTCCGCCGACGAACTGGAGCCGCCGGGGTCATCGCCAGTCCCTTTCTGCGAGCCGCCGCGGTTGCCGCCGGCGTCATGACCTCCGCCGCCACCATGGCCACCAGAACCGTGGCCGCCGTTGCCATGCCCTCCGCCTTGCTGGCCACCGGTTGCTGCTCCTGCGCAAACTACGGCGATCGAGCAAGCTAAGACGAAATACGCACAGGTGAATCCACGCGATTGACGCACGACGACCTCCATGGATGCGTCGATCCAACCGTCTTTCCGCGGCGTGCAGTCAGAACGGCCCGAACCGCCGCTGCCCCCGAGGCAACCTCGCGATTGCCGCGCCCCCCGAAAGAACTAGGGGATCGATCCGGTGTATCAAGGATACTTGGCTGGTAAGCGCCGATGAGAGATCGCTTGGCTGGCGAGTGCCGTATCATTCAAGTCGAGGCCGACCGTGGATGACGCCGCAGACGCCTTCATGACCCAATGACCGGAGTCCGGGGAGTGGCTTGGCCGTGGCCCGGGCGAATGCAGAGATCAGCTCCGCCATGGCGAACCATGGCGGGCCAGACGGATCACCCCGCCTCAGCCAACCCTGACGACAAAATGCTTCGTCACCGGCTCGATGATCTTCCAGGTTCCCTTGAAATCGGCTTCCACCACGAAGGCATCGCCGGGACCGACCTCGACCGGTGTGCCGCCGTCCGGCGTGATGATGATGCGGCCGGCGATCATGTGCACGAACTCGTAGTCGGTATAGGTGGCGTGATAGGTGCCGGGCGTCGCGCGCCAGGTGCCCGACAACACCTTGCCGTCCTCGGTCGTGTGCTGGACGGCGGTTTGCATGGTCGGCTTGCCCTCGACGACGATCCAGCCAGCCAGATCGCCGGCGTCCGCGTGTTCGACGGTGCCGAATTTGAGGATTGTCTCGCGTGTCATGTGCTGGGCTCCGTTTGGTGGATTGCGTGGCGTTGTTTGCCTGGCCGGTCAGATAACCGATGCACCTGCCGCGAGCAATGCCGGCGCCATACGGCGGCACCTTGGCTGACGGTGCATCAAACAAAAAACCCGCCTGTGCGGCGGGGCACTGGCGGAAATCA
>NZ_RZTT01000212.1 GCF_003996995.1 Mesorhizobium sp. M7A.T.Ca.US.000.02.2.1 | reverse complement strand
TGGGTAGATCTCGGCGAGGTCGGCAAGATCTTCGGCCTCCGGCGAAATCAGTCCTCGATCCACCAAGCTCTCGTGAAAGACATCGACCAGAATGTCGAATACGGCACCCGTTAGAGGTTGCGACAAGGCATGCTCGTCGGTCCAGCCGTCCGCGAAATCGGCCATTGTCAGCTTGTTGTTGGCCTCGCGTATCTGGCGGTGCGGTGAAAATTCCGAAAAGCGAGAGAGTTGATTGGCGATGTAGAGGTTCCCACGCGTCACCGTCAGAACGTTTTCGATCACGGATGGAAAATGCATGGCCGCGATCAACGAAACGCAGTCGGAAAAGGCTTCCTGAAAGCCCAGATATTCGGGGAACTCAGCTCCCGGCTTGGGTATGCCGAGGACGCTGTAGACGAACGCATGGCCAACCTCATGCGCGATAATATCGAAGTCGAGGCTGAAGGGGAGCGCGCGTCCGTCTTTCGTGAATTGGCTGCCGAGCTCGAGGAAGCCATAGCCGTATTGAGCGTTGTCCCAATCCGGCAGGATCGAGATTTCCAGACGGTCGTGGTGATCGTGGAAATGCCAGACGAGCGGTTGGCCGATGTAACGCTCCCAAACGTCGAGCGTGAAGCGCACGCATCCGAACGCGTGCGCTGCTTCGAAGCCGGGCGTCGAGGGCTGATAGTGATCGAAGTTGCCTTCCTCGTCGGGAATGGCCGGATCGAGGATAGCTCGCGTCCAGGGCGGCAGGGAGATGAAGGGCGTGCCCAACGGACCGTGGTTGACGCCATAGGGCCGCATCTTGTCGGCCGGCTCGACGACATACATGCGATCGTCGGATGGGCCAGGTCCGACACTGCCTCGCGGGGACGAAACCGTAATGATCTCGGGACTTGACGTAGGGTCTTCGAACGGAGGCTGAACGAACAACCTGAACCGGGTACCCATTCCCCACCTCTCGGTTATATTAGTAGCATAACATAATATCCGCGGGATGGCGAGGGCGTTGGTTTGTCGGGTAAATCTTCCTGAAGGCCGATTCTTGATTATCGGCGACAATTTGACTCAAGAACAATGCGTATCGCTACTGCAGCAGCTGGAGCAACTTCTGGTAGCGAGGATGACTACGAACAGAGGCGAAATCGGAATCGTTCTTGAACCAGAGTCTCATCTCGGCGCCAGCCTGCGGCAGCCACGCTTCCAAAAGGTCGATCGAACGTTCGAACTCCCCCAGCAACGCATAGGTACAAGCTGCGTTGTATTGGACGTTGATATCGTTAGGGTCGATCGCCAGAGACCGGTCAAGCCACTTGGCCGCCCTATCGCGTTCACCAAGGAAGGCCAGCACGATAGCCCCTAGGCAGGCACAATTGGCGTTCTCGGGATGCAAACGGAGTTCCTCTTCAGCTCTCTCCAATGCGATTCGTGCATAAAGCTCCGCGTCGTTCTGTTGGCCGAGAGTACGAAAGACGTTCACCAGCATGACCGGTGCGCCGTAATCGGACGGTTTGATTTCCATCGCGCGCATGAAGTACGTGGCGGCGAACTCGAACTGGCCGCCGGTTACGCAAAACTCGGCATAGTAACGATTGGCCTCGTGGCAATTGGCGTCGAGCGTAAGAGCCTGTTCGAACGCCGCCGCAGCCTCGGAACGGCGATCGGCGAGGGACAGGGCAAAGCCCCTGGCTGAATGCGCTTCGGCCAAATTCGCGTCCAGGGCTAGGGCCTTGTCCGCGGTCGCGAGAATGTCGTCCACATGGATCGGTGAGCCGTAGTTCGACTGAAGGCGTACGTCGCAGACCGCCAGACCTGCATAGGCACGGGCATATCCCGGATCGAGCTCAATGGCCCTGATATAGCTTTGTCTGGCCATCAGGTGGTTGGCTCTGGTCGCGATGTGGCTGTAATCGCGCCCTCGAAGGTAATGCGTATAGGCTTCCACATTGTCTGTCGGCGCCTGCTCGATAGCTTTCCTCTCCTCAGGCAGGAGCTTGACCCTGAGCTGCGCCACGACCGCTTTGGCGATTTCGTCCTGCACGGCGAAGATGTCGGTGAGGTCGCGGTCGTAGCGGGCAGCCCAAACGTGTCCGTCCGTGGCGCCCTCGATCAACTCGGCATTGATCCTGACCCGGTTTACCGCCTTGCGGACGCTGCCCTCGACAATGTAGCCGACGCCAAGCTCCCTGGCGATGCGTTCCATCTTGTCGGTCCTGCCCTTGAACGCGAAGACTGTATTGCGGCTGAGCACGAACAGGCCGGAGACGTTCGAGAGGTCGGTTATGATGTCTTCAGTGATGCCATCGCTGAAATACTGCTGGTCGGGATCAGCGCTAAGATTGGCGAATGGCAGGATCGCCACCGACGGCTTGTCGGACCGCACCAGCGTCTGGACGGTTCTGGCCGCAACATGCGTCTCGACATAAGGCACGCCCTGGTCCCAGTTGGCGAAGTAGACATGCACCTGCTGGGCAATGTTCTTGACGGTCCTGGTGCCCTGATCGGCGAAGTCGACGCCCAGCTTGTTGCCGACCGCATGGCGCACCGCTTCCGAGCAGGCAATGCCGCCGGGCATCGCGAGGCCCTGCAGCCGCACCGCAAGATTGACACCGTCGCCCTGGAAATCATCACCGTCGACGATGATGTCGCCAAGGTTGATGCCCATGCGAAACTTGAAATGCCGGTCCTCGGGGATGCCGGCATTCCGCTCGGGCATGCCGCGCTGGATCTCGACCGCGCAGCGCGCCGCATTGATTACGCTGCCGAACTCGACCAGAAAGCCGTCACCCATCACTTTGAAGATGCGCCCACCGTGCTTGGTGACGGTCGGATCGAAGAACTCCCGTCGATGCTGCCGAAGGAGATTGAGCGTGTGCTCTTCGTCGACCTCCATAAGACGGCTATAGCCGACCACATCCGCGGCCAGGATCGCCGCCAGCCGACGCTCAACATGCTCCTCGGACATGTCGTCTCCTGAAATCGCAGACAATTGTTCCGCCTGAGTTAGTTCTAGCTGATTTACCTGCTCGGCGCCAACGCCGCTGGAGGTCGCTCGCGCCCGATTCGCGGTCTCGGCCGTCAGGGTCGCGAAATGGAAGCGAAAGCCGTTGGCCGATTATCCATGGCATATCGATCGCCCTAGACGCAAATTCCGGAGCCGCCTCGCTCTACCCGCTGACAACCTGTTGAGGCTCAACACCCAGGTCGGATGGGCAGCCCTACGTTCCCGGCTTCGGCTGGAAACGTCGTCCCCCCCCGCTCCCCGGCGCCAGACAGCAAAAAGGCCCGGTTACCCGGGCCCTTTATGCTTTTCAAATCTTAAGAAGATTTGGAGCGGGTGAAGCGATTCGAACGCTCGACCCCAACCTTGGCAAGGTTGTGCTCTACCCCTGAGCTACACCCGCTCGCGCGGCGTCTTGGCCGCAAGCCGGGCCTATATGGCTGAAGAGCGCGGCGATTGCAACAGGGAAATCGCAGGCTTTTTGCGACACGATGCGCGGGGCCGGCAAGCCGCCGGCGGGCGCGTGAGTGGCGGGCGGCGGGGCGCCAGCGCGAAGGGCGGTGCCGCTCACCATGATGTCGCATGACGGTCTTGTGTCGGCTGCCCCATTGGCCGTAAACGGCTGGCTTGAGAAACGGGACGAAACCGATGCCGAAGACCGAAGCCGATTTGATGGCCTTTCTTGCCGAACTCGGCATTGCCACGTCGACGAAGCGCCACCCGCCGCTCTATACCGTCGCCGATTCGCAGGCACTGCGCGGCGAGATCGCCGGCGGGCACACGAAAAACCTGTTCCTGAAGGACAAGAAGGACAATTTCTTCCTGGTCACCGTCGGCGAGGACGCGGTCGTCGACCTGAAGCAGATCCACCAGGTGATCGGCGCCGCCAGCCGGGTTTCCTTCGGCAAGCCGGAGATGCTGATGGAGCTGCTCGGCGTCACACCGGGCGCCGTCACGGTCTTCGGCGTCATCAACGACACGGCAAACAGGGTCAAGCTCGTGCTCGACAAGGATTTGATGGAGCATGCGGTCATCAATGGGCATCCGCTGACCAATGAGGCGACGACATCGATCGCGGCGCGCGACCTGGTCAGATTCGTCGAGGCAACCGGGCACGATGCTGCTATCTTGAAAGTCTCCATGTGATCGCCACATGGATGGCTTGAGTCAGATGGTCTGAAGCATAGGGCGCCTGGCCGCCGGCCGGCGGCGCCACGGAAGGGTAGAGAGATGAGCGACAACAATCCGTTCGGCGGCTCCTTTGGCGGCAATGGCGGCCAGTACAACACCTCGGTACAGTATGGTGGAGCCGCGCCGGCGCCGGCGAAAGTCGCGCTTGGCGATGCGCCCGCCGCTCCCGCCGATGTGATCAAGGACACGACGACGGCTGCCTTTGCCGCCGATGTCATCCAGGAATCGCGCCGCCAGCCGGTGCTGGTCGATTTCTGGGCGCCCTGGTGCGGGCCTTGCAAGCAGTTGACGCCGCAGTTGGAGAAGGCGGTCAAGGCCGCCGGCGGCAGGGTCAAGCTGGTGAAGATGAACATCGACGACCATCCCTCGATCGCCGGCCAGCTCGGCATCCAGTCTATCCCGGCGGTCATCGCCTACAAGGACGGCCAGCCGGTCGATGGCTTCATGGGCGCCATCCCGGAGAGCCAGATCAACGAATTCATCACCAAGGTCGGCGGCAAGGACAATGGCGCGCCGCCAGTGGCTGAAGCCCTGGCCGCGGCCATTGAGGCGCGCGCCGCCGGCGACATGCAGACCGCGGCCGACATTTATGACGCCATCCTGGCGCAGGCGCCGGAGACGATCGAGGCGATCGCCGGACTGGGCGAACTGTTGTTCGACGCCGGCGACACGGAAGGCGCCGAGGCGCTTTTGACAACAGCCCCGGAGGCCAAGAAGGATGCGCCGCCGCTGGCAGCCCTGCGCGCCAGGATGGCGGTTGCGGCGCAGGCGGCGGCTCTCGGCAATCCAGCCGAGTTCGAGCGCCGGCTGGCGGAAAATCCCGGAGATCACCAGGCGCGCTTCGATCTGGCCATGATCCAGAACGCCAATGGCGACCGCACCGCGGCCGCAGACAATCTGCTGGCCATCATCAAGGCCGACCGGGCCTGGAACGAGGACGGCGCCAGGACGCAATTGCTGCAGCTGTTCGAGGCCTGGGGCATGACCGACGAGGCGACGCTGGCGGCGCGCCGCAAATTGTCGGCTCTGCTGTTCTCCTGAGCCGGCTGCCGGTTGTTTTGCCGCACGGGCTTGGCGTCGGCGACGACTGCGCCAGATTAGCTGGTATGACGCGCTTCTGGTGAAGCGATCGGAGGAATATGGTGCAAGCGGGAAACGCGCATTACCGGCTCGCCAAGGATTTGCCGTCGACGATCCCGATCTTTCCGCTCGAGGGTGCGCTTTTGCTGCCGGGAGGCCGCATGCCGCTCAACATCTTCGAGCCGCGCTATCTGCAGATGGTGGACGAGGCGATTGCCGGCTCGCGGCTCATCGGCGTCATCCAGCCCAGTCTCGATGGCGCCTTGCGCGGCGATGGCGAGCCGGAGCTCTGCAATGTCGGTTGCGCCGGGCGCATCATCGCCTTCTCCGAAAGTGGCGACGGCCGCTACCTGATTTCGCTGCAGGGCGTGTGCCGGTTCCGCATCGCTCACGAATTGACGGTCAAGACGCCGTTTCGCCAGTGCAAGCCCGCGCCTTTCCTTGCCGATCTCGACGAGGATCAGGCGGACAACGAGATCGACCGGCCATCGCTGCTCAAGGCGTTTCGCGCCTATCTGCAGGCCAACGATTTGGAGGCCGACTGGGAAAGCGTCAGCCGCGCCGAAAATGCCATGCTGGTCAATGCGCTGTCGATGATGGCGCCCTACGGGCCGGCCGAGAAACAGGCGCTGCTCGAAGCAGCCGACCTGAAGACCCGGGCGGAGACGCTGATCGCCATCACCGAAATGGCACTGGCGCGCGAGAATGAGGATTTTGGCTCGAGTTTGCAGTAAGAGGGCGCGATGGCGGACGGACGTGACGGGAAGAAGGTCGACCCCAAGCTGCTGGAACTCTTGGCCTGCCCGCTGACCAAGGGGCCGCTGGCCTGGGATCCAGAGCGCGGCGAACTGATTTCCAGGGTCGCCAAGATTGCCTATCCGGTGCGTGACGGCATCCCGATCATGCTGCCCTCCGAGGCGCGGACGCTTTCGGTGGAGGACGTGCTCGCCCCGCCGCCGCCACGCTTGGGTGGGCCGGGCTGAGGGGCACGTTTCTTATACCCGCCAATTTGCCGAAGGCTGGCGGGACAGCGGGGGGCGCGAAGGATCGCCGACGTCCGCTTTCGTTCCGCCTTTGCCATGGCCTTCCCTACTGAAAATTGCGCCCCTTGGGCATGACCCTTTCCGCTTCTTCCGACAGCGTTGCGAGATCCTGCCGGATCGGTGCGCTTTGTTTGGCGGGGCTGGAGCGATCCGAACCGTCCTTGGCGAGGTCTCTCGGAGGAACCGCTGGTGCGGCCCCGCTGACCTTCTCCAGGAGTACGGTCAGCCAGGGCGTCAAATCCTCGATCCTTTCGGCAACGATGTGGACCACGCCCGATTCCGACTGCAATTTTCCGGTGACCTTGACGAACCGGGCGCCCATAACGATCGGCCGGTAACGGTCGAAGGTTCTTTGCCAGAAGATGACGTTGGCCACCGCCTTGTCGTCCTCCAGCGTCAGGAAGATCGCATTGCCCTTGCCGGGGCGCTGCCGCACCAGCACGAGGCCGGCGACGGAGACGCGCCTGCCGTCACGCACGGAAGGCAGGTTCGCATTGGGGATGACGCCGGCGCGGTCGAGCCGCTCGCGCAGGAAGGCGACCGGATGCGCCTTCAGCGACAGGCCGAGCGCGCGGTAATCATGGATGACATGCTCGCCTAGCGGCATTTTCGGCAGCTTCGTCTCGGGCTCCAGCTCGCGCAGGCGAAGCGCCGGCTGGTCGAACAGCGGCAGCCTTTCGGCGGCGCTCTTGCCGTCGAGTGCGCGCACCGCCCACAAGGCTTCGCGACGATCAAGGCCGAGCGAACGGAAGGCGTCGGCCTGCGCCAACCGCTCGATCTCGCCGACATCGAGGCCGGAGCGCAACCAGACATCCCGGACGGATACGTAGCCTGAGCCGCGCTGTTCGACGAAAGCCGCCATGCGCTCCTTCGACAGGCCCTTGATCTGGCGGAAGCCGAGCCGGACGGCATGCTTCGTCTCGATGACGCCGCGCATGTCGGCATGGCGCGGGAGGATACGGGCCGGATCGAAAGGTGCTTTCTCCAGCGTACAATCCCACATCGAAAAATTGACGTCGACATCGCGAATGTCGACGCCATGGTCGCTTGCGTCGCGCACGAGCTGGGCCGGCTGGTAAAACCCCATCGGCTGCGAATTCAGGATCGCGGCGCAGAACACGTCGGGATAGAAGGTCTTGAACCAGCAGGAGGCATAGACGAGCAGGGCGAAGGAAGCGGCATGGCTTTCGGGAAAGCCATATTCGCCAAAGCCCTCGATCTGCTTGAAGCAGCGCTCGGCGAAGTCCTTCGTGTAGCCCTTGCCGACCATGCCATTGATCATACGGTCGCGGTAATTGCCGATGGTGCCGGTGCGCTTGAAGGTGGCCATGGCGCGGCGCAGTTCATCGGCCTCCCCCGGTTTGAAACCGCCGGCGACGATGGCGATATTCATCGCCTGCTCCTGGAACAGCGGTACGCCTAGTGTCTTGCTGAGGATCGCCTCCAGCTCCGGTTTTTGATACTCGGGTTTTTCCTTGCCTTGCCGGCGGCGCAGATAGGGGTGGACCATGTCGCCCTGGATCGGGCCCGGCCGCACGATCGCCACCTCGATGACAAGGTCATAAAAGGTTTTCGGCTCAAGGCGCGGCAGCATCGACATCTGCGCCCGCGATTCGATCTGAAAGACGCCCAATGTGTCGGCACGGCAGATCATATCGTAGACCCGGGCGTCTTCTGCCGGCAGGGTGGCCAGCACATAAGGTCGGCCGTATTTGTCTCGCGCCTTTGGATAGTGGTCAGTAAGCAAGGTGAAGGCGCGCTGGAGGCAGGTCAGCATGCCGAGCGCCAGCACGTCGACTTTCAGGATCTTCACCGCGTCGAGATCGTCCTTGTCCCATTCGACCATCTTGCGCTCGTCCATCGCCGTCTTGACGATGGGCACGATCTCGTCGAGCCGGTCCCTGGTGATGACGAAGCCGCCGACATGCTGCGACAGATGGCGGGGGAAGCCCATGATCTCATTGGCACGCTCCATCACGTGCCTCGACACCGGATCGGTGCGGTCGAGGCCGCCGGCGCGGGCTTCCTTCTCGCCAAGCTCCGATGTCGACCAACCCCAGATCGAGCCGGAAAGCGATGCCCTGACATCCTCGGACAGGCCCATCGCCTTCGACACTTCGCGCAGCGCCGAACGGCCGCGATAGCTGATGACGGCGGCCGCACGTGCCGTGCGCTTGCCGCTGTATTTCTCGTAGATGTACTGGATTACGGTTTCGCGCTTTTCGTGCTCGAAATCGACGTCGATATCCGGCGGCTCGTTTCTCTCCTCGGAAATGAAGCGCTCGAAGAGCGAATCGATTTTTTCCGGTCCTACTTCGGTGATGCCGATGCAGAAGCAGACGACCGAATTGGCGGCCGATCCACGTCCCTGGCAGAGAATATCCTTGCTGCGCGCGAACTTGACGATGTCGTAGACAGTCAGGAAATAGCGGGCATAGTTGAGGCGTTCGATCAAAGCGAGCTCTTCCTCGATGCGCCTGGTCACCGAATCCGGCACACCCGCCGGATAGCGGTTGGCCGCTCCCTCCCGCGCCAGCCGCTCCAGTTCAGCCTGTGGGCCAAGACCCGATTCCGTCGGCTCGTCCGGATAATTGTACTGAAGGTCGCTCAACGAAAAGGTCAGTTCTTCCGCAAACCGCAGCGTCTCGGCCAGCGCTTGCGGATGCCTGCGGAACAGGCGCGCCATCTCCATTGGCGGCTTCAGATGACGCTCGGCATTGGCGCTGAGTTGCAGCCCTACCTCGGCGACGGGCGTGTTGAGGCGGATCGCGGTCAGCACGTCCTGCAGCGGGCGCCGTTCGGCGGTGTGGTAGAGAACGTCGTTGGTCGCCATCAGCGGAATACCGACGCTCTCGGCAAGCGCCGCGGCCTGCTCGATGCGGAAACGGTCATTGCCGGCGTAGTCGGGCGAAACGCCAAGCCGCAGGTTCCTGCCGAAGCGGCCTTTGAGGTCTCCAAGCAGGGGAAGACTATCTTCCGCGCCCGCCGACAGACCGGGCAGGACCGCCAGCGACATCAGGTCACCCCATTCGAGGAGGTCGCCGCGCTGGAGAAGGGTGGCGCCTTTTTCGTTCTCGTCGCGCAGATTGGCTTGGGTAAGCATGCGGCACAGATGTCCCCAGCCCTTGCGGTCCTGGGGATAGGCGAGGATGTCCGGCGTGCCGTCGCCGAAAACCAGCCGGCAGCCGGGGTGATAGGAGAGCTTTTCGACCTTGGCCTGCTGCCAGGCGCGCACCACGCCGGCCACCGTGTTGCGGTCGGCAAGCCCGATCGCGGAGAAGCCCAGGAGCTTGGCCGCGACCACCAGCTCCTCCGGCTTGGAGGCGCCGCGCAGGAAGGAGAAATTCGACTGGATGCCGAACTCGGCATAGGGGATGACGGTCAGCGCGTTCATGCGAAGACACCATGCATGAACCAGCGCGGCGGTACCTGCGTGTTGCCGTAAAGACCTTGCCGGTAGAGCCAATAGCGGCGGCCATCGGCATCCTCGATGCGGAAATAGTCGCGCGTCGATGCCGCCTCGTCGCTTGGCGCTTCCCGCCACCATTCGGCGGCGATGCGTTCCGGCCCTTCGGCGCGCGTGACCCGGTAGAGCGCGCGCCGCCAGCGGAAGTGCAGCGGTGGTCCTTCCGGCATTTCAGTGGCCGGCACATCGATGGGTTCGGGCGAGCGGAACAGCCGGATTGGCCGTTCCGGCGGAAAAATGGTTTGTGGCGCCTGCAGCCTGCCGGGCTTTTTCGGCGGCGTGGTCCGGCGCGGCGCTTCGGTGAAGGGGATCGTGGCGACAGCACGCTCCGGCAGATGGCTCTCGACCGCGACCGGCCGGAGAACCGCGCCCTCGCCGAGCCGGGCGCGGATGCGGTCGGCGAACAGCGCGATATCGGCGCCATCGTCGATCGTTTCACCAGTCAGATCAGCCTGCTGCATGTCGAAGGTGGCTGCCGCCAACACCGAGAGCCGCACCAGATCGAAACCATAGCCGGCATCGATATCCTGCTCGAGCGCGGCCAGCCTCTCATGGAACAGTTTCTGGATCAGCATGGGTTCGCGCATCGGCCGCGAGGTGCCGATGGCGATGCGGCTGACGGCGCCGTCGACGCGAAAGAGCAGCAGCGCCAGTGTCCTGGCACCCTCGCCGAACCCGTCACCCTGACC
>NZ_RZTT01000211.1 GCF_003996995.1 Mesorhizobium sp. M7A.T.Ca.US.000.02.2.1 | reverse complement strand
TCCTTGCCCCTGTAGAAGAAACCGTCGCAGGTGGCGCAGGCCGAGACTCCAAAACCCATGAAGTCCTGCTCGGTCGGGATGCCCAGCCATTTCGCTTGCGCGCCGGTGGCGATGATCAGCGCGTCGGCGGTATAGGTCGTGCCGGAATCGCCCTTGGCGCGGAACGGTCGCACGTTGAGGTCGACCTCGGTGATGATGTCGTTGATGATGTCGGTGCCGACATGCTCGGCCTGTTTCAGCATCTGCTCCATCAGCCACGGACCCTGGATCGGGTCGGCGAAGCCGGGATAATTCTCGACATCGGTGGTGATCATCAACTGCCCGCCCTGCTGCAGGCCGGCGACCAGCATCGGCTTCAGCATGGCGCGGGCGGCATAGACCGCCGCCGTATAGCCGGCCGGGCCGGAACCGACGATGAGAACGGGCGCGTGCTTGGTGGTCATCTAAAGCCTCTGCGGAGGGCTGCCGGCAATTGCGGCATGGAAAACTCGATCATTGTCGCGCGTAATGTAAGTGTTGCCCACGACGCCAGCAAGGCAAGTTGGCGTTCGTCCCCGGAAAGCTTTGTCAAACCTGTCGCCCGCTGATCCCGCGAAATATTCCGGGCGAAGGATGGAATGGACAGCGAAGTCGTTTAATTACAAAATCACGCAAGATTCTTGCGTATTGCCCCTCATGATCGAGAGCCCACATGCCCCTCAAGGCCGACCTCGACGCCATCGACTGGAAGATCCTGCGCGAATTGCAGGGCGACGGCCGCATGACCAATGTCGAACTGTCGAACCGCGTCGGCATTTCGGCGCCGCCATGCCTGCGCCGCGTCAAGCGCCTGGAGGAAGCCGGCATCATCCGTGGCTACCGTGCCTTGCTCGCTGCACCAGCGCTCGGCCTCGATGTCGTTGCCTTCTGCCTGGTCGGCCTGCATCATCAGGCCGATGCCGAGCTGCGCATCTTTGCCGAGCGCACCCGCGGCTGGCCGATCGTACGCGACGCCTGGATGGTGTCGGGCGAATCCGATTTCCTGCTGCATTGCGTGGCGAGCGACCTTGGCGCCTTCCAGAGCTTCGTCATCGAGGAACTGACCTCGACCCCCAATGTCGACACGGTGCGCACAGCGCTCACCATCCGCCGGGTCAAGGACGAAGGGCTGGTCTCGTTCGCACAGCCTTGAGCCGGTTGAACCGCAACGAGCTTTCGCCGATGTCGCTTGAAGGCCTCGCCATATCAGCGCCGCTTTGGCGTTCGATAGCTCTCCTGTGAAGCCGGAATTTCTGCCGCAGCCGTCTTGTTGGTTTCCTAGAGCAATTCCAGAAAAAGTATGTAACGGTTTTCCCGGGTAAAGCGCATAGCGCTTTCGGGATTGCGTAAACAGGGGCGCAGGGCAGCCCAATTCCGAGAACAGTGTGCCGTGGGGTGGGACGATGACTCGATTTTCTAGCCCGGTTTCGGCGCTGGTGATCTGCATGAACGAGGCCGATATGATCGGCGAGTGCCTGGAAAGCGTCGATTTCTGCGCCGAGATCATCGTCGTCGATTCGGGCTCGACGGACAGCACTCTGGACGTCGTCAATGGGTACATCGCCAAAGGCTACCCGATAAGGCTTTTTCACAACGATTGGCCGGGCTTTCCTCGTCAGCGGCAATTCGCGCTCGATCAGGCCACGCAACCATGGTGCCTTTCGATTGAAGCCGACGAGGCCATCGACGACGTGCTCAGGCAGTCAATCATGAATGTGACCCAGCTTGGGAATGACGCCTTCGACGGATGGTACATCAGACGCCGCGACAAGCTGAAGGGCTATGGCTATGCGCACCGCTGGGTGCTTCACAACAGGCTGCTGCGTCTTTTCCGCCGCGACAAGGCCACGATGGACCTCAATCTGCGGGTCCATGAGTCGTTCGAGGTGCCAGGCGAAACCGGCACGATAGAAAATGGCGTGCTGCTGCATCGCCGCGAAATGACCATTGCCGAGGATCTGGCAAGGGCCAACACCTACTCCAGCCTCAAGGTTGCCACGCTTGTCGAACGAGCCAAGAAGCCCGGCCTGATAAGACTGGTGCTGTCGCCGCTCGGCAACTTCCTGAAGTTCTACCTGGCCAAGCGCTACTTCCTGTGCGGCCGGCACGGGTTCGTCTATTCGATGCTGGTGATGCTGTATTCGTTCGCGACAGAGGCCAAGCTTTATGAAGCCTGGCGAGACAAAGATCGGATGTAAGCCGTCACGGCGCGCCCGAGGCGGTGCCAAGCGCAGCTATTGCGGCGAGCAGGCCGTCGAAATCCGCGCGCTCGCACCAAGGCCGAATTGTGAAGCCCGATCGGACAGCTGCTTGTCCATCTACCAGCCAGCCCTGCGCGAGGCCGGCGCGTTGTCCCGCCTCCATGTCGGCCTCCTTGTCGCCGACGACCAGCGAACGCCGCAGATCGAGCCCGAGGCGCCCGGCCGCCTCCAGCAGCATGCCCGGATTGGGCTTGCGCATCGGATGATCGGCAACCGCAAGCACACCGGAGCCAGCTTCGTGATAGGCGCAGGCGACGACCATATCGACGAACGCATTGTCGACGCGCAGCAGCTCGAGCACGCGGCCATTGACGGCGGCGAAATCGCCCCAGCCGAAATAGCCACGCGCGATGCCCGACTGGTTGGTGACGATGATGACCGGAATGCCGGCCCGGTTGGCGGCGGCTATCACCGCGGCTATGTCCGCGCGCAGCACCATTTCGGCAGGATCATCCGGATAGCCGGTATCGACATTGACGGTGCCGTCGCGATCGAGGAACAGCGCCGGCGAGCCGGCGGCGAACACCCTTGAGCCGACCCGCTCGACCCATAGGCCCGGCTCCGCCAGCGGAAAGCGGCCAGAGGTCGTGGGATCAGCCATTGCTGAGGCGCGCTTCGACCACCTCGCAGAGATGATGGTAAAGGCACAGATGCCCCTGCTGGATGATCGGCGTCGAGGTCGACGGCACGTTGAGCAGGATATCGGACAGAGGCTTCAGCTTGCCGCCGGTGTCGCCGGTCATGCCGATCACCGTCATGTCCATCCTCCGCGCCTGTTCGGCGGCGGCAAGGATGCTCGGCGAATTGCCGCTGGTCGAGATCGCCAGGAGCACGCCGCCGGCAGCGCCATGCGCCTCGACCTGGCGCGAAAACACCGTGTCGAATCCATAGTCGTTGCCCCAGGCGGTCAGCACCGCTGCATTGGCCGGCAGCGCGATGACATTGTAGGCCTTGCGCTCCTTGAGAAAGCGGCCGACCAGTTCGCCGGCAATGTGGATGGCGTCGCTGGCCGAGCCGCCATTGCCGGCGATGAGCAAAGCTTTCCCCGACGAAAGCGCAGTCACCACGGCGCTCGCTGCCCGCTCCATCTCACCGGTCAGGTCCCGTTCGACCATGGCTGATATGGCAGCCGCCGAGCGGACAAGGTAATCGTTCAAGTCGGACATGAAACCCTCAGTTTGTGGTGCCGCCGGCGCGCAATTTGCCAATGGTGTTGGTGGTGCTTTTGCCGGCGACGAGATCGACCAGCACAACGCGGCCGCCGGCTTTCTGCACGGCATCGGCGCCGACCACGGTGTCGACGGTGTAATCGGCGCCCTTGACCAGTATGTCGGGCAGCAGCGCTTCGATCAGCGCCAGCGGCGTATCTTCCTCGAACACCACGACCGCGTCGACCGAGGCAAGTGCTGCCAGCACGCAGGCGCGGTCGTGCTGGTCGTTGACCGGGCGCCCGGCGCCCTTCAGTCGCCGCACCGAAGCATCGCTGTTGAGGCCGAGCACCAGCCGGTCGCATTGGCTGCGCGCCGCGTGCAGCAAGCTGACATGGCCGGCATGCAGGATGTCGAAGCAGCCATTGGTGAAGCCGACGCTCAGGCCCTCTTCCTTCCACGCCGCCACCATGCGCGCGGCTGACGTGGCGTCGAGGATGGCGTCCTTGTGGGCCGTCGGCCCATGCGAACGGAACAGCGCGCCGGTGAGTTCCTCGACCGTCAGCCGCGCGGTGCCGCGTTTTCCCACCACGACGCCACCAGCGGCATTAGCGATCGAAGCGGCCATGACCGTATCGGCGCCCACGGCCAGCGCCAGCGCGAAGCTCGCGATCACCGTGTCGCCGGCGCCCGAAACGTCGAACACTTCGCGCGCCTGGGTGGCGATGTGGCGCGCCTCGTCGGGGCCGACCACGCTCATGCCCTTTTCGCTGCGCGTCGCGACCACGAAATCGAAACCATGTGCCGAAATCAGTTCGCGTGCGGCACCCACGATCTCGTCATCGGCGAACACCGCATGGCCGGCGGCCTCGCCGAGTTCCTTGCGGTTGGGGGTGATGGCGGTCGCCCCGGCATAGCGCGCGTAATCGCGGCCTTTCGGGTCGACCAGCACCGGCTTTCCAGCCTCGCGGCAGATGGCGATCAAGTCGCCGGCGACGCCGTCGAGCAGGACGCCCTTGCCGTAATCGGACAGGATGACGATGTCGGCGTGCGCCAGCGCGGCTCGGAAATGCCGGATCAGGCCGGCTCGCTCCGCGGCGCCGAGCGGCTTGATCTCCTCTTCGTCGAAACGCAGCACCTGCTGGTTGAGCGCGCTGAAGCGGCTTTTGGACGAGGTCATGCGACCACGCTCCTGCGCGAGGCCCGCCGTATCGGCGCCAAGCTCCCGCAGCATCCGCACCAGACTGTCGCCCGCCAGATCGGCGCCGATTACGGAAACGGGGACAGCGGCAGCGCCGAGCGAAACGATGTTGGCCACGACGTTGCCGGCGCCGCCCATGGTCGAGGTTTCGCCGCGCCCGTGCAGCACCGGTATCGGCGCCTCCGGCGAGATCCGCTCGATGACGCCGTTGACGAAACGATCGAGGATGAAGTCGCCGACCACCAGCACTGTGGCCTGGCCGAACCGCGCAATGGCGCGGTGCAACGGTTCGGGAGAAGGCGGATTGTGCTTGATCATGTCACTGGCAACACAGGGAAAAGGCCGATTTCAATCTCATAAGTGCTCATCAATCGACTGGTCGGATCGTTCATGGCGAAAGCCGATATACCGCAAATTCACGCAGCGCAACGGCAGGGCATGATCCCGGTAGGCTCGGGCGGTCAGCTCTTCTGCAGGGCGACATGGACGCCCAGCCCGACCAGCACAGCCCCTCCCGCCCGTTGCATCAGCCGCTGTGCGCGGCTCGAACGCCGCAAACGGCCGATCACGGCGCCCGCCAGGAACACACAGACGATATCGGCCGAAGAGAACATCAGATTGACGATCGTGCCGAGCACGACGAACTGCAGCCAGACCGGAAACGCCGCCGAGGCGTCGATGAATTGCGGCAGGAACGCCATGAAGAAGATCGCTGTCTTCGGATTGAGCACCTCGACGGTGATGCTCTCGAAAAAGGCGCGCCGCGCCGATTTGCGCTCGATCGCAGGCAGCGCCGCATCGCCCTCCACGCGCTTGCGAAACAGCGAGACGCCAAGCCAGATCAGATAGAGCGCGCCGACCAGCTTGACCGCCAGGTACAGCGTCGGCACGGCATGAAACAGCACCGACAGCCCGGCAGCCGCGGCGAAAACATGCACGTAGCCGCCCAGATGAATGCCAAGTGCCGCCGTCAGGCCGGACCAGCGGCCGCGCGCCATCGTCTGCGCGGCCGCATAGAGCATGGCCGGGCCTGGAATGTAGGCGAAAATCGCCGTGGTGGCGAAAAACGCGATGAGCAGTTCGGTCGATGGCATTTTTGGTCCCTCACGATCGTGCTCTGTTCTGTCGATTCAGTCCGCGCGCGGGATGGCTTTGGACTGACCCGTGCGGACAACCGCAGTAAAAGCGAACATAATTTTCTTGTGAAATGACGGGCTGAACGCGCCGATTCGCGCACCCGGCTCGAAATAGGCCGACGCTTCCAGGATATCATGATTGTACTCATCGACCATGACCCAAAGGGGCATAGGGTCGAGGCCCGCACGGTGGCGTTCAATTTCCGGGATGCTGACGGCAACGCGATCACGGCCCGGCTGCGTGGAAGTGATTGCAAGGATGAAGAGGTCGTACCGCCGGCTTTCCCAGGAAGGACAGCCACAAAGGCCACAGGCCGTGACTTCCGGCCTTCGGTCTCGCCGTCTCCGTGTTGGCGATGCCAAAGATATGGATATCGCCAGACGTCCGCAGCGGCGGGTTTAATCACGGTCCAATTCCGCGGCGTACTCCTCGAGCATCTCGACATGTTCGGTCGGGGCATCCTCCGCAGCGTAGACGCGGCGGCTGTCGTTGCCGAAGCGCGCTTCGTAGGCCTCGATGCTCATCAGGACGTATCTCGGCTTGTTGTGGCGAGTGATGGAGACCGGCTGCTGGCTGGCAGCTGCAAGCACATCTCCAAGATTCTGTTTCAGATCGGTCGATGGATAGTTTTTCATGGGATACCCTGTTTTGTCCATAATAGACAAAACAGACAAAACAGCCAAGCGCATAAAAATGGCAGGACAGGCGCATGCACCTGGCTTTGTCGACAGCCCGCCTAGCCTCCCCTATAAGGACCGGAATCGCAAGCAACCAGAGGCCCTCCATGATCATCGTCACGGGCGGCGCCGGCATGATCGGCTCCAACATCGTCGCCGCGCTGAATGCCGAAGGGCATGACGACATCCTCGTCGTCGACGACCTTACCGACGGTCACAAGATCGCCAATCTTGCCGATCTCAAGATCGCCGACTATCTCGACAAGAACGATTTCCTGGACCGCATGGAGGCCGGCTCGCTCGGCCGCATCGAGGCGGTGTTCCACCAGGGCGCCTGCTCGACCACCACCGAATGGAACGGCAAATTCATGATGGAGGTGAATTACGCCTTCTCGAAACGGCTGCTGCATGCAAGCCAGGCGTTGCGCGTGCCTTTCCTTTATGCCTCCTCGGCTTCCGTCTATGGCGGCGGCTCGGAGTTTCGCGAGGATCCCGCGCTCGAGCGGCCGCTCAACGTATACGCCTATTCCAAGAAGCTGTTCGACGACTACGTCAGGCGAACCGTGTTCGCCGGGCGCACCGCCTTCGATACCGACCATTCACCGGTCGTGGGCTTGCGCTACTTCAACGTCTATGGCCCGCGCGAGGCGCACAAGGGCGCCATGGCCTCCGTCGCCTTCCATCTGTTCAACCAGGTCGAGCGAGGCGAGAACCCGAAACTGTTCGGCGCCTATGACGGGTTCGGACCCGGCGAACAAAGCCGTGACTTCATCCATGTCGGCGATGTCGCCGACGTCAATCTGTGGCTGTGGAAACGGGGCTCAAGCGGCATCTTCAATTGCGGCACCGGCCGTGCCCAGCCCTTCCGCGCCATAGCCGAAACGGTGATCGACACGTTGGGTAAAGGCGAGATTGAATTCATCCCCTTTCCCGACCATCTCAAGGGTAGCTACCAGAGCTTTACGCAAGCTGATATGTCCCGTTTGCGCGCGGCCGGTTATAACGGCCAATTCCGGACAGTGGAAACCGGTGTCAGAGACTATGTCGAATGGCTGAAAGCCCAACGATCCTCGTGATCGGCCCACGCTGGGTGGGCGACATGGTGATGGCACAGTGCCTGTTTTCGGCGCTGAAGGAATTGCATCCCAACGTCGCCATCGATGTGCTGGCGCCGGCCTGGGCCGCGCCGCTGGTCAAGCGCATGCCCGAAATCCGCCAGCAGATCGACTTTCCGCTCAAACCCGGCGCGCTCGAATTCACCCATCGCCGCCGCTTCGGCCGCCTGCTGCGCGGCCGCTACGACATGGCCTATATCCTGCCGGGCAGCTGGAAGTCGGCGCTGATCCCGTTCTTTGCCCGTATTCCGCGCCGTGTCGGCAATTTGCGCGAGATGCGCTATGGCCTGTTGACCGACATCGTGCCGCTGCCCGATGACGTGAAACGACGCACCGCGCAGGCCTATTTCGGCCTTGCCCAGGGCGGCACTTTCCGGGCGCCACGGCTCAGCGTGGACACGAAAAACCAGGTCGACCTGCTCGGCCGTTTCGGCTTGGCGCCGCAGAAATTCGTGGCCCTGATGCCCGGCGCCGAATTCGGCCCGGCCAAGCGCTGGCCCAGCGAAAGCTATGCCGGGCTTGCCCACGATTTCATGGGCAAAGGCTTGAAGGTCGCACTGTTCGGCTCGAAGAACGACCGCGACGTGACGGCGGAGATCGCGGCCCTGGCCCCCGGCGTCGTAGATCTCGCCGGACAGACGCGGCTGGAGGACGCCATCGATCTGATATCAGCCGCAAGGCTGGCCGTGTCCAACGACAGCGGGCTGATGCATGTCGCGGCCGCCGTCGGCACGCCGATCGTCGCCGTCTACGGCTCGACCTCGCCTGAGAACACGCCGCCGCTGGGGGAACGCCGCGAGTTGGTCTGGCTTGGCCTGTCGTGCTCGCCCTGCCACCAGAAGGTCTGCCCGCTCGGCCACCTCAACTGCCTGAAGACGCTGGAAGTCGGCCAAGTCGCGGCAGCGGCGGACCGGCTGCTGGACATCCCGGCAGCGGCATGAAGGTGCTGATCGTCAAGACGTCGTCGATGGGCGATGTCATTCACACCTTTCCGGCCGTCGAGGATGCCCGTTGCCACCGCCCGGACCTGTCCTTCGACTGGTGCGTCGAAGAGGCATTTGCCGGTATCGCCGCGCTTCACCCGGCGATCGATCGGATCCACACGGTGGCGATCCGGCGCTGGCGCAAGGCGCTGCTCGATAGCGGCACCTGGCGCGAGGCGGCCGCCCTGCGCCGCACCTTGCGCGATTGCCGTTACGACCTCGTCATCGATGCGCAAGGCCTCCTGAAATCGGCTCTGGTGGCAAGGCAGGCCGGCGCCCCCATTGCCGGCTTCGACCGTTCGAGCGCGCGCGAACCTTCTGCGACGCTGTTCTACGATGCCACTTATCCCGTACCGCGCGACCTGCACGCCATCGAACGGACACGGCGGCTGTTCGGGCTGGCGCTCGGCTATCAGCCCGATCTTTCGACCCTGGACTCCGGCATCGTGCCGCCCGTCGGCACTCTGGCGGGCATCGCCGGAAAAACCGCCTTCCTGCTGCACGGCACCAGCCGCGAAGACAAGAAATGGCCGGCCGAAGACTGGAGTGAAACCGCGCGCCTCCTGATCGAGCGGGGGATAACGCCGGTCACGACCTGGTCGAACGAGCGCGAGAAGGCCGTGGCCGAAGCCATTGCCAAGGCAGTGCCATCGACAGTTGTGGTGCCAAAGTCACCGCTGGCCGACATCGCTGCGTTCATCGGCCGCTCGGAACTGGTCATCGGCGCCGACACCGGGCTGACCCATCTCGCCAGCGCCTTCGGCCTGCCAACGGTTGCGGTGTTCCTGGCGACCGAGCCCGGGTTGACGGGTCCGCGCGGGCAATATGCGTCGACGCTTTTGGCAGTGCCCGGGAAGCGTGTAATGCCGGCGGGGGTGGTGGCGGAGGCAGAAAGGCTGGCGGGACTCCAGGTCCTTGGCAAGGCCAACGCTGGCAAGAATTGAAGTCAATCGGAAAGGCTGGCGCTGCCCCTCATCCGCCTGCCGGCACCTTCTCCCCGTATAACGACGGGGAGAAGAGAGCTGAACGCAAGGCCAGCGTCTATTCTGCTATGTTGAAAATCGGCGAAATCGTCGATGAGAGCATCTTTCTCCCCGTCACTATACGGGGAGAAATGCCCGGCAGGGCGATGAGGGGCGGCGCAAACCTCAGCTTAAAAATCGCAGCCGCGCCCCCCTCAAATCCCCTAGATGAACTGCACCTGGACGATCTCATATCCCCTGGCACCGCCAGGCGCATTGACTTCGATGGCGTCGCCGACTTCCTTGCCGATGAGCGCACGCGCGATCGGCGAGGAGATCGAGATGCGGCCGGACTTCACGTCCGCCTCCTGGTCGCCGACGATCCGGTAAGTCTTCTTTTCCTCGGTGTCCTCGTCGACCAGCACCACGGTGGCGCCGAACTTGATCTTGTCGCCGCTGAGCTTGCTGACGTCGATCACTTCGGCCCGCGCGATATAATCTTCAAGCTCGTTGACGCGGCCCTCGTTAAGGCTCTGCGCCTCCTTGGCGGCATGATATTCGGCATTTTCGGAAAGGTCGCCATGCGAGCGCGCTTCGGAGATCGCCTCGATGATGCGCGGCCGCTCTTCCTGCTGGCGCCAGCGCAGTTCTTCCTTCAATGACGCGAACCCCTCGCCTGTCATCGGGACCTTGTTCATGATGCCTGACCTTTCCTGCTGCCACCCCCGCGTTTCGGGGAAAGCCTTGTCGATGGGTACAAAAAGAAAACGGGTCCGGCAGCCTCGGGCTAACGGAACCGTTTCACCGCAATTTCCCTGAATATAGCAATGTCAGCGGGTTTTTCACGCCCAAAAATCGGTTTTGCTAAAATCATCCCCGTTTTCATCAGCCAGGGCGGTGAATGAGGCTGGGGCAACAAAAAGCGGCCGCGATCGCTCGCGGCCGCTTGGAAGAGCCCTGGGATCTTTTTAGC
>NZ_RZTT01000210.1 GCF_003996995.1 Mesorhizobium sp. M7A.T.Ca.US.000.02.2.1 | reverse complement strand
GCGCAGGAACTGGTGGCCCTTGTGGGTGATGTTGAGGCCACGCGGATGGCGCTCGAACAGTTCGACGCCGAGATCGCTTTCGAGCTCCTTGATCGCTTCGGTGACCGACGATTGTGAGATCGACAGGTTCTGCGCGGCACCCGAGACCGTGCCTTGCTCGGCGACGGCGATGAAGAACTGCAGCTGGCGGATGGTGAAAGCCATGGCCGGACTAAACACGGCGGAGGCGATGCTGGGAAGTGGCGACCGGCGAACACTTGACAGCTTCGCCAATCGTAACTAACTAAGTTACATGAAGCGCAACAGCCGACTGTCCTCGACCTTGCACATTCTCGTCCACATGGCCGAGAAGCCCGAACAGGCGTTGACCTCCGAGCAGCTTGCCACCTTCATCCACACCAATCCGGTTGTGGTCCGCCGCACCATCGCAGGCTTGCGCGATGCCGGCATCGTCACCTCGTCGCGCGGGCACGGTGGCGGCTGGCTGCTCGGGCGGGCGCCCGAGAAAATATCCCTGGCCGAGATCAGCGTCGCCCTTGGCGAGACGCTGCTGCCGTTCAGCACCGAGCCGGAAAGCCCCGGCTGCCTCGTCGAGCAGGCGGTGATCGCCGTCCTCGACGATTTTCGCATCACCGCCGAAAGGCTGCTGGCGGAGAAGCTGAGCAGCATCACGCTGGCCGACCTGACCGCCGATTTCCGCCGCCGTTTTGATCTCATTGGAGTCTCCAGCCATGCAGTATGATCTTGCCGTCATCGGCGGCAGCTTTGCCGGCCTGTCCGCCGCCATCCAGGTGGCGCGGGCAGGACGCAAGGTGCTGGTGATCGACGCCGGCCAGCCGCGCAACCGCTTTGCCGAGCATTCGCACGGCTTCCTCGGACATGACGGGCGCGCGCCCGGCGCAATCCTGGATGACGCAAGGCGGCAGCTGCTGGCCTATCCGACAGCCAGGGTTGTCGACAGGCGCGCCGACAAGGCCGTTGCCGCCGGCAGCAGCGATTTCGAAATCACCACCGACGGCGAGACATTCGGCGCCGCACGATTGGTGCTGGCCACCGGGGTGCGCGATATCCTGCCGAAGGTTGCCGGGCTTGCCGAGCTCTGGGGCAGGAGCGTGCTGCACTGCCCCTATTGCCACGGCTACGAGGTTTCCGGCGGGCCGCTCGGCGTGCTCGCAACCGGCCCGATGTCCCTGCATCAGGCACAGCTGATCGCCGATTGGCGCGATGTCACACTGTTCGGCAATGGCCTGTTCGAACCCGACACAGAGCAGATGCGCGCGCTGGAGAGCCGAAAGGTGCGGTTTGAGCCCACCAGCGTTGCCGAGCTAAGGGAAGACGGCTCCGGCGGATTGATCGTCCACCTCGACGACGGCCGAAAGGCCGGCGTCAGGGCGATGTTCACCGCTCCGCGCAACATCATGGCCAGCCCGCTGGCCGAACAGCTCGGCTGCGGCTTCTCCGAAGGCCTCCTCGGCCCGGTGATATCAGTCGATGACAGGCAGCAGACGACCGTGCCCGGCGTCTACGCCGCCGGCGACGCGGCACGCTCGATGCACAATATTGCCTTTGCGGTATCGGGTGGCACCTTTGCGGGCGTCTGCGCCCACCAGTCGCTGGTGTTCGGCTAGAACCCGGCTTCCTCGCCGGCGATGCTGAGCCGCGCGCCGGCCTGGGCCAGGGCGGCAGCCAGGTCGTGCGGCGGCGAGCGGTCGGTGGCGAGTTCGGAAAAGCTGTCGAAGCCGCAGACCTGGACCAGACCAAGACGGCCGAATTTCGAGTGATCGGTGATGACGAGGGACCGCTGGCCGCGCGACAGCACCATGCGGCCGAACTCGGCCTCATCCAGATCAAAATCCATGACGCCCATCACCGCGTCGACGCCGCCGGTGGAAATGATGGCGTGGCTGACCGAAAAACGACTGACAAAATCAATCGCCGAGGCGCCGAAAGCAGCGCCGGAATCGCTGCGCAGCTCGCCGCCCGCCATATAGACCTTGTTGCCGTTGATGGTGGCCAGGGTGCGGGCAATATCCGAGGAATTGGTGACGACCGTCAGGCGCCGGTGGCCGAGCAGTTCACGCGCAAGGAACGAGGTCGTCGTGCCGGTGTCGAGCATGATCGATTCCCCGTCGCGAATGGTGGCGGCGACCATGCGGGCAATGACGCGCTTGGCGTCGGCGTTCTCACGCATGCGCCGCTCGAACGGCGCTTCGCCGATCATCGACGGCAGGCCGATGGCGCCATGCATCTTGAGGACAGAGCCGTCACCAGTCAGCGGCTTGACGTCGCGGCGCACCGTCTCCAGCGACACGCCCAGCCGGTCGGCCAGACTGGCGATGGTGACGGTGCCCTCTTCCTGCAGGAGCCGCAGGATCTCGCCGTGTCTTTTGGACTGGGCCATCTGGTTTCCCGAACTGATGCTCCTGACCGATTTTAAGGTAATTCAAGTGCTTTTAAAGGAACTACCTTATGCTTTCAGGCAAAATACCCAAAAAAAGTCACACCTTTTTATTGACAAGCGGGCAGCCCTGGCGTGAAATCGAAGATATCAACAGGCTTCAGATCTGCGACTGGGGCAGAGCCACAACTCAGCGATCAGGCCGTTTGGAACGTGCCTGTTCAAGGAATTTTCAGATCCGCGGGGGCGGATGCCGGGCTCAAAAACCTGGCCAAGGGGCTCGTCGGTGCGGTGCGGGATACCGATCCTGGCGTCCCGCACCGACGAGATTATTTACGTTTCTCCCGCCATCGTTGCGCTGTTCACGGCGCCTTGTCGAAGCCCAGCAAACCAGGGATGTTCCGTGACCGCCGAAGATCGCATCCGCGCCCTGCCCTGCTGGACCGGTAGCATCGAGATCGCACCGCTGCCCGGCGGCCTGAGCAACGCGAATTATGTGGTCACGGACGCGGCCGGACGACATGTCGTGCGCTTCGGCAAGGACTATCCGTTCCACCATGTCTTTCGCGAGCGCGAGGTTATGACCGCGCGGGCGGCGCATGCCGCCGGTTTCGCGCCAGCCGTCCGCCATGCCGAACCAGGCATACTGGTGACGGAATTTCTCGGTGCGAAAACCTATCTGGCGGAAGACGTGCGCGCCAATCTCGGCCGGGTCGCGGCCCTGATGCGCGCCTTCCACCGGGAGATGCCAAATCACGTCTCGGGCGCCGGCTTCATGTTCTGGGTGTTCCATGTCATTCGCGACTATGCGCGCACGCTTGAAGAAGGCGGCAGCCGCAAGCGCAGCGACTTGCCGCGCCTTTTGACACTGGCCGACGAACTGGAGCGCGCGCAGAAACTGCTGCCGATCGTCTTTGGCCACAATGACCTGTTGCCGGCCAATATTCTCGACGACGGCAACAGACTGTGGCTGATCGACTTCGAATATGCCGGCTTCAACACGGCGATGTTCGACCTCGCAGGCGCCGCCTCCAACGCCGGCATGAGCGACGAGGAATCCTTCGCCTTCCTGACCGCCTACTTCATGAAGGAACCGGACGAGGCGATCCGCCGTTCGCACGCGGCCATGCAATGCGCCTCGCTGCTGCGCGAGGCGATGTGGAGCATGGTCTCCGAGCTCTATCTCGACGCACCGGGCATCGACTACGTCGCCTACACCGAGGAAAACCTCGCCCGGCTCGACGCGGCACTGGAAAACTACCGGACAAAATACGGGATACAGAAATCATGACATTGCCGAGCCAGGCCGCCATCGTCGTCATCGGCGGCGGCATCATCGGCTGTTCGACGGCCTATCATCTGGCGCGCGACCACAAGGCTGACGTGGTGCTGCTGGAGCAGGGCAAGCTGACCTCGGGTTCGACCTGGCATGCCGCCGGCCTTGTCGGGCAATTGCGCTCGTCGGCGTCTATCACCCGCGTGCTGAAATACTCCGTCGACCTCTACAAGGGACTGGAGGCCGAGACCGGTCTCGCCACCGGCTGGAAGATGACCGGCTGCCTCAGGCTCGCCACCAATGCCGACCGCTGGACCGAGTACAAAAGGCTGGCGACGACAGCAAAAAGCTTCGGCATGGACATGCAATTGCTGTCGCCGGACGAGGTGAAAAGAATGTGGCCGCTGCTGGAGACCGGCGATCTCGTCGGCGCCTCCTGGCTGCCGACCGACGGCCAGGCGAGCCCCTCCGACATCACGCAGTCGATGGCCAAGGGCGCGCGCATGCATGGCGCCAAACTGTTCGAGGATGTTCGCGTCACCGGCTTCGAGATGAAGGACGGCCGCATCGCGGCGGTGAAGACCAGCAGGGGCGACATCGCTTGCGACAAGGTGGTCAACTGCGCCGGCCAATGGGCGCGGCAAGTGGGGGCCATGGCCGGCATCAACGTGCCGCTTCAGCCGGTGAAGCACCAGTACATCATCACCGAGAAGATCGACGGGCTGGCGACCGACGCGCCGACCATCCGCGACCCTGACCGACGCACCTATTTCAAGGAGGAAGTCGGCGGGCTGGTGATGGGCGGCTATGAGCCTAACCCGCAGGCCTGGGCGACTGGTCTCCCCGGCGACGACGTTCCCAATGATTGGGAATTTAGGCTGTTCGACGACGACTACGACCATTTCGAGCAGCACATGAGCCAAGCGATCGCGCGCGTGCCGGCGCTGGAAACCGTCGGCGTCAAGCAGATGATCAACGGGCCGGAGAGTTTTACGCCGGACGGCAATTTCATTCTCGGTACAGCGCCCGAATGCGCCAACATGTTCGTCGGCGCCGGCTTCAACGCTTTCGGCATCGCCTCGGGCGGCGGCGCCGGCTGGGTGCTGGCGCAGTGGGTGGTCGACGGCGAGGCACCGCTCGACCTGTGGGTGGTCGACATCAGGCGTTTTTCCAACCTGCACCGCGACCGGCAGTGGGTCTGCGACCGCACGCTGGAGGCCTATGGCAAGCATTACACGATCGGCTTCCCGCATGAGGAGTATGCCACCGGGAGACCCCGCATCGTCTCGCCGCTCTACGACAGGCTGAAACAGCAGCGCGCCGTATTCGGCTCGAAGCTCGGATGGGAGCGGCCGAACTGGTTCGCACCGCAAGGCGTCGAGCCGCAGGACATCTATTCGATGGGCCGGCAGAACTGGTTCGCGGCGGTCGGAGACGAACACCGCCATGTGCGCGAAAAGGTCGGCATTTTCGATCAATCGTCTTTCGCCAAATACGAGCTGACCGGGCCAGATGCGTTGAAGGCGCTGGACTGGATCTGCGCCAACGACGTTAGCAAGCCGGTCGGCCGGCTGACCTATACGCAGCTTCTCAACACGCGCGGCGGCATCGAGGCCGATCTGACGGTGGCGCGGCTGGCCGAAGAGAAGTTCTATATCGTCACCGGCACCGGTTTCCGCACGCATGATTTCTCATGGATCAGCGACCATATCGGCGAAGGGCTCGACACCAGGCTTGTCGACGTCACCGAGGATTTCGGCACGCTGTCGCTGATGGGTCCCCGGGCGCGCGACGTGCTCTCGGTGGCGACCGGAGCCGACGTGTCGAATGCCGGCTTCCCGTTCGGCCATGTGCGCGAGATTGCCATCGCCGGCCACACGGTTCGGGCACTGCGCGTCACCTATGTCGGCGAACTCGGCTGGGAACTGCATGTGCCGATCGCGGCCACCGGCGAAGTCTTCGACGCACTGATGGCGGCAGGCGAGAAGCATGACATCCGCCCGGTCGGCTATCGGGCGCTGGAGTCGCTGCGGCTGGAAAAAGGCTATCGCGCCTGGGGCTCCGACATCACCCCCAACGACACGCCGCAGGAAGCCGGGCTCGGTTGGGCGGTCAAGCTGCGCAAGAACACCGATTTCGTTGGACGGCGCGCGCTGGAGAAGACCAGCGGCGCGGCACTGAAGAAACGCTTTGCCGGCTTCACGGTCGACGACCCCGAGATCATGCTGCTCGGCCGCGAAACCATCCTGCGCAATGGCGAACCGGTCGGTTATCTCAGCAGCGGCGGTTACGGCTACACGCTGGGCAGGAACATCGGCTACGGCTATGTGCGCAACGCCGACGGGGTGAGCGATGATTTTCTCGCTTCCGGCGACTATGAACTGGTGGTTGCGATGGAGAGGACAGCGGCCAATATCCACCTCGAGCCGATGTATGATCCGGCAGGCGCCAGGGTCAAAGCGTAGGTTGAATAACGCGCAAAGCGAGGCCGCGGCTTGGTACCGTGTCGGCTTCGCCGGGCATCGAGACGTAAGGACGCGTTTCCTCGACGCGGGTGACGAGGCCTTGCGCCTCGATCTCGCCGACACGCGTGGCAAAGCCGGCATCCCAAAGCGTGTTCTTGACCGTCAGCACGATCACGCCGCCCGGGCGGCAGATGCGGATTAGCTCGTCCAGCCCCTCGACGCCGACATGGCCCGAGGTGAAGACGCCGGCCGAGATTATCCCGGCATAGGCATCATCGGCAAAGGGCAGATGACCGCCGAGCGCAAGGCAGTGGAGCGCGGAATAGACGCCCTTGCGGGCCGCCTGATCCAGCATGCCTTGTGAAATATCGAGTGCCTCGACTTGCGGGTAACCAGCAATATCAAGCCATTCGCCGATGAGCCCGGTGCCGGCCCCGGCATCGAGCAGTGGTGCTGAACCGCGCGGCAGATGGCGGGCCAGCAAGGCAAGGCAGATCGTCGGATGGCGATAGCCGGCGGCCGACATGTCGGCGTCATAGGTTTCCGACCAGCGATCATAGAGTGCGGCCACCTCTTCGGGCCGCTTTGCCGCGTAGGCCGCGCCGAGCGCGCCCTGATGTTTGCTGTCCGCCACTTTTATCCAGTCCGCCAATTTTTGATCTCGCAGTGATGATAGCCAAAGCGCGAAAATTGTGGAACCGTCGCTGGGACAAATAACAGCGTGGGGGCGCAGGCATGGTGACAGACGAGGCGCGTGCGGCACTGGACGCCATTCCCATGCTGGCCGGCTACAGCGGGCCGCTGGAACGGCTGGGCGGCCTCACCAATCTCGTCTTCAAGGCCGGCGACTTCTGCCTGCGCATTCCCGGCAAGGGCACCGAGGAATACATCAACCGGGCCAACGAAGCGGTGGCCGCGCGCGAAGCTGCAAAAGCGGGGGTCAGTCCCGAGGTGCTGCATGTCGACCCCGGTACCGGGGTGATGGTGACACGCTACATCGCCGGCGCCGAAACGATGTCGCCGGAGAAATTCCGGACACGTCCGGGCAGTCCGGCACGCGCCGGCGAAGCCTTTCGCAAGCTGCACGATTCAGGCGCGGTGTTTCCCTTCCGCTTCGAATTGTTCGCGATGATCGACGATTACCTCAAGGTGCTGTCCACCAAGGAGGTCGCCCTGCCCGCCGGTTATCATGACGTGGTGCGAGACGCCGAGAGCGTCCGCTCGGCGCTGGCCGCCCATCCGCTGCCGATCGTCGCCTGCCACTGCGATCCGCTGTGCGAGAACTTTCTCGATACTGGCGAGCGGATGTGGATCGTCGACTGGGAATATTCGGGCATGAACGATCCGCTCTGGGACCTTGGCGACCTCAGCGTGGAGGGCAAGTTCGACGCCGCCCAGGACGAAGAGATGATACGCGCTTATTTCGGCGGCGAGGCGAGGCCGGCGGAGCGCGGCCGCATCGTCATCTACAAGGCAATGTGCGACCTGTTGTGGACCTTGTGGGGGCTGATCCAGCTCGCCAACAACAACCCGGTCGATGATTTTCGCGCTTATGCCGATGGCCGTTTCGCTCGCTGCAAGGCGCTGATGGAGACGCCGGAGTTTTCGCGGCATCTGGCAGCAATACACCGGGGCTGAGCCTGGACTAACTCACGCCCTTCGGCACGTTTTCGGGCGGCACAGTGGTTTCGACCACTTTCTGGCGATGGAAGATGAACAGGCCGGCGAGAACAACAATGGCCGAGCCGATCAGGATGCGCGGACCGGGAACGTCGCCGAAGAACACCAGGCCGAACACCACCGCCCACAGCAGCAGTGTGTAGTGCAGCGGCGCCAATGTCGAAGCCGGCGCCAGCTTGAGCGCCCTGGTGATCATCAGGTGGGCGCCGCAGGAGACGATACCGAGCAGCAGCATGGCGCCGAGATCGAGTGCCGACGGCGTCTGCCAGGCGCCGATGGTCAGCACACCGCCGACCAGCAGCGTGCCGATGGTCTGCCATGTCACCAGATTGGTGTCGCTGGTGCCACGCAGGCGGCGGTTGAGGATGATGGCGAAGGCGAAGGAGATGCTGCCTACCAGCGCAAAACCCGATGACAGCGAGAACGCCGCCGAGGACGGTTTCAGCATGATCAAAACGCCGCAGAAGCCGAGCAGGATCGCCATCCAGCGGCGCCAGCCGACCTTTTCGCCAAGCAAGAGGTGCGAGAGTGCCGCAACGTAGATCGGCCCGGCCATGTAGAAACTCATCACATCGGCAAGCGGCAGATAGACCACGGCGGCATAGAAGAGCGCGGTGTCGAGCGTGGTCATCACCACCCGCAGCAGCTGCAGCTCCAGGCGTTCCATGCGAAACAGCTTGGCCGGGCCCTGATTGGCGATCATCGGGCCGAGCACGAAGAAGGCGCCGATAGAGCGGATCAGCACCACCTGACCGACGGAGAAGCTGGCCACCAGCCACTTGCCCATGGCGTCGTTCAGCGCAAACAGGAAGTCGCCGGCCAGCATCAGCAGAATGCCGGCCAGAAGCACATTCCTGATCGTCGAATTCTGCGCCACGGGCTGCGTCATGCCGATCCCGATTCCTCCCTAGTAAGCCGCGTCGTAGACGGAAGCGGCGGCTTTGACGAGGAGAAAACCGGAAATCGGCAAGGCCAGCATCGGGAATCGGCTGGGTCTGCGCGATTCAGTTCCCTTTTGGCTGCGGCCTGAGGATAATGGGCCGATAGATCACCGGCCTGTCCCAAGGGTCGAAAGCCGGGGTGCGTCTGAGCTCCGCACGCCGCTCCAGATCGATGCGCTGCAGACACTCGGCAAAGGCGTCATTCTTCTTGACGAAGCCGTAGGACCGGCATTTCGCTTCGTCAGCGGTGCGGCGATCCTCTGCCGTTACCGTCGTGCAGCCGGCGCAAAGCGCCGTCAGCGCCACCGCCATCACAGTCTTGCGCCACATGGAATCCTCCTCGGAATAAATTGGAGGCTTAATGTAGACTTATTTCACGACGGGCGAAGCTTTGAGCTTTGATGCAGATGCGGCGTCCTATTGGGCCTGATGCGAATGGTGCCGTCGGTTCACAAGTACCGGCCTTCCGTCGATGGACAGCCTGGTTTCCTGCTTCGTCCGCTCCGCCACCACCTTGCCCCTGGCGATGACGCACAGGCGCTCGGCGCGCAAGCGCAGGGCTTCGACCGGATTGCCGGCATCGAGGACGACAAGGCTGGCGCGCTTGCCGACCGCCAGGCCGAGATGATCGAGGCCCATGATCGCGGCATTGACGTTGGTGACCATATCGAAGCAGCGCGCCATCTCGGCCGGGCTCGACATCTGAGCGACGTGCAGGCCCATGAAGGCGACATCGAGCATGTCGGCGGTGCCCAGCGAATACCAGGGATCGAGCACGCAATCCTGGCCCCAGCCGACGCGAATGCCGAGCGCCAGCATTTCCTTGACCCGAGTCAGGCCCCGGCGCTTCGGGAAGGTGTCATGGCGGCCCTGCAGCATGATGTTGATCAGCGGATTGGGAATGACCGAGACGCCGGCCTCGGCGATCAGCGGCAGCAGCTTCGAGACATAGTAATTGTCCATCGAATGCATCGAGGTGAGATGCGAACCGGCGACCTTGCCCTGCAGACCAAGGCGCTGCGTCTCATACGCAAGCTGTTCGATGTGACGCGACAGTGGATCATCAGTCTCGTCGCAATGCAGGTCGACCATCAGGCCGCGCCTGGCCGCGATCTCGCACAACTCCGTTACCGAACGCGTGCCGTCGGCCATGGTGCGCTCAAAATGCGGGATGCCGCCGACGATGTCGACGCCCATGTCCAAGGCGCGGATGGTGTTCTCCCGAGCCGTTGGCGAGCGATAAAACCCGTCCTGCGGGAAGGCGACCAGTTGCAGGTCGATATAGGGGGCGACCGTCTTCTTGACCTCGAGCAGCGCCTCGACCGCCAGCAGCCTGTCATCGCAGACATCGACATGGGTACGGATTGCGAGCAGGCCCATCGACACCGCCCAGTCGCAATAGGCCAATGCGCGATCACGCACCGCCTCATGCGTCAAAAGCGGCTTCAACTCGCCCCATAGCGAAATGCCTTCGAGCAGTGTACCCGACGCATTGATGCGCGGAATGCCGTAGGAGAGCGTCGCGTCCATGTGGAAATGCGGATCGACGAAGGGTGGCGAGACCAGATTGCCGCGGGCGTCGACCTCGGTCCGCGCAGGACCCTGCAGGGTGGGCTCGATCGCCGTGATCGTCTCACCGTTGATGCCGATGTCGGCAACCCTGCCATCAGGCAGTGTGCCGCCGCGAACGATAAGGTCGAAAGCCATCTGTCGTCATCCCGTCAAAAGAAT
>NZ_RZTT01000020.1 GCF_003996995.1 Mesorhizobium sp. M7A.T.Ca.US.000.02.2.1 | reverse complement strand
ACGGCCAGCACATATTTGAGATCGGCCGAGCCGTCCTCGCCCGGCGGCGTGCCGACCGCGATCATCTGGATCTCGCCATGCCTGACAGCGGCGGCGGCATCGGTGGTGAACTTGATGCGGCCGGCAGCATGGTTTTCCTTAACGAGGTTTTCCAAACCGGGTTCGAAAATGGGAACCAGGCCCTGGTTGAGCCGCTCGACCTTGGCGGCGTCGATGTCGACGCACACCACCTGGTGCCCGACTTCGGCAAGGACCGCAGCCTGCACGAGGCCGACATAGCCAATTCCAAACACCGTCAAATTCATTCGGTTTCATTCCCATGCAAGGCAGCGGACCGTTTTCGGTCCCGCCGGTTCAAATCGACTTTCCCAACTACTTTACACTGCATGCCAGCGATTCCGGAAATTGACAGGGTTCGCCGAGCGCCGTGAAGGCAACCCGCTCGATCTGCAGGGAAAGCTTGCGGCCCGGATCCGCGAACGCTCCCATCCAACCCTTCATCGTATCGCTGCCCCAAAAGCTGAAGAATATCTTCTGTGCATGGCTGGGCAGCTTCGCCGGGTCGGTAATCGTGTTCACCAGCTGGCCGTTGACGTACCATCGCAAGCTGTCCTTCTGCCAGACGAAGGCGTAGTCGTTGAAGGCGTTCTCCGTGCCGCCAGTCACGTCGACCAGCTTCTCGTTCTTGCCCTTGCCCGCGATATAGGCATTGACCTGCACCTTGGAGGTGTCCTTGGTCAGCACCTCGAAGTCGATCTCGTCCCAGGGCTGCTTGTCGCTGGGACCGATATAGGTGAAGAACGCCGCGTTGAGGCCGGAGCCGGTATCGGTCTTCAGCCGTGCCTCATAGGTGCCGTAGCCGAAGCGCTGCTTGGTCTGGATCTCGCCGCAGACGTAGTCGCGATCCTTCAGCGTCTGCTTTTCGAAGCCGAGCGACAGCACATTATTCGACAGTTCGACCATGCCTTTCGACCAGGTGCAATTCTGATGGCTGCCGTTGTTCCAGCCGTCGGAAACATACCAGCGCGCGCGATCGAAGCTTTTGAAATCATCGACGAAGGACGGCGATGTCGGAATGTCCTGGGCGTAGGAAGGCGTTGCCAGGAAACCACCGAGAGCAGCCAGCAGCAACGCACCGAGCGACCCCAGCCGTCGCCAGGCGGCTTGTCCGGTCCGATATGCGAGAGGCGGCGCGTCAATTGCCGTCGTAGGTTTCGGATTCGAATTCATATCAAACTCACCTTTGCGCTGTGTGTCCCCAACCCAAAGTCGACGTTCGACCGCTCCTGAACGGGCCAACCTTGACCTCCCCTCTGACCCTCTCGATTGCTTCCCGCCCTGCATCAAATCCGTTGCAACAGTTCCGAACCTTCACGTTCAACCTCTGCCGGCGCCTGCCGGCCAGGCGAATTCCGCCGAGGCGGCCGAATCGGCATCCTCGTCGAAGACCATATCCAGCGAATGACGGAGCTCTTTCATCATGCCGTCCTGGCGCGACAGCGCCGCAATGCGGCGTTCGCAATTCAGGATCGACTGTGTCAGTGCGCTGACTTCCGAAGACCGCTTGTCGGACGCTGAGCCGTTTTCCATGGCTTCGACCAGGAAGGCGGCGTTGGTCGACGTTGTCCGGTAGCGATTCTCAAGCCCGGTTCTCTCGGCCTCGATCTCGGCCGCAATCTGTTCGAACAGCTTTGCCAGACGATCAAGACGTGAAACATCGGCCTGCCGGTCGCGGGCCGGATCCCTTGATCTGAAACCGAATATCGAGGCCATGAACTCAGATTCCTGTCATCGCCGGCTTGTGGGCCGGGCTTCTGGCCGATCCCCGCAGCCGGGGCTCAAAAATTCGTGTTGCGTTGTCCTGCTCCTTTTGAGGGAGAGACATCGGACCAATCCGATCGGGGGCCAGTTCGGCTGGTCGTCCACTATGCTGCACCGCAACATAGACTGCCATCGTCGGAGCCGCGAGGCAACCACCCAATTCGTAAACTCATAAATCCGGCCGAAATGGTTTGCGTGATGACGTGCTGCGAGCGGACAAATCGCAAGCACCGGGGTCCGCTCTCAGCGTTCCTTGCCCGTGCTGGTTCCGGCCATCAGAAAGCGCAGCGGCGGCACAGGCTTTTGGCTGGACATAAGGCCGAGGCGACGAAACAGCGCCTCGAGCTTGTCGGAAGCCACGCCCTGGACGATGGGGACGAGGTTGGACAGGCTGGCGAAAGCGTAAGCCGCGGCCGATGCCAGCCCCCGCTCAGCCTTGACGTCAAGGAAATTGCGCAGCCGATATTTGTCGCGCACGTGCCGTTCATGCCGCCGCAGCACCGCCTTCGAGCCTTCCGGCAGACTGTCGATCGCCAGCAGCGCCAGATCCGCATCGGCCAAACGCTTCAGGTCCTGAGTCTTGTGGCGGCCGCTCAAAGAATCGGCGCGGACGACGGCGCCGTAGCCGCAGGAGCGAATAACCTTGAACCGCGCCCCGCATGCGACCGCGCGGGCGTAGAGTTCATAGTCCTCGCCCAGCCGCAGGCTCTCGTCGTAGCTCAACCCGTGGCGGTCGAGGAAGGCACGGCTGATCACCGGCTTCAAGAAGCCCAGTTCGCCCCTCTGCACGCGGCGCCTGGAGATGTTGCCTTCGACGAAGCGCTCGAAATCGAGGAATTCCGGATCGGCGGCAAATTGCGGCGCCACGATTTTCGTCGCGTCGCCCGTCGCATCATCCCTGATCAGCATGATGTTGTCGGCTGCGAAATCCCAATCGGCGCCGGCAAACAGGTTGCGAAACCGGCCTTCGAGGAAAAAATCGTCGGCATCAAGAATGCTGATGAACGGCGATTTCGAGCCGGCGATGGCTGCGTTGCGGGCAAAGGAGGGGCCGCGATTGACATTGAGGCGCATCACGGAGAGCCGCCCGCTGCCATCATCGGCGGATCGTGCGACATCGGCGGTGTGGTCGGTAGAGGCATCATCGACAACGACGACCTCCGCCACTTCCGGTTCGCGCAACGCGGATGCGATGGCGACGGCGATTGTCGCTGCCGCGTTTTTTGCCGCGATGATCACGCAGACCTCGGATTTCGTCATCGACATGGATTTGCCTCTCGTACAGGTAATATCGATTTGCCCTCGCCCCGTACTCCTTCGATGCCCTACAGAATTGCCATCAGCACCCAATTTGCCTTCATTCAGCGACTCCCCGGCCGCTCGAAGATGCGGCGGCTGATATCGGCGGACGCCGCCCAGCCGGCTTCGGCCAGATAGCGGACCGGCGCGCGGCCGCACAGTTCCCACAGCACCGTTCGCCGCTGTGGCCACCGCAGCGACGGCAGCCATGGCGCGATGACCATGCTGAGCAGATCCTCATTGCCGATGCGCGACAGGATCCTGGTCGCGCGCTGCGACAGCAGCGTGCCAGCGCCGCCGAGTAGCACATCGGCGGCGCGCAGGCCAAGCAGCAGCGTGTCGTCCAAACCTTGCACGGTTGCGGCATCGAGCAAACGCTGCTGATCCGCCTCGTCGAGGCGGGCGGCGCTGGCACCGATATCACAGACGTAGCCCGCGCAGGGTTCCCGGTTGAAAAGTGCCTTGGCGACGCTGATGCAGGACAAAAGCAAAGTATCGGCCACCGAGGTGAACGGCACCGTCGCACCGGCGATTTCGACCTGTCGCTTGCGCCGCAGAAACCCGTCCGCGTCGCGCGGGCTTGGCGAGCCGGGCTGCTGGAGGCGGTAGTGGAGATCTACCGTGGACGACCTCGGCCCGTCGTCCCGGGTCATGTGCTGTTCGCCGAGGAAGCGGACCCACCAGACGGAGTTCGACTTGCCTGATACCTCATAACCGATCTGGCGAAGCGCATCACGCGCCCTGAAAAATCCGAGCGGCGAAACCAGGATGTCGACATCGCCGGACGGCTTCATGAAGTGGTCGTCGTAGAGAAGCTGCTGCTGGAACGGACCCTTCAGAAAAACAAAATCGATCTCGCTGGCGCGCAGCACATCATGGACCGCCATGGAATCCATGATGCAGGACGCGTTCATCGAAACCGTCCTCCTGCGGTAGGTGTCGAGCCATCGGAAAAGCTCAGGCGGCCTCTCAAGCGCGGGTGCGCGCGAAAGGGCCTTGAGGACAAAGATGGCGACCTTGTTCAGCCTGGCGATGTCGGCAATTTTGGCACCGTCCAGATCACGCATCGAAATGCCGCCCGCGCCGGCGTGCGGTCCGGCGAAATACAATCGCAGGCAGGCCTGCACGTAGGCCACCTCGTCGGCACAGCCGGCGGCGCGCAATCGTTCGTATGAGCCGTCAGGCAAGGCCATTTAGCGCACAATCTCCCAAGAAAGCGGTTTGCGCGAACACTTATGCTGCATGTGCGAAGCAAACATCACCAAAAATCACGATGCCGTAAAGCCTTTCCTTTTGCAGTGCGAATTTTTGCAACCGAAGCGCCTATCGAGATCGCGTCGTAAAGAAGTGAGAACCGCGGCTGAAATATCCTTGCCAGGTCTTTTAGCCGATCCCCGGCCGAATTTTCCAAACAGAAAATTCTTTCCATTAGCGAAGCCTAAAAATAAGCACAAAGCGAACGACTTATGCAAGCAAAATCATATGCTTAAAGAATCAGCACAGGCGCCGCAATCATGCCCAAGGAATCGGCTAAAAAGTGACAAGTTTTAGGCATGGGCGCTCATGTCCTGACGCCAGCAACGTAATTGATTAACGGAAAGTAAAACAGTCTTGACTCATAAATGCTGCCGTGCAGCTATTGCATTGCAGCATAAAAGTGCTGACGGCACTCGACAGGCCGTTTCCAGTCCTAAATCGGAGAGTAAAATGGAACAGAATGTTGAAAAGCATGAATACGAGACACCAAGCCTGACGGTTCATGGTTCGATTGAGACCATCACCCAGGGTGGCGGCGGCAACACGGCGATCGACGCATCGTTCCCCGCGCACACGCCGATCGGCGACCTGACGTTCTCCTGAGACTTATAGCCGTTTCCAGAGTGACATTTTGGGACTCTGGATTCAAAAGCAGACGTAAGAGGGGTCGGGGGGCCAGCCTCCCGACTTCTCCTGCGCCAACCGGAGATGGTCGAAGCGTTTTGTCAGTGAGGTGCGGGGATGAACGGGAAGCAATCCGACCATGATCTGGCCGACCATGATAGCGTGAGTGCGACCAAGGATGCCGTGGCTTGCGAGTTCGGCGATGGCTTGGCGCTGCTCAATCTCAAATCCAATGTCTACTACAGCCTGAATGGCGTCGGCGCCTTCATCTGGGATTTGATCCAGGAGCCCCGGTCGATCGGCGACATCCGCAGCGCCGTGCTTGCGCGCTATAATGTCGACCCGGTGCGCTGCCAGGCCGATGTCGACGCATTGCTGAAGGGCCTGACCGATAATGGGCTTGCGAGACGGCATCATGAGGCACTTGTCTAAGTCGGCCCAGCACAAGGCGCTGGTTTCGCAGGCCATAGTTCCGCGGGCTCTGGTTTCGCGGGCCACGGCCTTACGGCAGGAACCCGCGAGGGAAACAGGCTTCAAGCAGTCGAAGCGCGGCGGAAGCCGGCACGGGCTGTTCAGGATTTTCTCCCTGAGCGGCTCGGAAATGATCTTCCTTGGCCATTGCCTGCTGGTGGTGGCGACAGTTCGGCTGGGGCTGACGCTGCTGTCCTACAATCGTGTACGCAGCCTGGTGACGCGCCTAGACGCGCGGCAGTGCGCTTCAATGGGCGAACTGCGGCGTGTCGCCTGGGGCGTTGCCGCCGCGGCCCGTTTCGTCCCTTACGCTACGTGCCTGACCCAGGCGCTCTCCGGCCAGTATATTCTCGCCCGCCAAGGCAATGAATCGACGATACGCATCGGCATCGAACGTGGTACGGGCGAGCAGTTGAAAGCACATGCCTGGCTGGTCAGCGACAACCATATCGTGCTTGGCGGATCGATCGACGGCTTCGCCCATCTCGTCGACCACGGCAGCCGATGAGCGGCGTCGCTGGAATCCTGCTGCGCGGAGCACACGCACCGGCGGTCGCGGCGGGAGACATTCAGCAAATGCTGGCGCGCATGCGCCATCGCGGTCCTGACGGCAGTTCTTGGTGGCTGGACACCAGCATCGCCCTTGCCCACGCCTGGCTCAACACATCGGATGAGGTCGGTCCAGGCCCTTTGACGATGGCTGGCGGCCGGCTCGCCATCACCGCCGATTGCCGGCTGGACAACCGTGACGAGTTGCTGGCCAGGCTCGGTATCCGCGACCAGTCGGTGGCCGACGCGATCGTGCTGATGCGGGCCTATCTGCGTTGGGGCGAAGCCTGTCCGGAGCATCTGCAAGGCGATTTCGCGTTCGCCATCTGGGATGACGAGCGGCAATCGCTGTTTTGCGCGCGCGATCATTTTGGCGTCAAGCCGTTCTACTACCACGCGGCGGACCGGCGTTTTGCCTTCGCGTCCGAGATCGGGCCGATCCTGGGCGTCGAAGGTATCCGCGCACGTGTCAGCGAGCGCCAGATCTCCGGCTTCCTGGCCGGGCTTCCCGACGACCCGCAGTCGACCCCCTACAGCGATATATTCAGCCTGCCGGCCCGCCACAGCCTGACCGTCACCGCGCAACAGGTGATGTTGCGTCGATACTGGCAGATCGAGCCGTCGGCGCGGCCCTTGCGGTCGGATGCATCGGAGGAATTCGCCCATCTGTTCTCGCAATCGGTGCGCAACCGCATGCGAGGGACCTCGGCAGTCGGCGCAATGCTGAGCGGCGGTCTCGATTCCTCATCTATCGCCTGTGTCGCCGGCCTGCAGAATGCCGCTGCGCGCAAGCCGAAGCTGCCGACCTTCTCGCTGGTTTTCGAGAAGGGCTCGCCGATGGACGAGCGGCCCTTCATCGATGCCGTTCTCGACCAGCAGAAGGTCGACGCGACACTGATCCCGGTCGGCAACTATGCCCCATTCGCCGAATTCGAACGCGTGCTGGAAGAACAGGAAGGAACGTTCCTGGCGCCGGGCCTGACGCTCACCCGCGGTGTCTACCGGACTGCCGGCGCTAAGGGCATCAAGGTGCTGCTGGACGGCCATGGCGGCGACGAGGTCGTTTCCCAAGGCCATGGTCACCTGCACGAGCTTGCGAATGGCGGCCGATGGATGGATCTGTGGCGCGAGGTCCGCAGCGCCTCCAATACCTATGGCGACAGCACGCTTGGCCTTTATCTCCAGTTCCTGACCCTCTACGGGCCGGCCTGGCGCATCGCCAAGCTGAGGCATCTGGCCAACCGTGCCCTGAACAGGATCCGCAAGCCCGCGCACGTGCAGCGCGCACGAAGCTGGCGCGACCTGATCAATCCGGACCTTGCCAAGCGCACCGAGCTTGTCGACCGGTTTCACCGGGCCGGCTATATGCCGCCCGGCGTTCAGGCCAGCGACGCCTTGAGCCATCGCTGGATCCTGTCGAACGGCTATGTCCCGCATGCTTTCGAGGTTCTCGACAAGGCCGCCGCCAATTTCGGCGTCGAGCCGCGATACCCTTTCTGGGACAAGCCGCTGGTCGAGTTCTGCCTGGCATTGCCGGGCGAGGAGAAGCTGAGCCACGGCTTTGGTCGCTATGTGCTGCGTCGCGCCATGCAAGGCGTATTGCCGGAGGCGGTGCAGTGGCGACGCGACAAGATCGACTTCACCGCCAATCTCGTCAACGGCATGCTGCGCAATCATCGCGACCTCCTGGAACAGCTGCTGGTCTCGGATGCAGGCCGCATCGCGCCTTATGTCAATCTGCCGCAAGTGAGTGCTGCCTATGCGCGACTGCTGCGCCAGCCCGATCAGGCAGCCCCCCTGGATGTTCAGTATGTCTGGCGCTCGGCCTCGCTGTCGCTCTGGCTGCGGCAACTCCAGCACGGCGGGAGCCCCACGTGATGCCGCGCAACGAGCCGATGGCCGCATACAGTGATAATCCCCGTCCGCATGGCCGGGCCATGCGAGAACGCCGCTTCTACCGCGCCTATGGTCTGACCATCGCGTCGGAGGTGATGTTACCCGAACTGCAGCCGGCGCCGCCCGGGGCGGCGGATGTCGTGATCGCCGTCGGCGCGATCGACCTGCCAAAGCCGGCGCCCGAAGCCGCGACCGACTTTCGCTTCGAGGCGGACCGGCAATATCTGGCCTGGCATGCCGTGGGTGCGTTCCTGATCACCGATTCCAACCGTATCGACATTGAACCGGCGCCCGGCGTCGACGACGCGCTGCTGGCGTTTCCGCTGCTCGGCCCGGTCATGGCGCTGCTCTTGCACCGGCGCGGCCTGCTTGTCCTGCATGCCAGCGCCATCGCCGCCGCCGGAACGAGCGCCATCTTCATGGGTGACAAGGGTGCCGGCAAGTCGACGACCGCAAGTGCGATGATCCGGGCCGGGCATCGACTGCTTACCGATGACGTGGTGGCGCTGGACCTCGCCAATCCGAGTGAGCCAATGACCGTTCCGGGCTTTCCGCAGATCAAGCTGGCGGCCGACGCCGCGGCGGCGATCTCGCTCGGGGAAGCGGAAGTGCGGCCGCAAGTGCATCCGGCGATCGACAAGATGCAGCATCGCCTGAACGGTGACTTTTCGGGCGACAAGGTGCCGGCGACCAGGATCTATATCCTCGAGCGCGGCGAAAGGGCTGGCATCACGCCCTTGCCCGCCATTGCCGCCCTGCCGGCCATCATCAAATTCTCCTATGTGACGCGCTTCGGCCGCGCGGCCCTCCCCGACGACTTCGCGGCGGCGCATCTTCAGCAATGTTCATGGATTGCTAACCATATCGGCGTGTACCGGCTGGAAGTCCCGACGGGCCTGGACAGGATCGGCGAAGCCGTGGAGCTGATCGAAAAGGATCTGTCGGCTGGCAACCGGCGGTCGTGAGCGCAACCATGTCGAAGCCCCCAATCCTTCGCCTGTCGCTGTTTCGAGAAATTGCCGCATTCGGCGCGGCCATTGCCCGGATCGGCGGCCGGCGAACATGGACGGCGCTTTTCTTCCTCATCCTCGGCAGCCTGACCGAGGGCATCTCCATCCTGCTGCTCATCCCGCTGCTGCATCTGGTCGGACGCGCCGACCAGGATTTCGCTGTTCGGCTGCCCAACAATGATTTCGTGCGCTGGCTGGTGCCTGACGGCACGCTGCAACTGACGACCGTGCTTTGCGCGCTGGTCGGGCTTGTTGCAGCGCAGGCGGCGTTCAATCGCTTCAAATCGGTCTACATGGCCAAATTGCTGTTCGATTTCGTCAACCGCGTTCGCATGAACCTGTTCGAAAGCATCGGCAAGGCGCGCTGGGGCGTTTTTACCCGCATGCGCAGTTCCGACCTCGATCATGCCCTGACCGGCGACATCGACCGCGTCCAGGGCGCGGCGTTCTCACTGCTGATGCTGGTGCAGATCGCCGTTCTTCTGGCTGGCTATCTCCTGGTTTCCATGTTCATCTCGCCGGTCATGACGCTGTTTGCCGTCGTCATCGGCATGCTGATGTTCGTGGCGCTGCAGCCCTTCCGGACACGGGCCACTGCCTTCGGCCGTGTGCTGACCGCCAATCGACAGGATCAGTACCGGACGGTCTCGGAATTTCTCGGCGGCATCAAGGTGGCCAAGAGCCTGAACGTCGAGGACAGCTATTTCGCGCAGCTGCGGTCGACGCTTGAGAAGATGAAGGCCGACAACATCGACTATGTGCGCAACAGCACCATCGGCACCGCGGTATTCCAAGTGGCGAGCGTGGTGGGCCTGAGCCTGTTCATCTATGTGGCTTTGGTTCGCTTCAACCTGTCGCTGGCCGAGATCGTCGTCCTGCTCCTGGTCTTCATGCGCATCGCGCCGCGCTTCATGGACATGCAGACGCAAGCCCAGCAAGTGCTGATCAACCTGCCCGCCTTTACGGCAATGCGCAGCCTGCAGGCACGTTTCGATGCCGAACGCGAACCAGGCCATACCGAGTTCGCCGACGCCGGGACACTCTCCCTCAATACGGGATTGAATATTCGCGGTGTCTCCTTCGCCTATGGAGATGCTGGCGACAAGGTGGTGGTGAGCGGCATCACCTTCGGCCTGCCGGCCGGCAAGGTCACCGCCCTTATCGGCCCGTCCGGATCGGGCAAGAGCACGATCGCCGATATGCTGCTTGGCCTGCTGGAGCCCACCACCGGCATGATGCTTGTCGACGGCGTCGAGATCGATGCCAGCAATCGCCGTCGCTGGCGCGACCAGGTGGCCTATGTGCCGCAGGACGTGTTCCTCCTGCACGACACGATCGCGGCGAACCTGCGCCTTGCCGCGCCACGGGCCAGCGATGGCGATCTGTGGGCCGCGCTGCATCAGGCGCACGCCGGCGAGTTTGTCGAACGGCTCGACCTCAGGCTCGAGACGGTGGTCGGCGATCGCGGCGTGCGGCTCTCGGGCGGCGAACGCCAGCGCATCGCGCTCGCGCGCGCGCTGCTGCGCAAGCCGTCACTGCTCATCCTGGACGAGGCGACCAGCGCGCTCGACTGGCAGAACCAGTCGCTGATCGCCAGGTCGATCGACGGATTGCGCGGCACGATGACGATCCTGACCATCGCGCACCGGCCGTCGATGATTGCCTTCGCCGACTGGGTGGTGGCGATGGAAAACGGCCGTATCGTCGAGGTCGGCCAATATCAGCGGCTGAAGGAAAAAACCGGCAGCCGGTTGTCGAGGATGCTGTCGGGGGAACAGTCAGAGAGCGAACCCGCCGATGTCGCGTGAGCCGGCGACCAAGACGCGCCGAAACGGATTCACGCGGCGCCTAGTCTCTTGTTTCGAAGCATGCGTCCGAACCGGGGGCAGGTTTGAGCAATCTGCATCAATGCAGGCCGCGCCTGGCACCGCCCAGCTTCTCGCTTTCGGCGACCTCTGGTGCGTTCAGTTTGCGCTCGGCGTCACGGGCTATGTCGGCAGGCGTCGGCGCGCTCCTGGCGATCATGGTGTAGATGAGCACGAAATAGCCGGCCTGAATGATCACGGCGCAGATGATGACGCGCACCAATATCGTGCCTATCGACGCTCCGCCCAGCCAGGACCAGCCGACGACGATCGCCAGAGCGAAAATCATCCCGAGGATGAATTTTGGAAGTGCCATACCCAACAGCCCATAAACCGGCTCGGGTATTATCACGATTGCCCCACCCGAGCGCCGTCCCTTGTCATGTGGGCTTGTTAAGGTCGCCCACTCTCGACCGGTTGCTTCCGGCCTTTTCCACCTGTCGTCACCGTGACAGGTATAATTTGCAATTCTATTAAGGCGAGCAATAGGCGGCAAGGGCAACTTCGGATATTTTTGATCGAGCTTTTGCGATCGACTCTGCCATGCTGCAATGCACGCAACGGGAGCTAAGCCGATCTCCTCTCCTCGGCATTTTCCAGTAAGATAGACAATATTAAGTAGTAGTTTATACGGTTTTCACCAAGCATCAGGGCATGATAAAGCACTAATTTTCAGCTTGCCTTGGCAAATAGGTAGGTCCGCCTAAAAACCGCCCCACAAAGGCCTCTATTTTTTCGGCCGTGCCCATTTATTGTCACAAATGTGCTAAATACGCCGAAATTTGTGCATGACAAGCTTATTATTTAGTCAATTCATGACGTGACTATTTCAATGGGGTGGTAAATTGTGTGTTGCGCTGCAACATTTTTTTGGTATCGTGCGCTGAACCATTCGTTCAACGCATGGAGTTTACGGCATGAGGGACGTTGCCAAGTCGGCCACGGCGAGCTTTTCGCAGGCTGACATCGATTTTCCGCCACCGATCGGCGGCTTGCTCAAACGCAGCTTCGATATCGCCGGTTCACTGATTGGACTGATCGCACTCAGCCCGCTGTTTGTCATGATAGCGCTGCTGGTCAAGTTTTCCGACGGCGGCTCGATTTTCTACGGTCACAGGCGAATTGGACGCGGCGGGCGGATTTTTCCTTGCCTGAAGTTCCGCACCATGGTTCCGGACGGCGACAGGGTATTGGCAACCTATCTCGCCACCAACCCGGACGCCAACGCGGAATGGATCGCCACCCGCAAGCTGAAGAACGATCCGCGCGTTACCCGTGTCGGAGCTGTGCTGAGGAAACTCAGCCTCGACGAGCTGCCGCAGATCATCAACATCCTGCAGGGCGACATGAGCCTTGTCGGCCCTCGTCCGGTCGTGCGCGACGAGCTGGAGATCTATGGCACGTCCGCCGTCTATTACCTGAAATCCCGCCCGGGCCTGACCGGCCTGTGGCAAGTCAGCGGCCGCAACGATGTGTCCTATGACAGCCGCGTCGCCTTCGATCGCCACTATGTCGAGAACTGGTCGCTGTTCGAGGACGTTCGCATCATCATCAAGACCGTCCCGGCCGTCTGGATGTCGCGTGGTTCTTACTGACCGGCCGGTGGCCAATGCCAGACATTGGCATCGGCCATTCGACGCAAGCTCATCGGGCGATGGGGCTATAGCGGATCGGAACGTTGAGTTGAAAACAGATTTGTTCGAAGCCTTTCGCAGCGGCCCGGATTCCGGCCGGCTGCGGCGGGCGCGTTTGCTGGCCACATGCCTTGCCATGGCGCTCGTCGTCCCGCACATCGCCGCCGCCGGCGACTATCGCCTCGGCTCGCAAGACAAGCTCACCATCCGCGTCGCCGAATGGCAGACAGTCGAAGGCACATTTCGTGATTGGTCGGCGGTGAATGGCGAGTACACGGTCGGTCCATCCGGTACGCTGTCGGTGCCGTTCGCCGGCGAGTTGCCGGCATCCGGCAAGACCACGTCCGAAATCGCGGCGGCGATCGGCGAGGCGCTGCAGAAAAAGCTCGCTTTGTCGGACCGACCGGAAGCCTCGGTCGAGATGGCGCAGTTCCGGCCCTTCTACATTTCGGGCGAAGTCCAGAACCCAGGCCAATTTCCTTATGTCCCGGACCTGACGGTGTTGAAGGCAATCAGCGTCGCCGGCGGCATCAGGCGCAACGCCGACTACGGCCCCCAGCTCGGCAAGGACCTGGTCACCGCCAAGGGCATGTTCGACATCTCCGACGACCAGCGCATCCGACTGATCGTAAGGCGCGCCCGCATCGATGCGGATATGGCCGGCAAAGCGAGTTTCGACGTGCCGAAGGAGGTCGAGGGCGATCCGAGACTGCCGGCCATCGTGGCGGACGAGATGACGATTCTGACGGCCGACCAAAAGGCGCTGAAGCTGAAACTCGAGGCGCTCGACGACCTGAAGGGGGTTTTGGAATCTGAAATCGAGTCGCTGCAGAAGAAGATCGTCAATCAGCAGCAGCAGGTCGACTTGGCGCAGCAGCAACTCGCCAGCATCGGTCCGCTGGCGCAAAAAGGCCTGATCGCCAATGCCCGGCTGCTGGATTCGCGCCAGTCCGTGGCCGACCTGCAGGGCAAGATCCTGGACTACGAAACCGCCATCCTCACCGCCAAGCAGGCGATCAGCAAGGCGAAGCAGGATGCTATCGATGCCCAGAACACCTTGAGTTCAAGTCTCGCCACTGACCGGCAGCAGACCGAGGCCGACCTGAACGAGGCCGCGTTGAAGGTGAACATGCAGAAAGGCCTGATAGCCCAGGCCAGCGATCCCGCGATGGCGGCCGCTATGACAAATGATCAGCAGCCGACCCTGCTCTATTCACTGGTGCGCAATGTCGACGGCAAGACCACCGAAATAGCCGCCAAGGAAGAAACTCCGGTGCTGCCTGGCGATGTGATCAAGATTAAGCTGGCGCCGCTGGCCAGCCAATAGACCGACTTCCAACACGATCCAGTGTTTCGAGCCAGAGCCTCACCCGACAAATCGGGATGAGGCTCTGGCTCAGTTGTTTGAACATCTCCCTGCGGAAACCATAATAGCCGTCTCGGGATCGAGGCTTCCCGTCCGAGCACATGCTTGCTCAAAAAAGGAAGGCCGCTCCCTTCAGCCCGCGAGATGATAGTTTATGAGGGACCGGCGCCCGCCGGATGGCCGGCATACCGAGGCCAGTCAGTCTCGCCCCCGGCCGCGTCAGCCGGCTCCAGAGCCGGTGACCGCCGCCTGCGGGTAACGGGCAGCCGCGCCAGCTTGAAGAAGCTGAAATACATCAGGAAAGAACCCATGATGTAGGGGTTGAGTATCTCGACCTCGACGAAGGAGCGGATCAGCAGCAGCACCATCACGCCGAAAAGGATCACCGAGTCCGCCTGCCATGCCTTGAAGATAACCGCCGAGACGTGGCCGTAGAGCGTGCGCAGCATGATCAGCGACACCAGCGTCGCTCCGACGAAGCCGAGTTCGACGAGGGCCTCGATATAGGTGTTGTGGAAGTGGAAGCCGGTGCGGGTGGTGATGTAGAATTCGTTCCACAGCCGCTCGGCTTCAGCGAAGCCCTGCACCCAATAGGCGGCATAGCCGACGCCGAGAATCGGCGATTTCTGGACCGTGTTCCAGCCTTGCTCCCACAGATAGGTTCGCCCGGTGAGCGTCGAATCCTTGCCGAAGAGGCCGAGGACGAAGTCCATCAGCCCGAGATTCAAGGCGACGAAGGCCGTCACGACCAGCAGGCCGGCGCCGATCAGGAAGATGACCCGGCGATAGCGGCGTGACAGAAGTTTGCTCATCGCAAGAAGCGCCACCAGCGCCAGAACCGCGGGTATCGAGGCCATCGAGGTGGCGGAATGCGAGGCGACCAGGACATAGGCCGACAGCAGCACGACGGGCACCGCCAGGATGAAGCTGAGCCGGCCGCGCCTGTAGAAGGCAAGGAAGACAACGCAGAAATAGATGCCGAGCGAGCCGACAAAGCCGATCTGGTTCTTGGAGGCGAAGGCGCCGACGAAGTTCACGGTGCCGTCGAGGACATCCTCGGAATAACTCCCGACCTTCAGCGAATAGAGAAGGACGACGAATATTCCGATCAGCGCCCCTATGGTCAGCGTGCGCACGCTGACGGTGCGCGCAGCTACGTAGGCGCAGGCAATATGGGAAAAATACTGGACCGACGTCCTTGCGGTGACGCCGGGAGCCTGTGACCAGAAAACCGAGAAGCAGATATAGGCCGCAAACAGCAGCGGCAGCCAGGCGCTGGACAGATGCCGCAGAAACCGCCGGTAGTCGACCAGGATGAGCGGAAGCCAGACCGCATAATAGGCCAGGATCAAGATTTGGCCGAAGATGACCGAATAAGAAAACGCCCAGATCGAAACGGCTACGGCAAAGGCGCCATAGACCGAATTCTTCTCGGGATCGATAAGCAGGGACTTTGGAATCTTCATCTCAGGGTTCCGCCGACACGACCCAGGGCCGGCAAGCCATGAGCCGGCCGGAATCTTCGCAAATATGGGCGTGCAATAAACGGCGTCTCCATTGTGCAGTGCAATATAACCTATTGCGCCCGGCGCTCAATGGCAAATCCGGTCACCTTGTCTTACAGCGAGGCATCTGCGGAGAGATCAGCCGCTACCAAAGCGCTCCGCCGGTGATCTGGATGTTCTCCATGGTGATGCCCTTGGCGAGATCCGAGCACAGGAAGACCGCCAGTGCGGCAATCTCCTGCGGCTGCAGCATGCGCTGCTGCGGGTTGCCTTTGGCGATCTCGGCCATCGCTTCCTCAGCGGTGCGCCCCTTGCCTTCGCGCTCGACGACCTGCGCCACATTGCGGCGCATCAGTTCGGTCTCGACCCAGGTCGGGCTGATCATGACGCAGGTGACGCCATGCGCTGCCCCCTCCAGCGCCACGCAGCGCGTGAGGCCGAGAAGGCCGGCCTTGGACGCGCAGTAGGCTGGGTTGTCCTTCCAGCCGACCGAGGCGGCGGTTGAGCCGATGTTGACGATGCGGCCCCACCCGCGTTCGATCATGCCCGGCAGTACCGCACGCGTGACGCGGAAGGCGCCCGTCAGGTTGGTATCGACGATCTTGTCCCATAGCGCGTCGGAATGGCCGCAGACCGGCTGCTCCGCGGTCGTCCCAGCGGCATTGACCAGGATATCGGCGGGGCCGATGGCCGCCTCGGCGTCAGCCGCGAACCGATTGGCGACGTCGCTGTCGCGAACGTCGAGGTGTGCGGCGTGAACCCTCGTTCCGTGGGCGGTAAGGGCCGCACGCACGCGCTCGATCTCGTCCGCGCCGGGATAATAGGCGGCATCGGACCTGTCGGCGCCGGCCGGCGCGATGTAGGAGCCGACGGCGACGTTCGCGCCGGCTTCAGCCAAAGCCGTGGCAATGGCAAAGCCCATGCCCGAGAACCCACCGGTAACGATGGCGCTACGGCCGGAAAGGTTGTTCATGGCGCACGGTCTCCACTTCGTTCCGGGCAGGCAATCAGGCCTGACCGTATTTGGCAATCACACCGGCGCAGCCTCCATCGCCAGCGTTTCATGTTTGCTGGAGCGGTTTGCCTAGCCATTCGCGATAGAAGCCTTCGAGGTCGGGCTCGAAATCGTGGACGATGGGATAGCCAGGTGCCGCCGCTTCCACTTCGTGCAGCGTGCCGCATTGCGGACAGATGAATTCGCGGATCTCCATCCATTCGGCATCGGGGAGATCGCTGTTCGGGTAGATTTCGCGCAAAGCCTCCTCGGTGTTGCGGACGTTGATCGCAGCCTTCAGCTTCCAGTTCTTACGATAGTCGCCGAAGGAGTGGCCGCATTCGCAGCGGGTAATGCGCTCATCGCCACTCTGGCAGATGAACAGATGGTCCGAGACCGGCAGCAGGATCGAATCCTTCCAGGCGACACGATCCTGATAGACGGCAACCATCTTGAAGAAACGGTCATCGTCCTTGTAGGCACTCATGATCCGCCTTGTCTGTGGCCAGGGCAGCTTGCCTGCGGCCAGATCGCCCAGGACTTCCTTGCTGTACGAGGTCATGGCTTTGCTCCCGGCATGAAGATCGATCTGGCATCGACGTTCCAGAACTCGCTGAATTCGCTGGTGAAGCGCGGCGACAGCTTGATCGCGCTGGCGTACATTTTCTTCACCTCGGGGGCGAAATCGGCCTTTTCGACACGACCGCGCTCCTTGGCGATCCAATCCACCACAGGGACCGCCTTGGCCAGACGCTCCTTGCGCATGGCGGCGCGGCGCTCGACCGTGGCGTCGATATCGGCGATGGGATAGCCGTCTTCATCGTCCTTCAGCACAATGCCGAAAACCTGCTCCGCCGCTTGCCGGGTGAGAAAGCCGTTCTCGACATCCCAGGCGGTCTTGATCGGATCGCGCTCCAGTACGTCGCCGTAACCACCGCCGCCATTGTAGGAATGGCTGAAGATGTCGCCGGATTTGTGCGGCGCGGTGATGTAGGGGCCCTCGACCACGACATGGTCGCCACCGATGTTCCGCTCGTAGTCGGAGACATGCGGATCGATGCCGGGCGCATGCGCCAGCGGTTCGCCTTTTGCCGCGAGTTCGTGAATGTCTGAGTTGCGCACGGCGCGATGCTTCTGGCAGGTCGGCGCCGGATAACCGCCGCACATGCCGCCATTGTCGAACACGCGCGAAGAATGTTCGGAGGTGTGGATCCGCAGATGCGACGTCTTGTTGATCAGCCAGGTCGAGACGAAGGAACAGCCGCCGCGATATTTGCCGGCACCGCCGGAGTTGGGCACGATCGAGCGGCCGATATAGACCATCGGCATCGACTGTTCCCAGACCTCGATGTTGCCCATGTCGGATTCCGGGTTCCAGCCGACATAGGCGGTGTCGAGACCATCCTTGATTGCGAGCGCGCCGGAGCCGGCGGCGGCGCATTCAAAATGGGCCATGCCGAACGGCGTGCCGTACTGGCTCTCGCCACCCATTTCGATCATGGGGCTGTTGACCTGACCGACGAAGGCCTCCTCGACGAAGCCACGCGCGATAAAACTGCGCGACAAAAGCCGCTGGAAAACGCCATAGGCTGGTAGCAGCAGCGCCCACGAGGTGGCGGTCGCCACCATCTCGTTGTCGGGATTGGTCCAGGTGCCGTGCGGCAGTTTCAGTTCGGTCGCCATCCAGGCGCCGTCATTGACCAGCCCTTCGAAATTCATGTGCTGGGTCAAGGTGACGAACATGCCGCCATCCATGCCGGCCGGCGTGCAGTTCATCGAATGGTAGCCCCAGGGCTGCGTGCCCTCGAAGTCCATGGTGATCTTGCCGTCGGTGGTGATCTCCATCTCGATCGGGATATTGTAGAGCCAGTCCGGATCGCCGAGCAGCTGGAAGCCGGGTTTGCCTGCGGTGACGTGGCCGTAAAAAGTGTGGCCGCGATAGATTCCGGGGACGGTGAGCTGGCGGGTGCGGGCGAGCTGGGCGCGACGGCCCTCCTCGATGAACTCCTTCGACACCTTCATCCAGTAGTCGAGGCCGATCTCGGAGATGAGCTGCTTGACGCTTTCGCGCATATCGATGCAGGAGGCGACCTTGGCCTTTTCGTCGAGCACCCAGTAGATCGGCATGCGCAGATTGCGCTCGCAGCGGATGACGTAGTCGCGGCGGATCTCGTCATTCTCGCCGATCTTCTCGGCGCAGACGAACAGTCCCTCGGTGAAGCGCTCCTGCGCGAGGCACACATCACCGCCTGGGGTAATGCCGCCGGCCTCCAACTCATGGCAGACCGCACCGGCCCAGCCGACAAGCGTGCCTTCATGAAAGATAGGCACCACGTCCATCACGTCGGGCACCTGCACGGTGCCTATGAAGGCGTCGTTGTTGGCGAAGATGTCGCCTTCGCGGATGCGCGGGTTGTCCTCGTAGCCGTTTTTGATCATCCATTTGATGAAGCGGCTCATCGTATGGACATGCACCATGATGCCGTTGGAGAGAGCGATGGCGTCGCCCTCGGGCGTGTAGATGGCGACCACCATTTCGCCGACCTCTCGCACGCCGGGCGAGGCCGATATGCGGCGGGCCATTTCGCGCGCCGAGACGCAATAGGCGCGCAGCTTGGTGTGCAGCGTCTCGAATTTCAGCGGATCCTGGTTGCGCAGCGTGAGTTCCGTGATGCCGTCATAGCAGCCGGTCTCCTCCATCAGCCGCTCGGAATCGAGCAGTCTTTCGCGAAGGCGCAGGGCCGAGGCAGGTTTGTCCAACATGGCGGTCGCCCTCTCAAGCGTGGGTGTAGTGCAGCAGCGTCCATTCATCGACATGGACACGGTCCTGCGGATGAACGACGAGCGTGGTGGCGGGATGTTCGATGATGGCCGGGCCGATGACTTCGTGGCCTGGCTGAAGCAGATCCATCTCGTAGAGATTGGCCTTGTGCCAGCGCCCACCGATATAGGCCTCGCGCACGCCCTTGTGGGCGGCTGCCGGATCAGACTTGCCGAGCGGTCGCTTGAGCAGCACCGGCTTGACCTTGTCGGCGGTGGCGATCAGCCCGAGTTCGGTGATGGTGAAGCCGGCTTCGCCATAACGTGACACGCGATGGTTGACCTTGGCATAGACCGCCTCGAACTCGACGATAACCCTGCGCATGTCGTCGGCCGAACTGACCTCGGCAAGCGGCGCCATGACTTCGACGTCCTCGAGCTGGCCGGTGTAGCGCATCATCAGGAACGGCACGGTCCTGATCTTCTCCCTGGTATGGCCGTCGACGATCATTTCGTCGACCGCGGCCTTGGTCAGGTCTTTCCAGACCGTGGTGACCTTGGCGCCGAAGGCGGCCAGCGTAGCCTCGTCGGCGCGTGACGGGATGTCGTGCTGGGTGGAGACGGAATGACGCCGCATGAAATCGGCCGTGGTGCAGCCGAAGGCGGAGAAGGCGGCCGCGAACTGGAAGGTGATGATGTCCTTGAAGCCGATGCCCCTGGAGCAGCCGGCCAGATGCAACGGGCCGGAGCCGCCGTAGGACAGCAGCGTGAATTCGGAGGGATGGATGCCTTGCCCGGAAATGACCCGGCGCAGCGCGTTGTTGGCATCGGACTCCAGCATGTCGATCATGCCTTCCGCGGCTTCCTCGACACCAACGCCGAGCGCGCTGGAGCACTTTTCCTCGAAGGCGCGGCGCGCCTTTTCGACCTGCAGCACGACCTTGCCGCCCAGGAAATAGTGTGGGTTGAGGCGGCCGAGGATGGCGTCGCAATCGGCGATGGTCGGCTCGGTGCCACCGCGATCGAAGCAGATCGGACCGGGATCCGAGCCGGCGCTTTCCGGCCCAAGCGAGACCTTCTTGGTCAGGGGATCGACCTTGAGGATCATGCCGGCGCCGGCGCCGATCGTGTCGAGATGCAGCGTCGGCACGTTGAGCTTGAAACGGTCCATCAGCGGCTCGTTCTCGATCCGCGTCTGGCCGCGTGTGATGACGCCCATGTCGAAGGAGGTACCGCCCATGTCCGAGCAGATCAGCGAGTCGTTCCCGATCAGCTTGCCGACATAGGCAGCGCCCAGAATGCCGCCGATCGGGCCGGAGATCATGGTTTCATGCAGGCGCGGGTGGTTGATCGAGGTCAGGCCGCCGAAGGAGAGCAGCGTCTGCACGCCATACTTGAAGCCGTATTTCTTCGAGACGTCCTCTATACCCCTAAGCTGCTTGCGGCCGCGCGAGGTGGCGTAGGCCTCGATCAGCACCGAATTCAGCCGCGACTGCTCGCGGATGACCGGGCGGACCTCATGGCTGGTGTAGACGATGATGTCGGCGCCGGCCTTGTCGACCTCCGCGCGGCAGATCTCGGCGATGCGCTTCTCGTGCACCGGATTGACATGCGAGAAGATGGTCATGATGCAGATCGCCTCGACCTTGTCGGCGATCAATTTTTTCGCGGCGATGGAGACCTCGTGTTCGTAGAGCGGCAGCACGATGTCGCCGAACTGGTCGATGCGCTCGGTGACGCCATGCGTGCGGCGGCGCGGCACCAGCGGATCTGGATGGTGATGGGTGACGGCATGCAGCCGGTCGGCATAGGAATAGTCGGCCCAGGCCTGCAGTCCCCGGCCCATCAGGATCATGTCCTCGAGGCCCTTGGTGGTGATCAGGCCGAGCCGGCGGCCGGTGCGCGACAACAGTGTGTTGAGCATGCCGGTGCCGGAATAGAGCACGACGTTGACGCCGGAAAACAATGATTCCAGCGAGATGCCCCAGGCATCCGCCGCGTCCTCGGCAGACGCGAGAAAACCTTCGGCTTCGTTCTTCGGCGTGGTCGCCGACTTGCCGATCTTGAAGTGGCCGTCCTGATCGACAAGGATCGTGTCGGTCATGGTGCCGCCGGCGTCGATACCGATGACGATTGGATTGCCGACGATGGGGCCGGTGAGATTGGGTTGGGTCACGGTCGCCTCGGGATCTGGTCTAGGTTGACGCAAGGCTAGATTCGATGGGCGGCTTCGCGCCATATGCCTAAAGACATAATGACGGCTGAGCTGACATCGCCGAAAAAAGGGCATGCGCATGGGGACCATCTGGGCGCCGCTCGCCAAAGCGATCGCCGCCACCGGCACGGACAGGCATGTCGACTGCCTGATCGACCTGATCGGCGCGGATATCGAGCACGACCTCGTCACGGTGACGCGCTATTCGACGACGCAGACACCCGAATTCATCAAGCACCGACGCTTCTCGGACGAAATGGTCCGGCGCTATCTCGACAATTACTATGTCTTCGACCCGTTCTATGCGTCGTGGCGACGCGAGCGAAGGCTGGGCATCATGCCGCTGAAACGGCTTGCCAACGATGAGGCCAAGCGCGGCCAGTACATAGCCGGCTTCCTGGCGCAGTCGGAGATCTGCGACGAGGTCGGCATCATGCTGGCGGACGGCGGCGACTGGTGCCTCGGCATCTTCCTCGACCGCTCGACCACGCCATTCAAGGACAGCGAGATCGCCCTGCTGGATGAACGGCTGCCGGTGTTCGAGGCGCTGCATGCGCTCGACATCAAGGCGCGCGGAACGGAATTCTCCCGCACGTCAGCGCCGACAGGCCCCGGCGCCTCGCCCCGGCGGGAACCGACCATTCCAGCCAGCCTGTGGCCGGAGCTGTCACTACGCGAGCGGGAATTGGTCCAACTGATCCTCGCCGGTCACCCGACGGCCAACATCGCCGAACGCCTCGTTATCACCGTCGGCACGGTCAAGAACCATCGCCGGCGCATCTACGAGAAGCTCGACATCACCACGGAGCGTGAATTGTTTTTGCAGTTCTTCCAGCATCGGGTCGACCGATAGCCGGGGTTCGGACAGCTAGCGGGTTACGCTTTTCCCGTTGCAGGTTAGAGCTCATCCTCCCAATTGGCGCCGCCATAGAACACACGGAAGATCACCACTTGGTCGGATTCCACTGTAAAGGTCACCGTTACACGGCGCTCGAAACCGACAACCCGAAGCCCTGGCCGCAGATCGTCACGGCGTGTTCCGCGCTCCGAGGCGTAGTCGAGACCCTGGCAGTAGGCTTCGATACGCTCGATATAGCGTATGGCCGTGACGTTGCCGGCGGCGATCTCGATGGGTGTCGTATATCCATCTTAAGTCCGCTAAGGCTTCCGGCAACAGAACAATATGCCGGCGCTTCACACATCCCTCTTAAAGCGGGCGGCGTGGTGAGCGCGGATGTCGTCAAAAGCCTGGCTGGCTGGGATAACTCGGGAAGGATCCGCCTTCCACCTGTCATAGGTCGGCACAACCTCCTCGCGGAGCCAGCGCTCTACGGCCGCGTCGCGCTCTTGCAGGGCGCGAAGGCCGGCGCGGATCACTTCACTGCTGGTCGCGTAGGTTCCTGATTCAACGAGACGGTCGATGAAAGCAGCCTGCTCTGTTGGCAGGCTGAAGGTGCGCTTTTCGGTGGCAGCCATGATTTCTCCTATAATGTCGGTGTGATTATATCATACCAATATCCAATACGTTAGAAAACCTGTCGGCCCAAGAAACCGACATCGGCGCTGCTAGCAGTCTCAAAATTCCTCTTGCGGAACCGCGCCGTCCCGGCTTAGTCTTTGCCTTCTCGCAAAAATGAAATTTAATTCCATTTGCCTGCAACCTTCTAGCCAGCATCGTGCCCAGGAAAAATGAACGGCCCAATCGACTGAGAAAATATTTGATATATCATCTACCAGAACGGAAATAGCTGACATGGTCCAGCAGACATCGATCCAGCCATCGGCGCCCTGGTTGCGGCTAGATGTCGACGATTCGGACTGGACCGACGCCGAGGTGTCGAGCCTGGTGCGCTGGTATCACCAGATGCTGCTCATCCGCCGTTTCGAGGAAAAGGTGCTCGATCTGGCCAATGCCGGGCTGGTGCATGGTCCGGCCCACGCCAGCATCGGACAAGAGGCCACGGCGGTCGGCGCCATGTCCGTGCTCGGCACCGGCGACCGCATCAACGGCACCCACCGTGCCCATCACCAGGTGCTGGCCAAGCTTGTCAACGCGCAGACGCCCGGCGGATTCGACCCGCTGCATGATGCTTTCAACCCAGGCATGCAGGGATCGGTTCGCGGCCTGATGGCCGAGATCATGGGCCTCAAGTCAGGCTATTGCGGCGGCCGTGGCGGCTCGATGCATATGCGCGACGATGCCTCCGGCATCCCAGGCACCAGCGCCATTATCGGCGGCAACCTGCCGCACGCGGCGGGCTATGCGCTCGCCGACAAACTGCTCGGCACCGGCAACATCTCGGTCGCCTTCTTCGGCGACGGCACGATGATGGCGGGACCGGCCTACGAGGCGATGAACATCGCCGCGCTCTACCGGCTGCCGGTGATCTTTTTCGCCGAAAACAATCTCTATGCCGTCTCCACGCACATCAACGAGCAGACGCGCGAGACGCGGCTGGCCTCGCGCGGACCTATGCTCGGCTTTCGTGGCATCGAATGCGACGGCATGGATGTGGTGGCAGTCCACCATGCCATGCGCGAGGCGCGCCGGACGATTGAGGAAGACGGCGGCCCGGTGCTGGTCGAGGCGCTCTGCTATCGGTTTCTACACCAGAGCGGCGCCCGCCCGGGCAGCGAATTCGGCTACCGCACGCGCGCCGAGGAAGACGTCTGGAAAGCGCGCGACCCGCTTGCGACGATGGCGGCTCGCCTGAAGACGATGGGCATCCTGAACGCTTCGGACCTCGGTACACTCGACCAGCGCGTCATGGAGGTGGTCAACACCGCTGCCGATTCCCTGACCGAGATGAGCGGCAACGCGCTGCGCATTCCTGATCATCTGTGGCCGGACCCAAGCGACGTCGACAACCAGATCCGCGGCGATCTTTCCGAACTGAAGGGCGAGCGCTTCCTCGAGATCGAGGACGCGCCGGCCGACACCAGGCCGGTCAAGTTCATGGTTGCCGCGTCCGAGGTGATTGCGCGCGCCATGGAGCAGGACGCGCGCATCATCATCATGGGCGAGGATGTGCACCGGCTGCGCGGCGGCGTTTCGGGCGCCACAAAGGGCGCGCTGGAGCGCTGGCCGGAGCGTGTGCTGGCGATGCCCATCGCCGAGAATGGTTTTGTCGGGGTGGCGCTGGGTGCAGCGCTTTGCGGCTTGCGGCCGATCGTCGAGATCATGTTCGGCGACTTCTGCCTGGTTGCCGCCGACCAGCTGTTCAACGCGGTCAGCAAGGTGCGCCACATGTTCGGCGGCGGCTTTCCGGTGCCAATCGTGGTCAGGGTGCGCGTCTCGCCGCACACCGGCTACGGCTCGCAGCATTCGGGCGATCCGTCCGGCCTGTTCGCCCTGTTTCCCGGCTGGCGCATCGTCGCGCCGACGACGCCCTTCGACTATATCGGCCTGATGAATTCAGCGCTGAAATGCGACGATCCGGTCGTCGTCATCGAGCATGTCGAGCTGTTCCCGAGCGAAGGCCCTGTGCCTGCGGACGACCGCGACTATTGCGTGCGGCTCGGCAAGGCGAAGATCGTCAGGCCGGGCAGCGCCTGCACACTGCTCACCAGCGCCAGCATGGTTGCCGTCGCCAGCCAGGTGGTCGAGGAGACCGGCGCCGATGCCGAGATCATCGACCTGCGCAGCCTCGACCCGACCGGGCTCGACTGGCCGCTGGTGGAGGCCTCGATCCGCAAGACCAACCGGGTAGCCGTCATCGAACAGGTGCAGCGTGGGCTATCGCTTGGCGGACGACTGACACAGGAGATTCAGGATCGCGTGTTCGATTATCTCGATCACGAGATCCTGCATGTGACGGGAAGCCTCTCGGCTCCCGTCGTATCGGCCCCGCTCAACCGCGCCGCACTGGGCGGCGCTGAAAAGCTCAAGGCCGCGCTTCAATCCCTCACTGCCGTGGGTGGATAGAGCGAACGCATTGCCACAAAGATCCGACAAGAAAATGGGAGAACTGACATGAGCATCCTACAGAGAAACAAGACCAGGGCGAAGATGCTGGCAGCCGTGCTGCTGGCCACCAGCGCCTTCTGGGCGCCGGCCACGTTCGCGCAGGACAGCAAGCCGCTGGTCATTGCGCGCAACATCGACCTCAACTCGCTCGATCCGCACCGCGCCTTCTGCGACACCTGCCAGATCTACAATTCCAGCGTCTATGAATCGCTGCTGACGCTGGACAAGGACAACAAGCTGATCCCGCTGCTCGCCTCGAAGTGGGAAGGCAATGCCGACCAGAGCAGCTTCACCTTCACGCTCGACCCGGCCGCCAAATTCTCGGACGGTTCGCCGGTCGAAGCCAAGGACGTGAAATGGTCCTGGGAGAGGCTGAAGAACCTCAAGGGCAGCGCCTCGTTCCTGATGGACAATGTCGCCTCGATCGAGACCCCGGACGCGCATACGGTGGTCGTCAAGATGGTCGCGCCGAGCTCCGAATTCCTCAACATCGCGGCGGCGCCCTACGCAGCGGTCGTCAACAGCAAGGTTGCTTCCGAAGCCGGCGCCAAGGCCGATGCGGACGCTTCGACGACAGACAATGCCGAGGCCTGGTTTCTGGCGCATTCGGCCGGCAGCGCACCGTTCGTGCTGAAATCCTATGAGCCCAATTCGGAACTGCGGCTGGCACGCAACGACAAATACTGGCGCACGGCGCCGGCGCTGAGCGAAGTCGTCATCCGCCAGACCAAGGATGCGGTGGCCCAGGCACAGATGCTGCAGAGCGGCACAGCCGACATCGCCATGCAGATCGACCCGGACACGGCCAAGACGATGACCGGCAGCGACGTGAAAATCGAGACCGTGCCGTCCTACAATTTCATCTATGTGGCGCTGTCGCCCGGCGCCAAGGCCAACAAGGTTCCGCTGACGCCCGAAGTGCGCGAGGCCATTTCGCTCGGTCTCGACCGTCCGAGCATCCTGGACTTCACCATCGGCTCCGAGGGCCAGTTGATCAGCGCACCGATCCCGCTCGGCTTCCCCGGCGGTTCGGGCTTCGAGGCGCAACCCTATGACGTCGCCAAGGCAAAGGAACTTCTGGCCAAGGCCGGCCATGCCGACGGCTTCGAGATGGAAGCGGCGTTTCCCGGCATGAACGTCTATGGCGTCGATCTGTCGCTGTTGATGCAGAAGGTTCAGCAGGATTTGGCCAAGATCAACATCAAGCTCGACCTGCAGCCGATCCCCTTCGCCAACTGGCGCGAACGCGTCAATGGCGACGGCATCCCGATGACGGCGGTATTCTACGCGCCGGACTATTACGGCACGTCGCAATACGTCGATTATTTCGCCATGACCAAGGGCAGCCCGTGGGCGCGCCGCGCCGGCGCGGAGCGCGACCCGTCGGTGCTCAATCCGAAGGAAGCGGATATCTACAAGGCAGCCCTTGCGGCAAGCGGCGACGAGGCCGCCAAGCTGTGGCATCAGGCCGGCGAGGAGATGATCAAGGACAGGATCATCCTGCCGTTGATCAGCCCGAACCTGATCCTGGCCTACAAATCGGACGTCAAGGGCGTGCGTTACAGCGCCTGCTGCAACCTGCCGCTGGCGGAACTCAGTCACTGAGCGAAAAGACGCGGGAGGCGGCCAGCCGCCTCCCGCTTCCTCATCCTGGACGGTCAGCAAATCCTGCCTTCCAGCATTAAGATCAATATATGATATATCAATATGCGGAGAACTCGCTATGCCTTCCCTGATCAACTCCAAAGACCAGTTGCTGCGCGAGCGCGCGGCCTCGGTCATTCCGGGCGGCATGTGGGGGCACATGGCGACGCGCTATCTCGGCTCCGCCTATCCGCAATTCTTCGAGCGCGCCGACGGCTGCCGGGTCTGGGATGTCGATGGCCGCGAGTACATCGACCTGATGTGCAGTTGGGGCCCCAATATCCTCGGCCACCATCATCAGGCGGTCGAGGCAGCGGCCGAGCGGCAGCGTCGTCTGGGCGATGCGATGAACGGCCCTGGCGAGGTGTTGGTCGAGCTGGCCGAACTGCTGGTCAAGACCGTCGCGCATGCCGACTGGGCGATGCTGCAGAAGAACGGCACCGACGCCACCACGGCCTGCGTGACGATCGCACGCGCCGGCACTGGCCGGCGCAAGGTGCTGGTCGCGCGCGGCTCCTATCACGGCGCCGTGCCGTGGTGCACGCCTTCGCTCGCCGGCGTCACCGCCGAGGACCGCGCCCATATCATCCATTTCGACTACAATGACGTTGCCAGCCTCGAGGCAGCCGTCGAGCAGGCCGGCAGCGATCTTGCCGCCGTCGTCGTCACCGCTTTCCGCCACGATATCGCCCGCGACCAGGAACTGCCGACCGCCGCCTTCGCCAGACGGGCGCGCGAGCTCACCACCGCCGCCGACGCGGCGCTGATCGTCGATGATGTCAGGGCCGGCTTCCGCATCGATCTCGCCGGCAGCTGGGAACCGCTCGGCGTACGGCCGGACCTGTCCGCTTTCTCGAAGGCGATCGCCAATGGCTATCCGCTTGCCGCGATCACCGGCACCGACCGGTTTCGCGAAGCCGCGACCAAGGTCTATGTGACGGGGTCGTTCTGGTATGGCGCCGTCGCCATGGCCGCCGCGATCGCCACCATCAACACGCTGCGCGACACCGACGCCATCTCCAGGATGACTGAAGCCGGCGACAGGCTGCGCTCAGGCCTCGATGCCGCAGCGAAGAAGCATGGCCTGTCGCTTCACCAGACCGGCCCGGTGTCGATGCCGATGGTGCTCTTCGACGGCGATGCCGAATTCAAAAAGGCCGACGCCTTCTGCTCGGCCGCCTTGCGCGAGGGCGCCTATTTCCACCCCCGGCACAACATGTTCCTGAGTGCCGCGCATACCGCAAAAGACATAGATCTCGCCCTGCAGGCTGCCGATGCCGGCATGGCCGCAGCGGCGCAGGTGGCGTGACCGGCGCCGATGCGGTGGGAAGGAACAAATCGCTCAGCCGACGGCCGACACCAGGCGGCCGTTCTGCGCCGCGCGGCGCAGTTCCTCCGGCGTGACCGCACCGTCGTTCAGCCGTTCGAGAACCTTGACCAACAGGCGTCCGCCTTCGATCATGTCCTGCTGAATGCCCTTGCGCACGCCGTTCTCGTCACGCGCCCGCAGCGCGTCGAGAATGTCGAGGTGCCGGTGGCGGCCGTCGTAGGTCGGCCTGGCGTGCGGGTATTGATAGTTCACCAGCGGTCCGTTGCGCAGCCAGATGCCCTCGATGATGGCCAGCAACTCCGGCATTTGCGCCGCCTGGTAGATCGAGTGATGGAATTCCCAATTGTCGCGGACGGCTTCGAACCAATGGCCATTGTCCTCGTTGGCAATCAGTCTGTCATGCACCTCGGCCAGACGGTCGATCTCCCGTGGCTCGATGCGCGTTGTTGCCGCCGCCCCCGCCATGCCTTCGAGATGCAGCCGGATGCTGCGCAACTCCAGATATTGGGCCAGCGACAGCTGGGCGACGGTGATCGAACGGCCGGCCTCCATCTCCAGACCCTTTTCGCGGACCAGCTGCATCAGCGCCTCGCGCACTGGCGTCTCAGACACCTGAAGGCTGGCGGCAAGGTCGCGGATCTTGAAGCGATGGCCCGGCCAGAAACGGCCTTCCATCATGGCGCGGCGAAGCTCCTCGTAGACGCGCGTCGTCAGATTGTCGCGCGCGATCGGCGCGATAGAAGCAGTCACATCCGCTCTCCGTTCTTGCAGTGGCGCAGGCGTCGCCTGCGTCGCGTGGGCTGTGTATATGATACCACGAATGGCCTGACCACCGACATGAGACAGGCAACTGCGAGACGGGCAGCCATGGTGCAGACGGACATGAGACGGGGCGCATGACCGCGACGCCTTCACTCCTGTTCGGCGCCATAGCCGACGATCTGACCGGCGGCACCGAGCTGGCGTCGATGCTGGTGGCGCGCGGCATTCCAACGGGATGCACGGTCGGACTGAGTGCGCCGATCCCACCAAGCAATCTTGCCCATGTGATCCTGCTCAAGACACGCGTCATCGCGGCCAGCGATGCGGTGCGCCAGGTTCTGGCGGCGGCGGACCGGCTGCTTGAAGCTGGTGCCCGGCAGATCTTCTTCAAATATTGCGCCACTTTCGATTCGACACCTGCCGGCAACATCGGTCCTTGCGCCGAGGCGCTGCTCGAGCGCCTCGGCGGCGGCGTCACGCTGTTCACTCCGGCGCTGTGTGAGACCGGCCGCACCGTCTATCAGGGACACATGTTCGGCGGCGCCCAATTGCTGGGTGAATCGCCCAAGCGCTTCGATCCGCTAACGCCGATGACCGATTCCAATCTGGTTCGCGTGCTGCAGGCGCAGAGCAAAGGCAAGGTCGGGCTGGTGCCCTATCTCGTCGTCGATGCCGGGGCGGAGGCCATCCGCAACGCCATACGAGAGCACAGCGCGGGCGGCGAGACGCTGCTGGTCACCGACACGATCCGCGAGCGCGACCTGGTTGCGATCGCGGAAGCGACCTTCGACCTGCCGCTGATGACCGGCAATTCCTCGGTCGCCGCGCATCTGCCACCGGCCTGGCTCACGCATGGGCTGCTGAATTCAGTCGATCTCGTTACCGCCAGCTTGCCGGCCATAAACGGCCCAGCGGCGGTGCTGGCCGGCAGCGTTGCCGACCGCACCATCGAACAGCTCGAACGCTTTGCGCAAAACAATCCACTGCTGACGATCGATCTGGCCAGCGCCTTCGCCGGCGCCGATGTAGTGGCCGAAGCGCGTGCCTTCGCCCAGCGGCATTTGCCCGGCACGATGATCGCCATTGCCACGAC
>NZ_RZTT01000209.1 GCF_003996995.1 Mesorhizobium sp. M7A.T.Ca.US.000.02.2.1 | reverse complement strand
CCTCCCAGGAGCGGTCCTGCGTGTCGCCCGCGACAAGGTCGAACACCAGGTCGACCGCATCGACGACCTCTTCGAAACGCTGGTTCTTGTAGTCGACCGTCTGATCGGCGCCGAGCTCACGGACGAAAACCACGTCCTCGGCGGAAACGGTTGTCGCGACGAACGCGCCCGCGGCCTTGGCGAACTGGATCGCCAGATGACCGACGCCGCCGGCGCCGCCATGGATGAGAACCCGTTGCCCGGATTTGAGGCCGCCATGGTCGAAAAGGCCCTGCCATGCAGTGGTGCCGGCAAGCGGCACCGCCGCGGCTTCGACATGGCTTAGACGATCCGGTTTCGCAGCCGCCTCCGTCGCCTTGACCACGACATATTCGGCATTGCCGCCGCGGTCATGACCAAGCATCGCAAATAACGGGTCGCCCTTCTTCAACGTATGCGCCCGCGTGCCGCATATTTCCACCGTGCCGGACACGTCGCGCCCGAGCGTGACCGGCAGGGTTTCGCTCGTCGAACCTTCGCGGATCTTGTAGTCGATCGGATTGACGCTCGCGGCGCGAACCCTGAGCACAACCTCGTCGTCAAGCGGTTGAGGCAAGGGGACTTGATCGATCGAAACAACCTCAGGTCCGCCAAAAGCATGGATGCGGGCTGCTTTCATGTCGGCATATCTCCTGTTGTTTGGCTGTCGGCGACGGTGTCTGCTGGGCTGTCGTCAGCGGCTGTGCAGCCCAGGTTGCGGAGGCAGGCACACCGGTTTCCCAGCGGGCCACCGCCGCTGCAAGGTCGCCATTCCTGCTAGGCCGTAGACTGCGTCGGCGGGTTTTGATTCACATGGCGGCAAGGCTAGAACCAGACTTGCTGGCTTTCTAACTGGGTAGCAGGCCGTTGGTTCCAACCACCGCAATCGGCTGAACGTGGTGCCGGAAATTCTCTCCTCGGCCAGAGCATTCAACCAGTCTGATCCATCCGGCCCTTATGCACACAGCTGTTTTGAGTAGCGACGCCGAGGAGAGAGGCGGGGGCCGAAGCTGCTGGCGCGCTGACCTTGGAGATCGGATTGAATCATTGCTGGTGGGTCGCAGGGCCGCCGATCAATGCGGTTCGCACGACGAACATAAAGCAGCACGGTCTTAATCAACGCGGCGGCGCTATGCGGACTTCAAGACGCTTCGCAGATCGGCAGCGGCTGTGGCGGCGGTGCCGGATGATCCTTCCTGTATTGGGCGATGATCGGCTCAAGGGTCTTTCTCGGCCAGAATTTCGGTGTGCCGATTTCCTTCAGGCAGGACGCGTTCCAGTAGGCGCCCGGCTGTGAACGGTCGGCTGCGACCGCGGTGATGTCGCGCGATTCCGGGTAGATGTAGAGCGTCGTCGGATTGTCCTTGACCATCGGGATGATCCGCTTGGCATCCGCCGGCGACCAGCTGGTGCAGCCATTGCTGCGACCGCCGGCATAGTCCACCAGCTTGCCGAACGGCACGAAGCCGTCATGGTCGGCGTGCGAGTTGTTCGGGTTTTTGCGCAGGCACATGCCATGCAGCACCTGGGCAGCGTGACCGCCGATCGCCCGCTGCCTGGCGTTCGCGGCTTCGCCTTCGCCGTCGAACTGGATGAAGGTGCGCTGGAAAACCGCGTCCTGCTTCGCGCCGGTGCGGTAATAGCCCTTGAACGAGGTTTTGGCCTCGCTGGTCATATAGGCGCCGCCGGCCGTCAACGATGAATCCATCGCATTGCCGAAGTTCTTCGCGCACCGTTTGCCGTTTGAAAAATCGACGACGCCTTTCAAATTCCGCCCGCTGCCGTGGCCTGACGAAATCGCGCTAAACGACTGGCTGGCCTCGCAGATGACGTAGTAGCGGCGGCCGAGCACGCCATTGCCCAGATCGCTGGGGCGTGTGGCATCCATGGCGAAGTAGCAGGGGTTCTTGACAGCGCCTTGCGCGACCTTCTTCCGGTAAAGCGCGCGGGCTCGTTCGAGGACAATTTGCGAGATCTGGCCGTCGCTGTCGCCGACATGAGCCTGCAGCCAGGCTGGAACGGCAGATGGTGCGGCAAAGGATCGGGCCGATACCGCCACGGCGATGACGACGAGAAGGCTGGCGACGACACCCAGAGAAACAGATCTCAACCGCACCGGATCAATTCTCCTTGTCGAAGCGTTTTGTGATGTTGCCACCAGGAATCGACCGTAGAGGGTCTCGCATTATCAGGCGAAACACATCTTGTTTAGCGCACCCGCATGAGAGCCGTAAAGCAGGTCGATGCATGCAACGGCCTACGCCGACATGCTGGCTCCAGGCTTGCGGCGGACGTCTTCGCTTCCTTAAAGCAGGGCAACGAACTCGGGTTGGCGGGTCCCTTCGGAGGCCGTCGGCGCGTTGGCTGACGGAGCATCAAACGAAAACCCGCCTGTGCGGCGGGTCATTGGCGCAAATCAGCACCATGGACAAATATGTACCATAGCTGAGGGCAGGAAGTCAAGAAAAAATTCCTATCGTGAAGAGCCGCGAGTCCGGAGCCTGATCCCTGGAGGTCGGCGATTTTCGATCCGCAGGGATTGAGCTATCATCTGATTCTGGCGCGGCCCACGCCACCTCCCTCCGCCGGGAAAGCATCGTTCATGCAGGGCGCTATCCAATCACTGAACCGACTGTCGAGCGCCAGGCATAAGGAGGGGTTGCGAAAAAGGGCTCGCACCAGGAGGTTTTGCGATGAAGCTGTCCGCGCCCATCTACCATCTCAAGCGTCAAGCCAGGCTTTTGTCTCGCGAGGGCAAGATTGCGCTGCACGAAGCGCTCGACCGTGTTGCAGCACAGGAAGGTTTCACCAACTGGAGCCTGCTTGCCGCCAAGGCAGCCGAGGCGGCGCCTGCCGGCAGACTGTTTGCGCAACTTGCGCCCGGCGATATGGTTCTGGTCGGTGCCCGACCCGGCCACGGCAAGACGCTGATGAGCCTCGAGCTCGCGGTCGAAGCCATGAAATCAGGTCATCGCGGTGTGTTCTTTACGCTGGAGTATACGCAAAGGGATGTGCTGGACCGGTTTCGCGCCATCGGGGCGGACCCGGTGCAGTTCAACGACCAGTTCACATTCGATAATTCCGACGCCATCAGTGCCGCCTATATCGTCAAGGCATTGGGTTCGGCGCCGCGCGGCACGCTGGTGGTGATCGATTATCTGCAACTGCTCGATCAGAAGCGGGAAAACCCGGACCTGATGGCGCAGGTTCGCACGCTGAAGGCCTTTGCCCGCGACAAAGGATTGATCCTCGTCTTCATCTCGCAGATCGATCGGTCATACGATCCGGCGGAGAAGCCATGTCCCGATATCAGCGATGTGCGGTTGCCGAACGCTCTGGACCTGTCGTTGTTCAACAAGACCTGCTTCCTCAACAAGGGCGAAATCCGGTTCCACGCGGCAGGCTGACGATCCGGTCAGCCAGCCTTCATTGGGCCGCTGCCGGCAGCTTCAGAGGGTGCGCAACCGATGTCGAACTGTGCTGCGCGCGCAATGCTTTGGCCGCCTGGCGAACCACTTCGGATATAAGCAGCAGCTGTTTGGCGATCGGGCTTGTCTTGCGCCAGATCATGCCGATCGTCCGCGACGGTTGGGGGTTGGCGAAATGGGCGATAGAGACCGCCGCCGAGCGCGTCTCCACCGGCACGGCCATTTCGGGGATCAAGGTGACGCCGACGCCGGCGCCGACCATCTGCACCAGGGTCGACAGCGAGCTGCCGTCCAGCAACTCCCTTGGGCGCACCGAATGCATGTTGCAGAACGACAGCGCCTGGTCGCGAAAACAATGGCCTTCCTCGAGCAGGAGCAGCCGCATCTCGCGCAGCATTTCGCGGTTGGGCACCGGCTTTCCCTCATCCTCGCCGGGCCGGACCAGCACGAAGTTCTCGGCAAACAGCACGATTTCCGTCAGTGAGCGTTCCCACACCGGCAAGGCCACGATGGCCGCGTCGAGCCGCCCGTCGGCCAGTTCCTGGATCAGCTTCTGCGTCTGCGTTTCGCGCACGTGGATATCGAGCCCGTCATGCATGCGGGCGAGGTTGCCGATGATGGCAGGCAACAGGTAGGGTGCGATCGTCGGGATCACCCCGATGCGCAACCGTCCCACCAGCCGGTCGCGCGAGGCGCGGGCCAGGTCCGTCAGCTCATCCACAGAGCGCAGGATGTCGCGGACGCGCAAGGCAAACTCTTCACCGAAATTGGTCAGCCGGACCTGGCGTGGGCCTCTTTGGAAAAGCTCGGTACCCAGCGTTTCCTCCAATTCCTTGATCTGCACCGAGATGGCGGGCTGCGAGATCGCGCAGGCATCGGCGGCGCGACCGAAATGGTTGTGCCGCGCCAGCGCCTCGAAATAACGCAACTGCTTCAGCGTCAGGTTTGTCATAATGTCATCTTATCGCTGTAATCAGGAAATCCAACTTAAATTAATCAAGCGGCTTTGCTATAGGAGTCGCAACGAAGATGAGGAGCAGCCGGGACCGCCTGGTGAGGCGCATGCCCGCGGCAACGGGACATCCAACATATTCGGTCGCGTATCGGGCATATGGTCATCGCGCCAGCCATGAAACGGACCGCCTCCAGGGACATCCAACGTCCCTGTTCACGCAGCAGTTGAACAGATCAACACAGCCACGATCGGAGAAGAACATGGACGCACAGACCGATGATCCCAGCGCCGGCAAATGCCCCGTTGCACACGGATCCTCCAGCAGGAGCAACCGTGACTGGTGGCCCAACCAACTCGATCTTGGCGTTCTCCATCAGCAATCGAACCTTGCGGATCCGATGGGCGAAGAGTTCGACTATGCCGAGGAATTCAAGTCGCTCGATCTCGATGCTGTGATCAAGGACCTGCACCAGGTGATGACGGATTCGCAGGAGTGGTGGCCGGCCGACTTCGGCCATTACGGGCCGCTGTTCATCCGCATGGCCTGGCACAGTGCCGGCACCTACCGCATCGGCGATGGCCGTGGCGGCGCCGGGGCCGGCCAGCAGCGTTTTGCTCCGCTCAACAGCTGGCCGGACAATGCCAATCTCGACAAGGCGCGCCGGCTGCTGTGGCCGGTCAAGCAGAAATATGGCCGCAAGATCTCCTGGGCCGACCTGCTGATCCTCACCGGCAACGTCGCGCTGGAATCGATGGGCTTCAAGACCTTCGGTTTTGCTGGCGGCCGCGCCGACGTCTGGGAACCCGAACAGGACGTCGATTGGGGTTCGGAAACCAAGTGGCTCGACGACAAGCGCTACTCCGGCGACCGCGAACTCCAGGGCCATCTCGGCGCCGTCCAGATGGGACTGATCTACGTCAATCCGGAAGGGCCGAACGGCAAGCCGGATCCGCTGGCCTCGGCACGCGACATCCGCGAGACCTTCGCGCGCATGGCCATGAACGACGAGGAGACCGTGGCGCTGATCGCTGGCGGTCACACCTTCGGCAAGACGCACGGCGCCGGCGATGCCTCGCTGGTGGGCGCGGAGCCTGAAGGCTCGAGCATCGAGGCGCAGGGCCTTGGCTGGTCGAGCAAGCACGCCTCCGGCATTGCAGGCGACGCCATCACCTCGGGCCTCGAGGTGACCTGGACCACGACGCCGACCAAGTGGAGCAACAACTTCTTCGACAATCTGTTCAACTTCGAATGGGAGCTGACCACGAGCCCGGCCGGCGCGCATCAGTGGACGCCGAAGGGCGGCGCCGGTGCCGGGATCGTGCCGGATGCCCACGATCCGTCCAAGCGCCGCGCGCCTGCCATGCTGACCACCGATCTCGCACTGCGGGTCGATCCGGCCTACGAGAAGATTTCGAGGCGCTTCCATGAGCATCCGGACCATTTCGCCGACGCGTTCGCCCGGGCCTGGTACAAGCTGACCCATCGCGACATGGGTCCGGTCGTTCGTTATCTCGGTCCGCTCGTGCCGAAGGAAGAGCTGATCTGGCAGGACCCGATCCCGGCGGTCGACCATGAACTGGTCGGCGAGCAGGACATTGCGTCGCTGAAGGCGAAGATCCTCGCATCGGGCCTTTCGGTCTCCGAATTGGTCTCGACTGCGTGGGCCTCGGCCTCGACGTTCCGCAATTCCGACAAGCGCGGTGGTGCCAACGGGGCACGTATCCGACTGGCACCGCAGAAGGATTGGGACGTCAACCAGCCGGCGGAACTGTCGAAGGTGCTGGCGAAGCTGGAAGCCATCCAGACGGAGTTCAACGCGGCACAGACCGGCGGGAGAAAGATCTCGCTGGCCGACCTTATCGTGCTCGGCGGCGTCGCTGCGGTTGAGAAGGCGGCGAAGGACGGCGGTCACGAGACCAAGGTGCCGTTCACGCCGGGCCGCATGGATGCTTCGCAGGAACAGACGGATGTCCATTCCTTCGCCGCGCTCGAGCCGAAAGTCGATGGCTTCCGCAACTATGTCAGGGGCAAGCAGCCGATGTCGGTCGAAGCCATGCTGGTCGACCGCGCGCAATTGCTGTCGCTGACCGCGCCCGAGATGACGGTTCTGGTCGGCGGTCTGCGCGTGCTCGGCGCCAACACGGCCAGGTCGAAGCACGGCGTGCTCACCGACCGGCCGGGTACGTTGACCAACGACTTCTTCGTCAATCTGCTCAGCATGAACACGGTCTGGGACCCGGCCGCCGGCTCCGACGAAGTCTACGAGGCGCGTGACCGCAAGACCAAGGCGGTCAAGTGGACCGGCACCCGTGCCGACCTGATCTTCGGCTCGCACGCCCAGCTCCGCGCGCTTGCCGAGGTCTACGGGTCGGCGGACGCCAAGGCGAAATTCACCAGGGATTTCGTCGCGGCGTGGACCAAGGTGATGAACGCCGACCGCTTCGACATCGCCTGAGACCGCTAAAGGTGCTCCGGCGCAGCCGCGTCGGAGTGCCAGTCCTCCCAAGGACCCAACGTCCGGGCCGTGTTTCCAGCGATGGGAGCGCGGCCCTTGTCGTAAGAGACTGCGCTTTGGTGGACCGTGCCTCGCCGGGCGAGATCGTTGCGGGGTGATCTCGTCGGATTGAGTTCACCCCCTCATTTCGAACTCGGCGCTGACTTTGACGCGCAAGTTTGTCCTTCGCACCTCTCAACCATGCTCATCGGCGCACAGCGCATGATCCGATAGCGCGCGGATGACGTAGCAGTCGCCGACCGTCTGGCCATTGCAGCACGTGGCGATGCGTTCGAGCTCGGCCTCGAGCCGCTTCAACTGGGCAATCTTTTCCCGCACCGAGATCAGTTGCTCCTCGGCGATCTTGTCGGCGTGGCCGCAGGGCTGCTCGGGGTGGCCGCTCAACTCGATCAGGGAGCGGATGTCCTCGACGGCGAAGCCGAGGTCGCGGGCGTGGCGGATGAAGGCCAACCGCTCCAGCTCCTGCCTGGAATAGCGGCGCTGGTTGCCTTCCGAGCGCTCGGGTGCCGCAACAAGGCCCATTTGCTCGTAGTAGCGGATGGTCGGCACCTTGACCCCGGTGCGGCGCGAGAGATCACCGATGGAAAACATGAATTTGCCTCTTGAAGCTCTAGTCACTAGAGCAATTACAAGCCTGACATCAGCATTCAAGACCATACGGCGACGCCGCGCGGGCAAGACAGGCAGGTGATGTGATGACGACGCTCCTCAAGCAGGAAACAATCAGGCAGACACGGTTCAAGATCGGCGGCATGGACTGCGCCTCCTGCGCGGCCAAGATCGATACGGCGGTGCGTCGCCTCGACGGCGTCGCCGATGTCTCGGTTTCGGTGACCGGCGCCAGCATGACGGTCAGCCACGGCGGCGCGCTGCCGGAAGACAAGGTGCTGCAACAGGTGGCAAGGCTCGGCTACGGCATCGTCAAGGCCGAGGCGCACGTATCGCCGATCTCAGACAAGGCGCACGCCGATCACGTCCCCAATGACCATGAAGGCCACGATCATGGCCACGCCGAGCCGGGGCAGGGGTGGTGGCGTTCCCGCCGGACGGTGTTGACGCTGGCCTGCGCGGCAGCGCTTCTCGCCGCCTATGGCATCGGCCATCTGTTCCCAGTGGCGGAGCGCTGGGTCTTCCTTGCCGCCCTGCTGGTCGGCTTGGTGCCGATCGGGCGGCGCGCGCTGATGGCGGCATTGGCCGGCACGCCGTTCTCGATCGAGATGCTGATGACCATAGCGGCGATAGGTGCCGTGATGATCGGCGCCACGGAAGAAGCCGCCGCCGTGGTCGTGCTGTTCCTGATCGGCGAACTTCTGGAAGGCGTCGCCGCCGGCCGCGCGCGGGCGAGCATCCAGGGGCTTGCCGACCTGGTGCCGAAGACAGCTCTGGTCGAGCGGGCAGGCGGCACATCGGAGGTTCCCGCCGAAGACCTCGCGGTCGGCGATGTCATCGTGGTGCGGCCGGGTGACCGCATCCCGGCCGACGGCGAGATCGTCGAGGGATCGAGCGATATCGACGAGGCGCCGGTGACCGGCGAGAGCACACCGAAGCGCAAGGGTGTCGCTGACGCCGTCTTCGCCGGCACGATCAGCACCGACGGCGTGCTCAAGGTGCGGGTGACGGCGGCCGCTTCCGACAACACCATCGCCCGCATCGTGCGGCTGGTGGAGGAAGCGCAGGAGGCCAAGGCGCCGACCGAGCGCTTCATCGACCGCTTCTCGCGCACCTACACCCCGGCGGTGCTGGCGGTCGGCGCGCTGGTTGCGCTGTTGCCGCCACTGCTCATTGGCGGCGACTGGAACGAATGGATCTACAAGGGCCTGGCGATCCTGCTGATCGGTTGCCCCTGCGCGCTGGTCATCTCGACGCCGGCAGCAATCGCCGCTGGCCTTGCGACCGGCGCGCGGCGTGGCCTGTTGATGAAAGGTGGTGCGGTGCTGGAAGGGTTTCGCCGGATCACGGCGGTGGCCTTCGACAAGACCGGCACGCTGACCGCGGGCAGGCCCGTGGTGACCGACATCATGGCCTATGGCCGCGATGAACGCACCGTGCTGGCGCTAGCGGCAGCGCTCGAGCAGGGTTCCAGCCATCCGCTGGCCATGGCGATCCTCGACAGGGCCAAGGCTGATGGTGCGCCGGTGCCGCCGGCTCTGGCGGCGAAGGCGATCTCGGGCAAAGGTGTCGAGGGCGGCGTCGGTGGCGTCGCCGTCTTCCTCGGCTCCGGTCCGGCGGTGGGCGAACGCGCCGACATGACGCAAGTGCAGCGCCTCGCCGTCGACAGCCTCAACGGGCAGGGCAAGACCGTGTCAGTGCTGGTCGCTGACGGCGTGGTGGCAGGGCTGATCGCCATGCGCGACGAGCCGCGACCGGATGCGGCGGCCGGCATTGCGGCGCTTAAGGCCGAAGGCATCCGCACGATCATGCTGACCGGCGACAATCGCCGCACGGCCGAAGCCATTGCCGCTTCGCTCGGCATCGAGGCTCGGGCGGAGCTGTTGCCTCAGGACAAGCAGCGCATCATCGGTAAATTGCAGCGCGAAGGGCTGAAGATCGCCAAGGTCGGCGATGGCATCAACGACGCACCGGCGCTCGCCGCCGCCGACATCGGCATCGCCATGGGCGGCGGCACCGATGTGGCGCTGGAGACCGCCGATGCGGCAATCCTGCATGGCCGCGTCATGGACGTCGTGCGCATGGTAAGACTGTCGCGGGCGGTCATGGCCAATATCGGCCAGAACATCACCGTGGCGCTCGGCTTGAAGGCAGTGTTCCTGGTTACCACGATTGCCGGCATCACCGGCCTGTGGCCGGCGATCCTGGCCGACACCGGCGCCACCGTGCTGGTCACCGCCAACGCCATGCGTCTCCTACGCTGGCGCGGGTGAAGTGGTCTATTCCGCCGGAGCCGTCAGCGGCGGCGTGGCGTGGCTGCGCCCTTCCCAGACATAGGATGCCAGCGCCACCGCGACGGCGACCAGCATGGCTATGGCGCCCAGCAGCGGCAGGCTGCGGTAGCCATAGCCGCTGTTCAGCATCGCGGCGCCCAACGACGCGGCCAGCGCGATGCCGACATTGAAGCCGGACGGAATGAGCGACGAGGCGAGGTTCGAGGCGTCCGCCGTCCAGGCCAGGATGCGGGTCTGGATCGGTGTGCCGATGGCGAAGTTGAGGCCGCCCCAGACGACGATCGCCACAACCATCGGCAGGGGATAGGGGCTGACGGCGTAGATGACGGCCAGCGTCACCGCCTGCAGGGCCAGCATGGTGATCAATGACGGCATCAGCTTCCAGTCGGACAGCTTGCCGCCGAGGAAGACGCCGAGCGTGGCGCCGACGCCGTTGAGCAGCAGCACCCACGGCACCAGGTTCTCGTCGAGCCCGGTGACCTCCAGCAGTGTCGGGGTGATGTAGGTGAACAGGCCGAACTGGCCGATCATCAGCATCAGCATCAGGATCAGCGAAGTCCAGACCTGCTGGCGGGCCAGCACACGGACCTCGCGGGCGAAACCGGCGGGCCTGGCCGATGAGCCGGTGGTGCGCGGCAACAGGGCTGCCATGGCAAGCGTCGCCGCCACGCCGAGCGCGCAC